>JAULUH010000498.1:0-9631 GCA_032111745.1 Anaerolineae bacterium | reverse complement strand
TGGAAAGCGGCCCCGCGCTCATCGGCCCCATCCTCTCCGGCGAATCCTTGCTGGCCCGCGTGGCCTGCGCCCTCCCGGACCAGGCCGGCTGGCTGGAGCGCCTGCGGGCACTCACCGCGCGCGCTCGGGTAGGTGCCATCGACCTGCAGCAGACCTTCCTGTTCGAGCAGGTTGCCGCCGTGCTGCATGCCCTGGCCGCCCAGCGCCCCCTGGCCCTGGTGCTGGACGACATCCAGTGGGCCGACAGTGCCTCCATCGCCCTCTTGTTCCACCTCTGCCGGCGGCTGGGCGAGCCCGGCCAGCGCATCCTGGTGCTCGGCGCCTGTCGCCCGGAGGAGGTGGCCCTGGGCCGCGGCCGCGAACCCCATCCCCTGCAGCCGGTTCTGCAGGAGCTCCAGCGCACCTTCGGCGATGTGTGGGTGGACCTGGACCTGGCCAGCGAAAGGGAGGGCCGGGGCTTCGTCGACGCCTTCCTGGACGCCAAGCGCAACCGGCTGGGCGCCGGCTTCCGCGACGCCCTCTTCTACCGCACCGCCGGCCATCCCCTGTTCACCGTCGAGCTGCTGCGCGCCATGCGAGAGCGCGGCGATCTCATCCCCGACCTGCGCTCCGACGGCGCCTGGATCGAGGGCCCGGCCCTGGATTGGGATCAGCTGCCCGCCCGCGTGGAGGCCGTCATCGCCCAGCGCGTCAGCCGGCTCAATCCAGAGCTGCGCGAGATCCTCAACATCGCCAGCGTCGAGGGGGAGCTGTTCACGGCCGAGGTGGTGGCCGCGGTGCAGGGCGTCGCCGAAAGGCCCCTGCTGCGCGGCCTGCACAAGCTGGAGAAGCCGCACAGGCTGGTGCAAGAGCTGGGCGAGGTGCAGGCAGGGACCCGACGCGCAGCCCGCTACCACTTCAGCCACATCCTGGTGCAGGAGTACGTCCACCGGCAGCTCAGCCCGGGCGAGCGCCGCCTGCTCCACGGCCAGGTCGCCAGGGCCCTGGAGGAGTTGTACGCCGGGCATTCGGACGAGATAGCCGTGCAGCTGGCCCACCACTTCTATGAGGCCAGCGACTGGGGCCAGGCCTTTCGCTATGCCCTGATCGCCGCCGAGCACGCCGCCCGCGCCTATGCCAGCGCCGAGGCCATCGCCCATTACACGCGCGCCATGGAGCTGGCCAACAACCTCTCCCTGGACGCCGCCGCGCTGGCCAGCCTGCACCGCGGCCGCGGCCTGGCCTACCGTACCCTGGGCGACTTCGACCACGCCCGCCGCGATCATGAGGCCGCGCTCCAGCAGGGCCGCGCCGCCGGCGACCGCCAGGTGGAGTGGCGCGGCCTGCTGGACCTGGCGGAGCTCTGGACCTCGCGCGATTACGGCCAGAGCCGCCGCCTGATCGACGCCGCCCTGCAGCTGGCCCACAGCCTGAACGATCCCGCAGCCCTGGCCAGCAGTCTGAACTGGGCCGCCAACTGGTTCGCCAACGCGGAAGACCCCGCCACCGCGCTGCGCTATCACCAGCAGGCCCTGGCGATCTTTCAGGAGGTGGGCGACGAGCGGGAGCTGGCCAACACGCTGGACCTCCTGGGCATCACCTCGCTCCTGGCCGGCGACCTGGCCGCCAGCATCGGCTACTACGATCGCTCGATCCCCCTGTGCCGTGAGCTCCAGGACTACCCCCGCCTGGCCGATAGCCTCACCGGCCGCGGCATCGCCCGCAGCACCGCCTACATCGCGCCGGCCGTTGTCTGCCCCTCTGCCCCGGCCGGTGCCCGCCGCGACCTGGACGAAGCCCTGGCCATCGCCGTGGAGATCGACTCCCCTGTCGCCGAGGCCTGGGCGCTCTGGGCGCTGAGCCTGTGGCACACCGGCCAGGGTCAATTCGCCCATGCCTGGGAGTCCGTCCACCGCGCCCTGCGCGTCGCCTCTGCCGTGGGCCATCGCGAGTGGATGGCGGCCGGCCGCTCCATCCTCGCCGCGCTCTACGTCGAGATGCTCGCCCCCGACGCCGCACAACCGCACCTGGAGCAGGCCCTCGCCCTCGCGCAGCAGCTCCACTCCCGGCATTGGCTCCACCACGCCACCGCCACCCTGGCCGCCGCCTGGCTCCTGCGGGGCCAGCCAGCCCAGGCCCTGGAGTGTCTCGAGACCGTCCTCACGCCCGAGACGGACATGGACACCATCCACAAGCGCACCTGCTGGGCCAGGCGCGCGCAAGTCGCCCTGGCCCAGGGAGACCCCGCCCTGGCCCTGGACATCGCCCATCGCCTGATCGCCTCAGCGCCCGGCCTGGCCCCCGGCCAGGTCATCACCTGCCTGTGGCAGCTGCAGGGGGGAGCGCTGGCAGGCCTGGGCCGCACCGCGGAGGCCCTGGCCCAGCTCCAGGCCGCCGTGGCCAACGCCCAGGCCGCAGAAGAGCGCTTTCACCTGTGGCGCATGCACGCCAGCCTGGCACGCCTGTACGGGGCCACGGGCCGTCCATCCGCAGCCGCCGCGGAACTCACCACCGCCCGCAACCTCATCGCCGACCTCGCGCAGACCATCCCCGGCCAGGCCTTCCGCGACAACTTCCTCCAGGCCGCCTGCCGCCTCCTCCAACCCCCTCCCGTCTCTCCACCTGTCTGCACCAAAACCCCCATCCCCTCGTAGGCCGCGGGCCTCCGTCCCTACCGGGATGATATCCCCCCACTGTGCCAAAACCCCCATCGCCTCGTAGGGCGCGGGGCTCCGTCCCCGCCCAGTCGTGGCACCCCCCTGAACTGGCCATTGCCCCACACCTCGCCACCCCCACCTTTGACGATGATGGTCACCATGGGTCGCCATCGATTTCGCCCATGATGATCTCGCTGCCAGCCCATTACGCGTTCCTCACGCGTCTTGCTGCTATACTCAGGGTAGGAAAGGAGACATGCCGATGAACAAGAGACTCCTGCTCATAGCGACGTCCGCTTTGCTGGCAGCGCTGGTGATGCTGTCAGCCTGTTATCCACCAGAAGGGAGCCAGGCCACCATGCCAGTAGCACAGGTAGATCAGGCGGCTACCAACCGGGAGGTCATGCACAGGTTCGTCGACCTGTTCATGGCCGGGCAGTGGGATGACTTCGACCAGGTCATCGCCACCGACGCCGTCCTCCACTACCCCGGTGGCGTCGACGTGGTCGGGTTGGATGCCATGAAGGCCGGCTGGAAGGTGTTCTACGGCGCGCTCTCCGACGTGAAGGCCACGCCCGTGGCCGAGGTCAGCGAAGGGGACCTCCTGATGGAGTTCTACGTCATGCAGGGCAACTACACTGGCGACTACCTGGGCCAGCAGGTCTCGAACGTGCCCGTCAAGTACGATCAGGTGGAGATGGTCCGCATCGAGGACGGCAAGATCGCGGAGTGGTGGGTGCAGATGGATCGGCTGGGGATGTCCGAGCAATTGGGCTTCGAGCTCCAGCCCCAGCCATAACGCCCCACCCGACACAACCTCTCCTGGACACGGCGGGCTCTGGTCGATCCCCAGGCCCGCCATCGCACCACCCGGTCATTCTCCTCGGCGCTTCTCAAATGCCCCCTCGACCGGCTTCCGGCGTCCGTGTCGCGCCCGTGTTCCGGTCCGCCCCGGGCCGTCCATCTGCGCATCTGTTGACTCCCCCCTCGTTCTGCGCGATAATTCACCTAGGGCTGTCTTCACAAACCTTGGGGTCCCGCGGAGGTAACACGGGATGTCCGCGACACAGGCCACCACAGCCGTCGCCCGCCAGGAGGTGAAACCAGCGCGCGGGCCATGACCGCCCACCGGGGTGGGCCCTGGCTGAGCCCCACGAGTCGTGCCATTCAGGCACAAGGAGGGAACACCATGCAACCTAAGCTGAAATGGCTGCCCCTGCTAGCCATCCTGTTGGCCGGCCTCCTGGCCGGCGGCCCGGCCGCGGCCGGGGGCGTGCCCGTGCTGGAGCGGGGCGCACCCATTCACGGCGCCAACGGCCTGGGCTTCGGCCCCGACGGCAACCTCTACATAGCCAGCGTGTGGGGGAATGAGATCGTGGTGATGGATCCCAACTTCGGCACGGTCCTCGACCGCATCGGCCCCGAGCGCGGCGTGCAGACGCCCGACGACCTGATCTTCGGCCCCGACGGCTCCCTCTACTGGACCGCCATCAACACCGGCGAGGTCGGCCGCCTCTTCCCCGACGGCACCAAGATCACCGTCGCCAACCTGCCACCCGGCGCCAACCCCATCACCTTCTCCGATGACGGCCGCCTCTTTGTCGCCCTGGCCTTCCTGGGCGATGCCCTCTACGAGGTCGACCCCGAGGGCGTCGAGCCCCCGCGGCTCATCCTGGAGAACCTCGGCCAGCTCAACGGTATGGACTGGGGCCCCGATGGCCTCCTCTATAGCCCCATCTTCACCCAGGGCAAGGTCGTCCGCATCGATGTCGATACCGGCGAGATGTGGACCGTGGCCGAGGGCTTTGCCGTGCCCGGAGCCGTCAAATTCGATTCCGCCGGCCGCCTCCTGGTGTCCGACCAGGGCCTGGGCCAGATCATCCGCCTGAATCTGCAGGATGGCACCCGCGAGGTCTTCGCCCAGCTCACCCCCGGCCTGGACAACCTGGCCTTCGATAGCCATGGCCGCCTCTTCGTCACCCATGCCTGGGACGGCACCGTCGTCGAGGTCCTTCCCACCGGCCGGCCGCGCCTGGTCAGCCGGGGCGGCATGATCGTGCCTGGAGGCCTGGCCGTACTGCCCTGGACCAACGGCCGCGAGGCCGTCTTCGTGGCCGACCTCTGGACCATGAAGGCCTACGATGGCCGTACCGGCAAGCCCTACTATCCGTTGGGCGCTCCAGGAAAACCCATCTCCCCCTTCACTGCGGCCACAGACGGTAATCGGCTCGTGCTCTCCTCCTGGATCGACAACGCCGTCCAGGTCTGGGACCCGGTGACCGGCGACGTCATCGAGACCCACTATGACTTCGCCGTCCCCCTCAACGCCATCCGCTTTGCGGGTGACCTGGTCGTGGCCGAGCTGGGCACCGGCCAGGTCGTGCGCGCTGGCCCGGCCGGCCGCGTCACCCTGGCCCAGCTGGCCGTGCCCTCCGGCCTGGCCGCCACCGCTGGCGACCTCTGGGCCGCCGACTGGGCCATGGGCATGGTGTTCCAGCTCGTGGCCGACGGCGCCGCCCTGCCCCGACCCGTGCCCGTGGCCAGGGGCCTGGCC
Organism: Anaerolineae bacterium; assembly: GCA_032111745.1. Classification (GTDB taxonomy): domain Bacteria; phylum Chloroflexota; class Anaerolineae; order JAAEKA01; family JAAEKA01; genus JAULUH01. Next base: position 4,441 of record JAULUH010000498.1, on the reverse strand, counting down.
CATCCCGAGGGCCTCGCCGTCCTGCAAGACGGCCGCCTCGTCGTCGTCGAGAGCGGCCTGGGCCGGGTGTCCCTGATCGAACCCGCCACCGGCGCCGTCATCCCCTTCTTCGAGAGCCCGACCCTGGGCGTAGCGGACATCCCTGGCGTGCCGCCCACCATCTTCTTCAACGGCGTCGCCGTGGGCGCCACCGGCGCTGTCTACGTCAGCGACGACGGCGCAGGCGTGCTCTACCGCATCGACCAGCTCCTTCCTGCGCCCGCCAAGGCGCCCGTCTCCCGCACCAGCTACCTGCCGGTAGTGCTCCTGCGGTAAATCGCGCGGGGGGCCGGGAGGCCCCCCGCGCGATTTACCGCCCGCGCCGGGCATGGCACTGGACGGCGTCGCCCCCCATCCATTCCGGTTGGTCTTGTGGATGCATCTGAAGCCAGTTGGCAACCGTTGTAGCGCCAACACCCTGCCGTGCTCCTGACCGAACCCGTGGGCGCACGAGCCGCGGCGCGCAATACATACCGGGGTTCAAAGATCCATCAGAAAGGGGAACACCATGCAACGGCTCGTCTTCTTCGGCGCATTGATCGTTTCGCTCCTGGGCGCCTTCACCGCCGCGGCGGCCCGCGCCGCCGCCAGGGAGGTACCGCCGCTGCGTCAGGCCATTGAAGAGGCCAACAAGGCGTTTATGGCGGCTTTCGCCGCCCGCGACGCCGCCGCCGTCGCCGGGCTCTACACCGTGGACGCCCAGCTCTTGCCCCCTAATAGCGGCATCCTGGAGGGCCGGGCCGCCATAGAGGCGTTCTGGCAAGCGGTGATGGACATGGGCATCGCTTCCGCACAGCTTGACATCCAGGAGGTGGATGCCCTGGGCAACACTGCGGTCGAGGTCTCCCTGTACACCCTCTACCTGGCCAACGGCCAGGTAGCTGACCATGGCAAGTACATAGTCGAGTGGAAGCACCAGCAGGGGCAGTGGTTCCTGCACCGGGACATCTTCAACACCAGCCAGCCCCTGGCCTCCTAGCCGGCGCTGCCCGGGAGTCCCATCCATCCGCTGCTACCGGCCATCGCCGCACGCTAGCCTGGGCCGCGCCGCGCGCACCAGCAAGGGATGCTGCCGCGCCCAATCAGGGGGGCCTGCCCGGCCCCCCTGAGCGCTGCGCCTCCTCCAGCCCCGGTTCCCCTCTGCGTCTCTGCGGTTTCTCTCCGTGTCCGTCTTCTGGTCCCCATCCACCTGAATTTGACTCCCTCCATCACTTGCACTATAATCAGGATTCGTTACAGCGTGGCGCTCCTGCGTTCCGGGAGCGCTTTTATTCGTATGACCGGAGCTTTCCGGCTCCGGTGTTGCGCAGGGTAACCTGCACTTGAGAAGGGGTCTGCGATTAGCAGCAAGACGCACCGAATCAACGAGCGGATCAGGTCACCCGAGCTGCGGGTGATCGGCGAGGACGGTAAACAACTGGGCGTCATGACGCGCGCCGAGGCTCTCGAATTGGCCCGCACCCATAACACCGACCTGGTAGAGGTTGCTCCCCAGGCCGTGCCCCCCGTTTGCCGCCTGATGGACTTCGGCAAGTTCCAGTACGACCGGGCCAAGAAAGAGCGCGAAGCTCGCAAAGCCCAGAAACAGGTCGACGTCAAAGAGATACGCATGCGGCCCAAGACCGGCGAGCATGACATCAACGTCAGGCTCCGGCGAGCCCGCCGCTTCCTGGAGGACGGTTCCAAGGTTAAGGTGCGCGTGCGCTTCCGCGGGCGCGAGATCGACCATCCCGAGGTCGCCAGAGAGCTGCTGGACCGGGTGGCGGTCGAGCTTAACGACCTGGCCGAGATCGAGAAGGACACCGGCTACGAAGGCCGCAGCCTGCTGATGATCCTCGCTCCCAAGTCCGCCGCTGGTTCTGCCAAGAAGGAAAGCTAGCTGTCCTGCCTGGCCTTGCGGTCGGGATGCCAATCTCGTCCCGCGGGCCGTGCCAGTGCCTGACGTGAAAACCGAGGAGAATGAGACGTGCCAAAGATCAAAACCCATAAATCGACGGCCAAGCGCTTCCGCTATTCCAGCACCGGTAAGCTCATGCGCATGCGCCAGGGCAAGGGCCACCTGCGCCGCAAGAAGTCACCCACGGTGAAGGCCAATTACCATCACGCCCAGACCATGGACGTGCCCAGCGCCCGGCGCCGTATCCAGCGCCTGGCTCCTTACCTGGACTGAGACGTAGAGACGAGGCAACACCGCAATGACCAGGGTAAAACGTGGCGTGACCGCTCGCGCCCGCCATCGCAAAGTTCTTAACCTGACCAAGGGCCAGAAGGGCTCCAAGCACCTGCTCTTCCGCCGCGCCAACGAGGCCATGCTCAAGTCGCTGTGGTACGCCCACCGCGACCGCCGCAACCGCAAGCGCGACTTCCGCCGCCTGTGGATCGCTCGCATCAATGCCGCCTCGCGGCAGAACGGCCTCAGCTACAGCCGCTTTATTTACGGCCTCAAGCAGGCCAACGTCAGCCTGGATCGCAAGGTGCTGGCCGATATCGCCGTGCGCGATGCCGCCGCCTTCGCCCAGATCACCGAGCTGGCGCGCAGCGCTGCCTCCTGACGGACTGGGCCGGCTCCGCCGGTACCCATCGTCACACCGTGGCGCCCCTGTGGCATCGGCTCCCTGCCCACAGGGACCCTGTACAGGTTCCCCTATCCGGATTGCCAGCAGCCGGGCCCCCCAGGCCCGGCTTTCTATTCGCCAAAGCAGGGCGTGTTGCGCGATCCCATAAGATGATGTATCATGCCCCTATGACTTATGTCACAGGAGCTTCTAACCACCAGCCCGACCCCCTGCCGGGAACCCCGGGCCACACGAATCCATCTTCAGGGAAAGGAGGTCAGCCACGCATGGTAGTCGATAATATCTTTCGCATTATCGGCCTCATTATCTTTGCAATTATCGGTTGGTATCTTGGCACTGCCATCGCCGGCTCCTCGGCCCTGGTTCCCGAGACGCTACGATGGACGATTCCGCTGACGATCCTCGGCGGCATCGTCGGTCTCATCGTGGCGCCCTGGATCACAACCAGGCCCGCGCGAGCCGTCAGGAGGACTATCAACCAGGTGCCCGTCAAGCACCTCGTCACCGGAGCCATCGGCCTGGCCGCAGGCCTGATCATCGCCGCCCTGGTGGCCCTGCCGTTGTCCCGCCTGCCCACGCCCTTCGGTAACGTCCTGCCTGCCATCGGCGCCGTGGTCTTCGGCTACCTGGGGATCACGGTAATGGTCATGCGCTCCGACGATATCATTGGCCTGTTCGGACGGCGCTGGCAACATGACCGGCCCGTGGAGCGGGAGGTCGCTACCACCGCCTCCCCCGTCCTGCTCGACAGTAGTGTGATCATCGACGGCCGCATCGCCGACATCAGCCAGACCGGCTTCATCATGGGTCCCATGATGATCCCTCGCTTTGTGCTGAACGAGGTCCAGTATATCGCCGATTCCCCCGACTCTCTGCGCCGTAACCGCGGCCGCCGGGGCCTCGATATGCTCAGCAAGCTGCAGCGCGAGTCCGCCGTGCCCGTCACCATCACCGACATGGACGTCAAGAACGTCCGCACCGTGGACGACAAGCTGGTCCAGCTGGCCAAGAAGCTCAACTGCCCCATCGTCACCAACGACTTCAACCTCAACCAGGTGGCCCAGCTGCAGGGCGTGTCGGTGCTGAATATCAACGCCCTGGCCAACGCCGTCAAGGTGCTGGTGCTGCCCGGCGAGACTATCCAGGTCCAGGTCATCGACGAGGGCAAGGAGCTCGGCCAGGGCGTGGGCTACCTGGACGACGGCACGATGGTGGTGGTCGAGCACGGCCAGCGCTACATCGATCAGCAGATCGACGTGCAGGTCACCAAGGTGCTGCAGACCAACGCCGGCCGCATGATCTTCGGCCAGCCCATGACCAACAGCACGTGATGGGAGCGCACATCTGAGCTATGGCGCTGCAAGTCTATAATACCCTCACCCGGCGCAAAGAGCCCTTCGAGACCATTGAGCCCGGTAAGGTGCTCATGTATGTCTGCGGCCCCACGGTCTACGACAAGGCCCACGTCGGCCACGCCATGTCGGCCATCGTCTTCGACGTCATCCGGCGCTACCTGCTCTGGAAGGGGTACCAGGTCAAGCACGTCATGAATTTCACCGACGTGGATGACAAGATCATCAAGCGCGCCCAGGAGACAGGGGACGACCCGGCTGCCATCGCTGGCCGCTATATCTCCGAGTTCAAGCGCCACATCGAGGAGCTCCATATCCTGCCGGCTTCTGTCTACCCCCAGGTCTCGGACACCATCCCCGAGATCGTCGACATGGTCCAGACCCTGCAGGAAGGCCATTACGCCTATCCCGTGGACGGCGATGTCTACTTCCGCGTGCGCCAGGACGCGGACTACGGCAAGCTCAGCCGCCGCA
>JAULUH010000497.1:1496-3016 GCA_032111745.1 Anaerolineae bacterium | reverse complement strand
GTGCGCGAACACCCCAGTCGATCAGCGATGCGTTGCTGTGTCCAGCCGTCGCGACGCCACCGCCGCGCACGTTGCTGACGGGATTCCGTCAACCAGAACAGCAGGATCAGCGGAAACAGCAGCAGGGCCAGGATGGTGGCGATGGTGGTCATGGCGAAAATTCCGTAGGGGTGGTGGCCAGCGCCGCGCTCGGGCTGCTGACCTGCACACCCTACCGCAAAGGAACCGGGTCTGCACCCCTCCAGGCTGATGAATGTGCCCACTGTTCGCCAGGGCGCACCTCTGACCAGTGGATCAGCATCCCGGTTCACGCCGCGGCCTGCGTTGCCCAGGTGGGGCAGCTCCCGGTTCACGCCGCGGCCTGCGTTGCCCGCTTTTCGCAGATGCCCATCCACCACCCGCCACGGGCCAGGGCCGAATGGGTCGCCGATCCCGCAGGCCAGCACATAGAGCCACCAGCCGGCGGCCTTCGCATCGTGCGCTTCGGGGTTGCCCTCCAGCCATGCCACCAGATCAGGCGTGCGGCGCTCCTGCAGCCACGCCAGGCGGGCGTGATAGTCGATCTCTGCCACGGGGCCCCATGCCGCAGCAGCGACGGCATCGGGGTTCAGCTGGATGGCTCGCCAGGTGTTCACTAGCCAGCCGTCGGCATCGTTCAGGGTCTCGACCCGGCGCCCCTTGAATGGCGGCCTGGCCAGCAGCACAGCAGCTGACCCGGCGAACGGCTCGACGTACCCGGACGGGTCGCCCAGGGCCTGCCAGATCCGTGGCGCGGCGCGGCGCTTACCACCGAAGTATGGGAACGGCGCGGCGAGTGTCATCCCATCCCCCTCAACCCATGCACCCGATACCCGCCCCAGCCGGCAGTGATGTCGGCCAGGCCGGCAGCGGCCACGGCGTTCACCCGGCGGGATACGGTGGACTGATCGCAACCCCACGCCTCGCGCAGGGCGCTGGTGGCCGCAAAGCCGCAGCCGCCGGTGAGCACCCGGATGTGCAGGTAGTCCATCAGCACCCGATCGCTGATCGTGCGGCGCATGGCCACCAGCTGGCGGATCGGCATGGCGGCCGGGCGCTGGGCCTCCATGCGGAGCTGGGCCAGCACGGTCTCTGCGGCGATGCGAAGTTTGAGCGGGGTCATACCTTCACCCTCCCGCCACGCTTCACCCGGCGCTGCTGTTCGGGCAACACCTGCCCTTTGATGCGGGCATAGCGGGCGTTCAACGCCGCCCAGACTTCCTGATCCTTGAACTCGAAATGCACCGTGCCTTTCTTGTAAGGGCGGAACAGAAAAAATCCCCAGTCGTACCAGTCGCCTGGCCAGTACTGGTTCTCGCTGAATCGCTCCGGCAGGCGCACCTCCTCGATTGCGTAGCCGGTGATGAAGCACAGCGCCTTGATCAGATCCTGGATCTCATCCCACTGGCCGCCGTGGCTCCTGATCCGCACCTTGCGCGGTTCGCTGTAGGCCAGCTCAGCCATGTAAGGCCGGATGAATCGCTTGTTCAGCATGTAGCCCG
>JAULUH010000497.1:0-1486 GCA_032111745.1 Anaerolineae bacterium | reverse complement strand
ACGGCCCGGTCGATCCGCTGCTCCTGGGTGCCGGCAACGATCTGCAGCATCCGGTAGATGTTCCGCTCCGTGAACGGGATCTTCGATTGATCCTCCACGAATCGGTTGATGTCTTTCGCCAGCTGGCTGGTGGCCATCTGCTGCGGCAGGAACTCATCGAAGACGTGTTTCCACGCCTGTTTCTGCAGATCCTTCCTGAACCGGTTGCGCGTGACCGCCTGGCCTTCGATCGTGACCTGCAGGCCCAGATCCTTGCCGAAAAACCCGTCGAGCACCGACCGGAGCCGCACGCCGGCGGCCACCTGCTCATCGAAGATCCGGCACGCCTCGACGTAGCGGTTCACGATGTCCCGGCTGCGGCGGTAGGGGATCAGCCCTTCGCCTTGGGCTTCGATGTCGTCAGGCCCCAGGAAGAACCCGTCAAACTCATCGCTGCCGGGCCGGCTGCCTGGCTTGGTGAGGCGAACCATGCCGACGTTCACCCGGGTGGGGCGCTCAGAGTCGGCGAACACCTCGCCCAGGCACTCGCTGCTGCCGTAGGCCTCGATCAGCTTCGCAAGCTGGAGCTGCAGGCCCCGGTAGTGGCCGCTGATGCTGTTCCAGTTGGCCAGCGCCACGATCTCGCACCCTGGCGGGGCAACATTCCACGCATGGATGATGTGCAGCTCGTCCGCCGAGAAAGGCGGGTTCATCACGATGAAGTCGACGTGGCTGATCTGCTCCGGCTCGACGTTCAGCCAGTCGCTGCCCATCAGGCGGCTGCCTGTAATGGCGCCGAGGATCGCCCGGAGCTTCGGCTCGAACTCGCAACAGAGCACCTCAGCAGCGGCACGGGTCAGGCACTCGCGCACCAGGTTGCCGCTGCCGGCGGAGGGCTCCACCACCACCCGGCCGCGCAGGTCGAGTGGGTCGAGCATGGTGGCCGCCACTTCGGGCGGCGTGGGGTAGAAGTCGGGGTTAAACATCAGGCCGCCCCTCGAAGTTCATGTGGGCGACTACTTTGTCGATCAGCCACTGCGGCACGGCCGGCGGCTTCGGCGCCCAGCGGCTGGCCCTCCAGGCTTGCGCGTGAGGATCCCACTGGGCGATTCGATCAAGCAGCTTGCGTTGGCCGTTGCTGCGGTGGAAGCGCACCAGGTTGGGATTGCCGCTGAAGGTAGGGTCTTGGGTGATGGCCCAGCCCGCGCCCGGCGTGTTCGCGTTGCTGCGCGAGTCGTAGATGATGTGTGGCACCATCAGCTGGCCTCCACACTGAACGGCGGATTGGCCAGCACCAGGCCAGGAGCTGGCGCCTGCAGCAGGAACCCGCCAGTGCCGGCGGAGGGCTGGTAGCCGCGCAGTGCGGCGAGGATCGCGGGTGGGGTGTAGAACATCACTCCCCCTCCCCCACCAACCGCTCACACAGCGCCCACCACAGCGACGTGGCGACCACAGCGGTGCCGACAATGGCCAGCACGGCGATGATCTCGACCATGCCGGCGAGGAT
>JAULUH010000496.1:0-7877 GCA_032111745.1 Anaerolineae bacterium | reverse complement strand
TGAGACCCGAGCAGCTGGCCTCGGGATAGCTGAGGTTGCCGCCGCCGTCGGTGATCCAGCCGCGACACTCCCCGCCCCCGAGGCTGTAGGCAACAATCGTATTCTGCAGGAGCACTTGGCCACCGCTATTGTAGATCGAGCCACCTAGCCCGGCCGCGTTGCCGGAGAAGGTGCTATTGGTCACGGTCAGTTGACCATCGTTCGCGATAGCTCCACCGTACTCATACCACGCGCCGTTGCCGGTAAAGGTGCTGTTGCTCACAGCAGCCGTGCCCAGGTTGACGATGGCACCGCCGCTCTCGTAGGAGGCGCTGTTACCGGAAAAGGTACTGCGACTCACGTTGAGGGTGCTGTCCCGTTCGTTGTAGATGCCGCCGCCGATTAGGGCACCATTTCCCGAGAAGGTGCTGGTGACAATGGCGAGGGTACCGCCCAAGTTAAGGATACCACCCCCTGAAGCACTCTCCTGGTAGGCGGAGTTGCCGGACAAGGTGCTGTTGCTAATGGTCACGGTTCCGTAATGGGAGAGGATGCCGCCGCCGTTGTAGGCGCTGTTGCCGGTGAAGGTACTGTTGTTGATGATCACCGAGCCACCATCGACATAGAGGCCACCGCCGCCCATGCTGACCGTGTTCTTCCCGTTGGCAACGGTCAGCCAATTCAGGCTGAGGGTCACTCCTGTGCTCACCGTGAACACCTGCACCGCGTTGTTGCCGCTAATGGTGACCGCCTGGCCGCTGCCGTCGATGGTCGTGTTCGCGGCGATGGTGATGGGGTTGGTCAGGGTGATGGTGCCGCTGCACGCGAAGGTCACCGTGCCACCACCCGCTAGGGCGGCCAGCAGGTGCGCTTCGTCACACACGCTGACGACGCCACTGGCCTGCACAGGCGAGGCTGGCACGGCCAGGGCCAATAGAACCAAGACGATAAGCAGATGTCTGAATTTCACGGGCTACACTCCTTCGTGAGGGAACTGGCCTCCCAGGCTCCACCAGAGCCTGAGGGCATTCGACATGGTGGGCAGTCCCATAGTGAAGGTGCACCAGATCACCATCTCTCCGGGTAGCAGGGCCTGCCACCGTATCCGCTTCGACGCTTCAACCTGCCATTTCATACCATAGCAGCGTGGCGAAAACGTGGCCTGGAAGGCCATCCTTGACAATGCACGGGGGTTGAAGCAGGCGTTCTCGGCAGCCTGGGGGGTGTGGCACCCGAAAGGATGAAGACAATCCCGGCGCCGGCCGCGATGGGTGCAGCGGCCAGGGAGACGCGGGGGAGAGGAATGAGACGCTCAGTCCCTCGGCAAAGATAATTCCCCGGTGCGTTCGAAGGCCCGGAACACACGCCCGTACTGCTGGCTTAGGGAGGGAAGGGACTCCGGCGCGTTGCGCGCCACCCAGTTGGCCTTCCACAGGAGCCTGCCCAGTTGCAGCACGGCCAGGTTGCCCTCCGGCCAATCGAGATGCCGCTCGTAGCCGGATCGAAACGCTGCCAGCAGGTGGGCATACCTGGCCGCGCCAACGTCCTCCAGAAGGTCGAGCATGCCCATGGCGATGTCGTGGAGCCTGTATCCCCAGATGGTGTCCTCGAAGTCCACGGGCCGCAGCCGGCCGCGGTCGAGCTTGATGTTCTCGTGCCAGAGATCGCAGTGGATGACCCGCAGGTCGCCGCGATCGAGGCCAGCGTATTCGCGCTCGACCCACTCGCGGGCCAGCAGAAACGCCCGGCGGTCGTCGTCGCCAAAGGTCTGCAGCACGGCGTCGGAGAAGATGGCATCGGGCTCGCCCCGGGACAGGAACGCCTCGAAGCGCTTCGTGGAAAAGCCCCTGGGCGGCTGCCAGGCCTTGCCGTGCCGGTGCAGGCGCGCCGAGAGCTCCCCCATGCGCGCCAGGTTGGCGCCGGTGAGGTAGTGCCCGAGCAGCCTGCCGTCGACCCACGTCATCAGGGTCGCGTGCCAGGTGTCCGGCACGCCGGACCCGCTCATCGGCAGCACGGCCTCGCCGCTCGCGGAGCGGATGACGACCGGCGCGCCGATGTCTGTGTCCTCATGCAGCGCGTCCAGCCAGGCGGCCTCGGCCAGCAGGTCCTCGAGGGTGCGCCAGCCTGGATAGGCCATCCGCAGCACGAAACGTCCCCCGTCGTCCGACCGGACCCGGTACAGCAGGTTTGTGGCGAAACTGTGCACGCGCGCGCTGCGGACCCTGATGTCGTACGCGCGCAACGCGGCCAAAGCAAGCTTACTGACGCGCCTGGTCTTCCCGAGCCTGGTCAGGCTGGTGAAGTCTCTCATTGGGTGTGAACTCACCTGCGATCGATCCTCCCACCAGCCGGACCAGCATCAGCGCGTTGCGGGGTGGCTGGCCTACGCGGGCCGTGCAAGTACGGCGGGGAGAGTTCCCGCCCAGGCGCGGATCGCATCCCAGTCCCTGATGTCGCTGGCCGGGGCCGGGCCGGCCAGCTTGTTGAGGGGGAAGCGGAGCAGCGCCGGGTCGAACTTGCCGCCAATCATTTCGAGGGCAACCGGCTGGAACCAGGGGTATTTAGCCAGCTCCTTGTCGAGCTGGGCGCGCGAGTCCTGCCACTCCTGCTCGTCGTGGGGCTCATGGACCGGGCCCAGCGCGAAGGCTACGACCGGCAGCTGGAGCAGAGCCTGACGATGGCGCGATAGGAAATCGTGCGCATCCTTGTGCCAGTGGTACATGCGGAGGGGCGCGCCCATGATGACCGCGCCGTACCCCGCGAGGCTGCGCACCTCGCGCAGGGGCCGCAGGTCCACGTCGACACCCTGTTCGCGCAGGGTGGCCGCGACGGCCTCGGCGACTTCTTGGGTGGATCCGTAGTAGGTTGCGTAAGCGACGAGAACCCTGGTTGGCATGGCTACCTCCTCTGGCGAAATCACCTCTTGGTCAAAACAAGTATACCAGACATCTGCACCGTGCGGTATGATCTTGGTCATGAATAGCGACCAGGAGCGGGCCAAAGCCCCCGACGCGGCCAGGGCTTCTCAAAAGACCCTCCCCTTCCCCTCCGGCTTCCGTGTTCCGCTCCGGCTCCTCCGGCCCTTTCTCCCCTCTGCGTCCTCTGCGTCTCTGCGGTAAGCTCCGGAGTCCGTGTTCCGGTGCCTGGTCCCAACCCCTTCGATGCAGCACCACGCCTTGACACCCGGCCACCATTCCGCTATGCTGCATATAGGGTCATAGCACTCCGGCCTTGCCTTCACCACGCCGCGGCGGCTGTCACAAAAAGCCGGCGCGCGGTGTTTCTAGAGTGAGAACCGATCCGGACCGCAGTCTCATCATGATTACCGACCATTTGCCACGGCGCACGGGCGCCCGCACCGCCCCGGACCAGGCCCAGCCCACCGCCGCCGAGTTCGACGCCCTGTTCCTGGCCCACTACGAAGCCGTCTTCCGCCAGGCCTACCGGGTCACCGGCAACGCGCAAGAAGCCGAGGACCTGGCCCAGGAAACCTTCCTGCGCCTGCACGGCCAGCCGCTCGGCCCCGGCCGCGAGCACAACGTGCGGGCCTGGCTGCTCAAGGTGGTGACCAACCTGGCCTACAACGCCGTCCGTAGCAACCGCCGCCGGGGCCAGCGCGAGGACAAGGTCTTCGACGACCGGCCCGCGGCGCCTGACCCGGCCGACGCGGCCGTGCGCCACGCCGAGCAGGAGCAGGTGCGCCAGGTGCTGCAGCAGCTGCCCGAGCGGCAGGCCACGCTGCTCTTGCTGCGCCACGCGGGTCTCAGCTACGGCGAGCTGGCCACGGCCAGCGCCGTGGCCCCCGGCTCGGTGGGCACGCTGCTGGCCCGGGCCCATGCCGCCTTCGCCAGCGCCTACCGGGCAGCGACCGCCGGATCGGATGGAGGTGACGACCATGACCCGTGATCTGGGAATGTTGCAGGCCTACCTCGACGGCGAGCTGGCGCCGGGCCAGCACGACGAGGTGGCCGCGCACCTGGCCGGCTGCGAGGCCTGCCGCCAACAGGTGGCGACGCTGGTCGCGGATGCCAGCCAGGCCAGTCGCGCGCTGGCCGGGCTGGAGCCGGCCGCCATCCCGGCCGCGACATCCGCGCTGGCCCAATTTCATACGAAGCAGCCGGCGGCCCGGGCAACGCCGTGGCCGGCCTGGCTCAGGAGGTTACAGGAGATGCCTGGACAGATAAATGAAAGAGGCCTGATCAGGGGCACGCCGCTGGCGCTGCGCGCGGCGGCAGTTGGCGCCCTGGCCGTGGTGTTGGTGGCGGGCCTGCTCAGTTTTGCCCCGGCCCGGGAGGCCATGGCCCAGTTCCTGGGCCTGTTCCGGGTGCAGCAGTTCACCGTCGTCACCATCGACAGTATCGCCCGCATGGAGAGCTTCGAGGACATGCTAGAGTCGGGCATCCTCGGCGAGCCAGAGATGATCCGCGAGGCCGGCGAGGAGCAGGTGGTGGCCGACGAGGCCGCGGCCGAGGCCCTGGCCGGCTACGGGGTGCGCCTGCCCACGGCGCTGCCCGAGGGCGCCCGGCTGGAGAAGCTCAGCGTCGCCCGCGGGCCACACCTGCGCCTGCAGGTCGACCGGCCCACCGCACAGGCGGCCCTGGAGATGGCCGGGGTCAGAGACGTGGCCCTGCCCGCCTTCGACACCGCCACCGTAGAGGTCGACGCGCCCGCGGTGGTCGCGGCCGAGCTTGCCGTGGACAACCCCTACGGCGACCGCGACGCGCGGCTGGTGCTGGTGCAGGCACCCAGCCCGGAGATCGCGCTCCCGCCCGGCATCGATCCCGCTACCATGGGCGAGATCTATCTGCGGGCCGTGGGCCTGCCGGCCGCGGACGCCGCGCACCTGGCCCAGGCCATCGACTGGACGTCGACGGTGGTGATCCCCTTCGCCGGCGACATGGGCAGCTACAGCGAACTCACCGCGGACGGCGTGCCCGCGCTGCTGTTCCAGGACGCCCGGCCATCGCCGGGCCGCGGCCCCGAGCGCGTGCTGCTCTGGCAGCGCGATGGTGTCGTCTACGGCCTGATGGCCCAGAACGTGTCGGAGTCCGGCATGCTGCAGGTGGCCGACTCGCTGCGCTGATGCCCGTCATCGAGACCGAGAGCCTGCGCAAGGTCTACCGCGACGTGGTGGCGGTGGACAGCCTCACCCTGGCCGTCGAGCAGGGTGAGGTTTTCGGCTTCCTGGGCCCCAACGGCGCCGGCAAGACTACCACGGTCAAGATGCTGCTGGGCCTGGTGGCCGCCACCAGCGGGCAGGCCAGCCTGCTGGGGGGGCGGCCTGGCCAGCCGCAGGCCATGGCCCGGGTAGGCTTCCTGCCCGAGCACTTCCACTTTCACCCCTGGCTGACGGCCAACGACTTCCTCGACTTCCACGCGCGGCTGTACGGCATGGCCGAGGCCGAGCGCCGGCAGCGCATCCCGGTGCTGCTGGAGCGGGTCGGCCTGGGCGGCCGCGCCACCTCGCGGCTGTCCGAGTTCTCCAAGGGCATGACCCAGCGCATCGGCCTGGCCCAGGCCCTGCTGAACCGGCCCGCGGTGGTGTTCCTGGACGAGCCGACCTCGGGCCTCGATCCCCTGGGCCGGCGGCAGGTGCGGGACCTGATCCGCGAGCTGCGGCGGGAGGGGGTCACGGTGTTCCTGAACTCGCACCTGCTCGGCGAGGTGGAGGCGACCTGCGACCGGGTGGCCATCATGAAGCGCGGCCGTGTCGTTGGCCTGGGCACCATCGACGAGCTGACCGGGATGCAGCTGGAGGTGGACGTGCGGGCCACGGGGGTGAGCGAGGCGGTGCGCGCCGCGCTGGGAGAGCTGGGCCGCATCACCAGCAGCGAGGGCGACCGGCTGACCCTGCAGGTGGCGGACGAGGGCGTGCTGCCGGGGGTGGCCACGGCGCTGGTGGACGGCGGCGCGGCGCTGTACGCCCTGTCCCCGCGGCGCCTGTCGCTGGAGGAGCTGTTCGTGCGGCTGGTGGAGGGGGACACGGCGTGAGCGTCTTCACCATCGCCCGGCTGACCTTCCTGGAGGCCCGGCGCCGGCGGCTGCTGCAGCTGGTGCTGCTGATGGGGATCGCGTTCGTGGCGTTGTTCGCGGTGGGCTACTACCTGATCCACCAGGAGGGCCAGTACTCCACGGTCGGCATCCGGCTGAACGTCTCCAACACCCTGCTGATGATGGGCCTGTACGCGGCCAACTTCCTGGGGGTGGTGCTGGCCGTGGTGATCTCGGTGGACGTGATCGCGGGGGAGATCAGCTCCGGCGCCATCCAGACCCTGGTGACCAAGCCCTTGCGCCGCTGGCAGGTGGTGATGGGCAAGTGGCTGGGGTTAGCCGTGCTGCTCGGCGCCATCATGGCGCTGGTCTCGGCCAGCCTGGTGCTGGTGGCCTGGCTCATCTCCCGCTACCTGCCCAACAACCTGCTGGAGGGTATGGCGCTGATGGCGCTGGCCCAGGTGCTGGTGCTGACCGTCTCGATCCTGGGCGGCACGTTCCTGAATACCCTGGCCAACGGCATCTTCGTCTTCATGCTGTACGGGTTGGTCTTCATCGGCAGCTGGATCGAGCAGATCGCCGCCTTCGCCGGCAACCAGGCCGCGGTCAACGTCGGCATCCTGATCAGCTTCGTGCTGCCCAGCGAGGCCGTCTGGCGGCGGGCCTCCTACCTCATGCAGCCCTCCTACCTGCGGCAGCTGAACGTGGGGCCCTTCATCTCCCTGAGCACCCCCAGCCCGGCGACCATCGTCTATTCGTTGTTCTATATCGTGGCAGTGTTGGCGCTGGCCGTGGCCATCTTTAACCGCCGCGATCTGTGAGCGGCGGCAGGGGAGGGGCAAAGCGGGGGAGTCTGGACCACGGAGGCGCGAAGGGCCGCGAAGGTCGCGAAGCGCGAAGGTCGCGAAGGGGCGGGCACATCGTCCTGGCAAGGAATATTGTCCCGGGAGGAACAGAGGCCCGCACCCCGCGATGGGACAGGCGCAGGGATCGGCGCAGACTCGGCCGTGAGGACGCCAGGGTCCGGGAGGAAGTTATGAGGGTGGCCACCACACCTCAAGCCCTTCTCCCTTTTAGATAGCCGGTAACTCTGCTATAATTGATGCAACCAGCTTGGCCAGAGATCGAGCTAAGGAGACCATGCCATGGAACTGCGGCAGTTTACTGCGATCATCGAGCGAGACGAGGATTGGTACGTGGCGTTGTGCCCCGAGCTGGACATAGCCAGTCAGGGACAATCGGTTGAGGAAGCCAGGTCAAACCTGGTGGAAGCGATCGAGCTGTTCTTTGAGGTGGCTTCGCCTGCCGAGATCCGGGCTCGCTTCAAGCCAGAGGTCTTCATCACCCAGGTAGGTGTGCCGATTGGCCAGGCTGCGTAGGTTATCAGGCAGGGACGTATGCGCCATCCTGGCCGAGCACGGCTTCGAGCGGGTGCGGCAGCGGGGAAGCCACATCGTCATGCAGAAGCGGCTTGGGGATTCCACCATCACCGTACCCGTGCCCGATCATAGGGAGCTTCGGGCCGGCACACTCCGCTCCATCATCCGGCAATCCGAGCTACCGAGAACCCTCTTCGAGACCGAATAGCCACGCGGCCGGGCGCGTGGCGTTCATCAGGCAAGTTGCCAGAGGACGTTGCCGAGCCAGAACGAGGACAGGTTCAGCAAGAGGCTTATCCCCATGGCTCTGGGCAGGGATAGGGGGCAGACCCTGTGATAGATCAAGCCTTCGACGGCCACAATGAGGGCTTCAAAGCCCCACAACCGCAGGGTTGCCTCCACGGGCACCAGGGGATAGGCTAGCCAAAAGGCGGCGTGGGTCACCAGGTTCACGCCCAGGCAGACCAGCACGCAGCGTTGGATTTGCGCCCGGGAGCCGCCCCAGATCCATAGAAGCACCGCCATGCC
>JAULUH010000495.1:0-9395 GCA_032111745.1 Anaerolineae bacterium | reverse complement strand
GGCCATCGGCCACCACCAGGGCAAGATTGTCTTCGTGCCCTACGCCATTCCCGGCGAGACCGTCGCCGTAGACCTGGTCGAAGAGAAGCCACGCTGGGCTCGCGCCCGCCTCTTGGAAGTCCTGGAGCCCTCTCCCGACCGCGTCGAGCCCCCCTGCCCCTACTTTGGCCCCGGCCTGTGCGGTGGTTGCCAGTGGCAACACATCGCCTACGAGCGCCAGCTGGCCCTCAAAGCCGAGGTAGTGGCCGACCAGCTGCGCCGGCTCGGTGGCCTCGCCTCACCGCCTGTGGAGGACCTCATTGCCCTCGCCGACGACGAGGGCCTGCTGGCCTACGGCTACCGCAACCACGTGCAGTTCGTCGCCGATGCCGCCGGCCAGCTGGGCTTCATGCGCGAGCCCGGCGGCCGCGGCCAGCCGGGCGCAGGGGCCACTGGCAGCCAGGGTATCCTGCCCGCCTCACCCCCGCGCGGCCAGCGTTCTCTGCCCGCGGATGTCGTGCCCATCGACGCCTGCCTGCTCCTGCACCCCCTGCTCGACGAGATGCACGCCGCCCTGGTGGCCGGCGTCGTCGACGCCTCCTCACCCATGCCGGATGCTGCCGAGGACGAGGAACCCGCCGAGCCGCAGGAGCCCCCGCGCCTACGCGGCGTGGGCCTGCGGGCCGGCACCCAGACCGGCCAGCGACTCCTGGTGCTCGAGACCGCCGACGACCAGGTTCCTGGCTTCTTCATAGAGGACCTCCCCGTAAGCTTCGCCTTGCGCCGCCGCGACGGCTCCATTCAGGGCCTGATCGGCGAGCCCTGGGTCGAGGAATACGTGGCCGGGCGCACCTTCCGCATCTCCGCAGGTAGCTTTTTCCAGGCCAACAGCGTCGGCGCGGCTGCCATGGTGGACCTGGCCGCCGGGCTCCTGGCCCTGGAGGGTCACGAGACCGTGCTGGATGCCTATTGCGGCGCCGGCCTGTTCGCGCTCAGCCTGGCCGATCAGGTGGGCCAGGTCATCGGCATCGAGGAGTCAGAGGCGGCTTGCGAGGACTTCGCCTGGAATGCCCGTGACCTGGACAACGTGGCCCTGCACGAAGGGCCGGTGGCGGAGGTACTGGGGACCTTCGACGGCTCAGAGAACATCGGCGTGGCCATCGTCGATCCTCCTCGCAGCGGTGCCGGCCCGGAGGTAGTGGCCCAGTTGCGGCGCCTGGCCGTGCCGAAGCTCCTCTACGTGGCCTGCGATCCGGCCACCCTGGCCCGGGATGTGCCCCTGCTGTTCGCTGCTGGCTACCGCCTGCAAGCCGTGCAGCCCATCGACATGTCGCCTCAGACCTACCACGTCGAAAGCCTGGCCCTCTTCACCCTCTGACCCCAGTCCCGGTCCAGACTCCGGCCACCAGCTCCACCTCCAGCCCTAGCGCGGTCTGCAGCAGGTCGGTGTTGCGGCTGGTGTCCCATATCTCCATGCTGGCATCGCCGTCGGCCAGTGCCTCGATCTGCACCCAGCCTCCCTCGAGGTCCAGGTGGCAGCGCACATCGCGCACCACCTGGCTACGCCCGCGCTCGAGGAACTCCGCCAGCCTGAGCATGGCTGCCAGGGGCACCAACGCCGCGCGGTCCGCCGGGCTCAAAATGCTGGCGAACCCCCCCGGCCTGGGGCTGCCCTTGCGGTGGTACTGGGCCAACAAAGCCACCAGAGCTCGCTCGCCCGGTGTGTAACCGGGCAGGCCGCTGTTCAACACGATATACGACGAGTGATGGTGGTGATAGTAGAAGTCTATCGTAACCCCAACGTCGTGCACGATTCCCGCCGCCCACAAGAGCTCACGATACGCCACGTCGAGCCGGTGCGCCGGCAGGAGCTGGTCGAACAGGCGCAGGCTCAGGAAGGTGACATGCTCGCTGTGTGCGTTCAGGCATTCGAAGTTGCGGGCCAGGTTCAACACGCTGAACTCTCGCAGGTTGTCGAACACCGGCTGCCCCTGGCCCGAGAGGAAGCGCTCGTAGAACAGCCCCTCGCGCAGGCCCTGCTGGCTGATCGTGATCTGCCCAAAGCCACTATGGGCCAGCAGCGCATCGTAAGCCAGTGCACCGCTGTGGATGATGTCCCCGCGCGCCTCGTCCAGCCCTGGAACCCGGCTGCGCTCCTTGGTGGTCATCCGTAGCAGGCGCTCCGTCATGGCGTGCAGGCGATCGGCGGGTAACTGATAGCCGTGCACGGTGTCCAACGGGAAGTCCGTGGCCATCTGGTCCACCTTGCCCAGGGTACGGATGGTGCCGCCAATAGCCACCAGCTCACCCCCCGCCGCGGCCCGGAACCAGTCCAGCGGCGCCAGCTGTCCCTTGATGTCGGCAGCCAGAGCCTCTATATCCGCCGGCCGTGGCCGGTCGAAGCCGAGGTACAGGTCGCTCAGGCGCAGCGCGCCCAGGGGCAGGCTGACCCGGCGCCCGGGCAGCCCATCCCGCACCTCGACGATCTGCGCGCTGCCACCGCCCAGGTCGATCACGAACCCGTTGCACAGCCCCGTGCCGTTGATCGCGCCCAGGGCCCCGTAACACCCCTCCTCCTCCCCCGTCAGCAGCCGGGGCTCCCATCCGGTCTCGGCCTTCACCCGGGCCAGGAAAGACTCCCCATTGGCTGCATCCCGTACCGCACTGGTGGCCGTCAATACCACATCCTCGATCCCAGAGGCATTGCATAGCTTCTCGAACATGCGCAGCGCCCGCAGCGCCCGGTCGATCGCACCGGCGCGCAACACCATGTTGGTACCCATTCCTTCCCGCAGCCGGACCACCTCCCGCACCTCGTCGGTCAGGTGAAAGCGCAGGCCCGGCTCATACTCATAGGCCACCAGGCGGGTCGTGTTCGATCCCACGTCGATGACCGCAATTCTCTGGGACATAGTGTCTCTCCACACTGCCTACAAGGGCTGGGTCCGATACCCCTATTATACCCTACATACCCTTTATCCTCCATGCGACTCAGGTCCGGCCAGGGCTTCCAAAAAACCGCCGCGGCGTGCAGCGTCAGGGCGGACCGGAACACGGACGGGCACGGACGAACGGACGCCGGAGAGGGAACCGCGGAGTTCGCAGAGGGGAACTATGGACCGGAGGAGCCGGAGGGGAAGGCAACGCTAGTTGAATTCGGTGTCTCGCTTGCCACACCACCCTGTCCACAGTACAATAGGCCCGGCTGCCGTGGCGGCCTTGACGATCATGCACCTCGACTTCATGCTGGAGCAGGCTTCAAAGGACGGTACATCTCCTGCGGCGGGCGAAACCCCCGGCGGTGCCCTGCGCCCGGGCCTGGTGGACACCTCGCGGCTGCTCGCGCGCCTGGGCTTCGCTGGCCCCCGCGACCTGCGCCGTCGCGTCGAGCACCTGGCCCGCCCTGATGCCCAGGATGCCCTGGCGGAGATCCTCCCCTACCTCCTATTGGTCCTGGGCGACGCCGCCAGTCCCTCGCGGGCCCTGGTCAGCTTCGAGCGCTTTGCTGGCCGCGTGCCCGACCAGACCGCCTTCTACCGCCACCTGGCCCAGGACCCCCGGGCCATCGAGATGCTGGTCACCCTCTTTGCCGGCAGCCAGTTCCTCACCGAGATCCTGCTGCGCCATCCCGAGGCCTTTCCCCGCCTCCTCCAGCGCCGCGGCATCGTCCAGGTCAAGGATCCCGCTCAGTTCCTGGCCGAGGCCTCGGCTGCCGTCGCCCCCTGGCTTTCAGCCCATGATGCCGGCCCACAGGCCCGCCCGGCCATCCCCAAGCCCGCCCTGGACGCCCTGCGCGAGTACCAGCAGTGGCAGTTCCTGCGTATTGGCATGAGCGACCTCAGTGGCCTTTTGGACCTGGCCACGGTGACCGCGCAGCTTTCTCACCTGGCCGATGCCATCGTCCAGGCCTGCCTTTCTATGCTGGCCGGCTCCCTGGGCCTTAGCATGGACGGCTTCGCCGTGCTCGCCCTCGGCAAACTTGGAGGCGAGGAGCTCAACTACAGCTCCGACATCGACCTGCTCTTCCTGGCCGCGGCCGATGCCACAGCCTATCAGCGCCTGGGGGAGGGCCTGATCAAGGTGCTCAGCGAGGCCACCGACACCGGCTTCCTGTACCGCGTGGACATGCGGCTGCGGCCCTGGGGCCGGGTGGGGCCACTGGTGATCTCCCACGAGGGCTACCTGGCCTACCTGACCAGGCACGCCCGGCTGTGGGAGAAACAGGCCCTGCTCAAGGCCCGGGTCATCGCCGGCAGTCCCACCCTGGGCGCGGCGCTGCTACAGGACGCTGAGCCCCTGCTCTACGCCGTGGAGCCCCAGGCCGCCCGCGCCGACGTCCACGCCATGAAGCAGATGACCGAGGAAGACCTGCGCCGCCATGGTCGCGACTGGGGCGAGGTCAAGCTGGGCGAGGGCTCCATCCGCGACGTGGAGTTCGTGGTCCAGTACCTGCAGCTGGCCTACGGCGACAGCCACCCCGAGCTGCGCGGGGCCAACACCCTGGCCGTGCTGGCCCGGCTGGCCGACGCCGGTTTCCTCTCCAAGGACGAGCGCCGCATCCTCGCCGACGGCTACGTCTTCCTGCGCACCGTCGAGCACTACCTGCAGATCTTGGACTACCGCCAGACCTACACCCTGCCCGCCGCTCCCGGCGAGCTGGCCTACCTGGCCGAGCGGCTGGGCTACCACGGCCCCGATGCCGCCGCCCAGTTTGTCGCCCGCTACCAACAGCACAGCGCCGCCATTCGCGCCATCTACCAGCACTACCTGAATCCCGGCACCTGGCCCTCCCTGTCCCCGCGCCCCGGCGGCGCGCCACCGGCCGCAGACAATGGAGTCACCGGCATGTCACAACCAGCCACCCCTTCCGAGCTCCCGCCTGCCGCGGACCAGTTTCCCCCGCCCGCGCTCGGCGCCCACGTGGCCCGCATGGTGCCGGCCTATGCCATTGCCTTCAGCCCGGCTGAGATTAAACGCCACGCCGAGCTTCTGGACCGCCTGAGCCCGGAGAATCCGGTCGAGGTGCGTGGGGAAGCCCTCGGCGATGATGACTGGCGTGTGACCGTGGTGGGTTACGATTTCCAGGGCGAGCTGTCGCTAATCTGCGGCCTGCTCTTTGTCTACGGCTTCAGCATCGCCGAGGGCCATGTTTTTACCTACGAGCCCCAGGCCGCGCCGGCCGCCGAGCGCCTCAAGATCGTGGATGTTTTCACCGTGCACTCGGTCCTGCCCGATCGCGACGCCGGGGTGTGGCTCAGCTACGCCGCCGACCTCACCGCCCTGCTGCGCCTGATGCAGGCGCGCCAGCCGCGCGAGGCCCAGGGCGAGCTGGCCAAGCGCGTCGGCGTGGCCGTGCGCGAGCTGCCCGGCGCCGCCCCTACCCTCCAGCCTATTGGTATCGAGATCGACAACGACACCTCCGGCCGCTACACCATCCTGCGTATCGATGCCCCCGATACTATCGGCTTCCTGTACGAGCTGACCAACGCCCTGGCTC
This sequence comes from Anaerolineae bacterium, assembly GCA_032111745.1. GTDB lineage: Bacteria > Chloroflexota > Anaerolineae > JAAEKA01 > JAAEKA01 > JAULUH01. The sequence goes on along the minus strand of JAULUH010000495.1, from coordinate 3,919 downwards.
TCAACGACATCCAGATTGCGCAGGTGGCCGTGGCCTCTGCGGGCAACCGCGCGCAGGATACCCTCTACATCACCGACTCTCGCGGGCGCAAGATCGTCGACCGCGAGCGCCAGCGCCAGCTGCGCGCCGCCACCGTGCTGGTCAAGCACTTCACCCACCTGCTGCCCATGTCGCCCAACCCCGAGTCGGCCCTGCTGCACTTCCACGAGTACCTGGGCCAGCTCTTCCGCCAGCCCGACTGGCCCGACCAGTTGGCCTCCCTCGAGCGGCCGGAGGTGCTGGAGGCGCTGGCCCAGCTCCTGGGCGTCAGCGACTTCCTGTGGGACGATTTCCTGCGCATGCAGCACGAGAACCTCTTCCCCGTGGTGCGGGACGTCGCCGCCCTACCTGCCAGCAAGAGCAAGGCCCAGCTCGCGGCCGAGCTGGCCGCCAGGCTGCAAGGTAACGCCGGCACGGAACGACAGGCAGGGTGGCGCGACGAGCTCAACGCCTTCAAGGACCGTGAGATGTTCCGCATCGACATGCGCAACATCCTCGGCTACACTGCCAGCCCTGGCCAGTTCTCCGCCGAGCTGACCGACCTGGCCGAGGTCGTCGTGGAGGCCGCCTTCCAACACGTGGGAGAGGAGCTGCAGCGCAGCTTCGGCACTCCTCTGGCTGCCGATGGCCAGCCGAGTGCCTACGCGGTCTGCGCCCTGGGCAAGAGTGGTGGCCGCGAGCTGGGCTATGCCTCCGACATCGAGCTGATGGTGCTCTACGACAGCAACGGGCAGACCACCGGCCCGCGCGTTGTCACCACCGCCGAGTATTACGAGCGCCTGGTGCAGGACGTAGTGCGGGCCATCCGGGCTCGCCGGGAGGGGATCTTCGAGATCGACCTGCAGCTGCGCCCCTACGGCAGCGCCGGCAGCCTGGCCGTCTCCCTGGAGTCCTTCCGCCGCTACTTTGCCCCCACCGGCGCGGCCTGGAGCTACGAGCGCCAGGCCCTGATCAAGCTGCGCCCCATCGCCGGGGACGCCGCCCTGGCCGATCAGATCCTCGCCCTGCGCGACCGCTACGTCTACGGCGACGGGCCCTTCGACGTCACCGGCATGCGCGCCATGCGGGAGCGCCAGCTGCGCCACCTGGTGACCCCCGGCACCATCAATGCCAAGTACAGCCTGGGGGGGCTGGTAGACGTGGAATACCTGGTGCAGGGCCTGCAGATCGCGCACGCCGGGGCCGACCCCGGTCTGCGTCTCAGCAACACCCAGGAGGCCATGGCCGCCCTGGCCTGGGCCGGCCTCATCTCCCCAGAGGACTACGCCCGCCTGCGTGCCGCCCATGGCTTTCTTCTGCGCCTGATCGACGCCCTGCGCGTCGTCCGGGGCAATAGCAAAGACCTCACGGTGCCACCCCCGAACAGCGAGGAATACGCCTTCCTGGCTCGCCGCCTGGGCTACGGCAGTGCCGTCGACCTCCTGGGCGTGGATCTCACCGACCATATCACCTGGGTGCAGGAGCTCAGTGCCCGCCTCCTGGGCTAACCCCCACCCCAAAGAAACCCTCTGCGCCTTGGCGTCTTTACGCCAAACCACCGCAAATAGTACCCATCTGGGTAATGGACAGCCACCCTCGCCCTCTGTTATACTCTTGATGTGCCCAGGGGCATCCCCCTGGTCCACGACGATTCCAAAACACAAACAAGGAGACTCACTTCCATGCCTCAGACCGTACAGGACGTTCTGGCCCTGGTTCCCCAGGTCAAAATGGTCGACTTCCGCTTCACCGATTTGCCCGGCGTGTGGCAGCACTTCTCCGTCCCGGCCCGGGAGCTCAATGAGGAGATGTTCGAGGATGGTGTTGGCTTCGACGGCTCGTCCATTCGTGGCTTCAAGGAGATCCACGAGTCGGACATGCTGCTGATGCTCGACCCCACCACCGCCTTTGTCGATCCCATCTACGAGATTCCCACTCTTGCCATCATCTGCGATGTGTTCGACCCGGTGACTCGGGAGCCCTACTCGCGCGATCCGCGGTACATCGCCCAGCGTGCCGAGGCCTATCTCAAGCAGACCGGCATTGCCGATGCCAGCTACTGGGGTCCTGAGGCCGAGTTCTTCCTGTTCAGCAGCGTGCGCTATGGCGGCGGCACCAACCAGGCCTTCTACTTCGTCGACAGCGCTGAGGGCTGGTGGAACAGCGGCCACAACGATGGCCCGAACTTCGGCGGCCAGATCCCGCCCAAGCGCGGCTACTTCCCCACCCCGCCCACCGACACCCTCCAGGACGTGCGCAGCAAGATCACGTTGGCCCTGGAGGAGGCCGGAGTGGCCGTCGAGGTGCACCACCACGAGGTAGCCACCGCGGGCCAGTGCGAGATCGACATGCGCTTCGGCCCGCTGACGCGCATGGCGGACAACATCATGCTCTACAAGTACATGGTCAAGAACGTGGCCCGCCAGAACGGCCTGACCGCCACCTTCATGCCCAAGCCCCTGTTCGAGGACAACGGCAGCGGCATGCACGTGCATCAGAGCCTGTGGAAGGATGACAAGAACGTCTTCTTCGACGAGGCCGGCTACGCCCAGCTATCCGACACCGCCCGCTACTACATCGGCGGCCTGCTCAAGCACGCACCGGCCCTATTAGCACTCTGCGCGCCTACCACCAACTCCTATCGCCGCCTGGTGCCCGGCTTCGAGGCCCCGGTGAACCTGGCCTTCTCCCAGCGCAACCGCTCGGCCATCTGCCGTATCCCGGTTTATTCGAAGAGCCCCAAGGCCAAGCGCATCGAGTTCCGGGCGCCCGACCCGTCGTGCAACCCCTACCTCTGCTTCGCCGCCCTCCTGATGGCCGGCCTGGACGGCATCCAGAACCGCATCGATCCCGGCGAGCCCATGGAAAAGGACCTGTACAGCCTGCCGCCCGAGGAGGCCAAGAAGATCAAGCAGGTGCCCGGCTCCCTGGCCGACGTGCTCGAGGCCCTGGAGCAGGACCACGAGTTCCTCCTCAAGGGCGACGTCTTCAGCGTCGACATGCTGGAGACCTACATCGCCTACAAGCGCGAGGTCGAGGTCAACCCGGTGCGCATGCGCCCGCACCCCCACGAGTTCACTCTCTACTTCGACGCCTGATATCGTCCTCCCGAAGGGGCACGAATGGTGGCGCGACAATCGCCTACTGCCATTCGTGCCCAACCGTTCATGACGCCAGGTCGTCCACAAGTGCCTTGTTGAACGGGTGTAGTTTGGGCTCCGGTGTTTTCCAGCCCCCTAGGCCATCTTTAGCATGCTTTGCCGTACCTCAGAGATACTGGCATAGCGATCGGCTTGGTTCTTGGCTAGCAGCTTCAGGACGAGGTGGTTCAGGCTGACGGGGATGCGTGGATTTATCTCGCGTGGCGGGAGGGGAGGCACGGCTACGTGTGCTTCGAGGACTTCCTGCTCGCTGCCCTCGAACGGTTTACGTCCTGTGAACAGCTCGTAGAGCATTATCCCCAGGGCGTAGAGGTCGGTGCGAGGATCGATGGCCTGTCCCAGGATTTGCTCGGGAGCCAGATAGGCCGCCGTCTGGCGCAGTACCGGTGCCTTCAGTAGGTTCTGCCCTTCATCCAGGTGACCCAATCCCAGGCCTCCAACTCGAATGCCTGAGTCGTCGATGAAGACGTTGGCGGGCTTAAGGTTGCCATGCACCAGGCCCTGTCCGTGGAGATGCTCCAGGGCGTCCAGCACCGCCCGGACGATCTCAAGCGCCCCAGGCTCGCCATCCCGCAAGGCGCCATTCCCCTGGCGAAGCAGTGCGTCAAGGGTTTCACCTGTGTCGTAATCCTCGACCAGGTAGGTGACCTGCTCCTCCCTTACCAGGTCATGAACCCGAATCAAGCAGGGATGCTGTAGCTGGACAAGCTCCGGGCGCTGGCTCAGTAGTCTATCCAGTG
>JAULUH010000494.1:0-15310 GCA_032111745.1 Anaerolineae bacterium | reverse complement strand
TACAGGCCGGGCAGGTCCAACTGGTACCAGCCCAGGACGCTGTACAGCACCAGGGCCAGACCGAAGACGACAGGCCAGGGAGTGAGCCGGTGCCGGCCAGTGGGTTCCATTATGCTCAGGCGGGAGTGCCGGTCTCCTGGCCAGTCCAATCCATTAGCCGGCAGGCCACCGCTCAGGTCGCCGTTTCCTCCTCCTCCAACACCGCCTTGACCACCACCGGGCCCACCTGGTCGCCCTGCTCGGCGTTGACCGTGCGGTGGGTGCCATTGCAGTAGGGGAACTCGCTGGACTGCCAGCAGCGGCAGAACGCTAACGTCTTCCCCACCGCAATGGACTCCTTGTGGCGATCAGGTCGTCCTTTCGTGTTGATCATGGTCTCCTCCTTGAGGTGAAAAGCTCGGATAGCAGCTACGCCTGGTAGGTACTGGCGGTTACGTCGCCGCCCTGCCCCGTCCAGTTCGTGTGGTAGAACTCGCCGCGTGGCCGGTCGATCCGCTCGTAGGTGTGCGCGCCGAAATAATCGCGCTGGGCCTGGATCAGGTTAGCCGGCAACCGCTCCCGGCGATAGCCATCGTAGAAGGCCAGGGCGCTGGACATCGCCGGCACCGGGATGCCCTGCGCCACGGCCGTCGCCACCACCTGCCGCCAGCCCGCCTGGGCCGTGTCCACCGCCTGCCGGAAGTACGGGTCCACCAACAGGTTGGCCAGCTCCGGCGCGGCCGCGTAGGCCTCCTTGATCTTGCCCAGGAACGCCGAGCGGATGATGCAGCCACCCCGCCACATCAGCGCGATGCCACCGTAGTTCAGGTGCCACCCATACTCGGCCGCCGCCGCCCGCATCAACATATAGCCCTGGGCATACGATACGATCTTCGCCGCGTACACCGCCTGCTCCAGCCTGTCGACGAAGACAGCCGGGTCGCCACCGGGCACGCCGCCGGGTCCGGACAGGTTCTGCGCAGCCGCCACCCGCTCCTCCTTCAGGGCCGACAGGCTGCGCGCGAACACGGCCTCCGCAATCAGCGTCAGTGGGATCCCCATCTCCAGGGCATTTTGCGCCGTCCACTTGCCGGTGCCCTTCTGGCCCGCCGCATCGAGAATCAGGTCCACCACGTAGCGGCCCTCCGCATCCCGGTAAGCCAGGATATCCCGGGTGATCTCGATCAGGTAGGACTCCAGCTGGCCCTGGTTCCAGCGGCCGAACACCGCGCTCATCGCATCGTTGTCCATGCCGAGCCCGTTCTTCATCAGGTCGTAGGCCTCGGCGATGATCTGCATATCGCCGTACTCGATCCCGTTGTGCACCATCTTCACGAAGTGCCCGGCGCCGTTCTCCCCCACCCAATCGCAGCAGGGCGCGCCATGGGGATCCCCTTCCGGCACCCTGGCGGCGATGGCCTGGAAGATCTCGCGCACGTGGGGCCAGGCCGCGGGCGAGCCGCCAGGCATGATGGACGGCCCATGCCGCGCGCCCTCCTCGCCGCCGGATATGCCGGTGCCCACAAACAAGAGCCCGAGGGACTCCAGGTAGGCCGTGCGCCGGATGGTGTCCTCGTAGTTCGAGTTGCCGCCGTCGACGATGATGTCGCCCTCCTCCAGGTGGGGCGCCAGCAGGTTGATGAAATCGTCCACCGGCTGTCCCGCCTTGACCATCAGCATGATCCGCCGCGGGCGCTTCAGCACCGCGATCAGCTCCTCGACGGTCCGGGCGCCGATCACCCTGGTCCCGGCAGCCGGTCCGGCCAGGAACTCGTCCACCTTGGAGACGGTGCGGTTGTAGACGGCGACCACGTAGCCGTGGTCGTTCATGTTCAGGACCAGGTTCTGGCCCATCACGGCCAGCCCGATCAGGCCGATATCGGCGACAGGTTCTGTCATAGGATAAGTCCTCTTCCTGCGTTCCTCGCTAGATCAATGCACGATACAGGGTCGCCTGCCGGTCTATGGCCTCCCGATAGCGGGCGTGGCGCGCGCGATCGGGATACACCACGTGGCTCACGGGGTGGGGAGCCTGGTCGACGCCGGCCAGCGCCCCTAGCGCCTCCAGGCCCAGCAGCGCCGCGCCCCGGGCCGAGGGCTCCTCCACGGCCGAGAGCACCACCGGGTGTCCCAGCACGTCGGTGATGATCTGCAGCCAGGCCGGCGAGCTGCGCAGGGCCCCGCCTCCGGCCACGATCTGCGGCCCCGCCGGCAGTACCTGCTGGATCTCATCGAAGACCAGCGCAATCCGATAGGCCACAGCCTCCAGGCTGGCCTGCAGGATGTGCATGGGCTGTGTGGCCAGGGACAGCCCATGCACGGTGCCCCGCGCGTGGCCGGCCCAGCCCGGCGCGCGCTCGCCGGCCAGGAAGGGCAACATGGTCAGCCCGTGGCCGTCCGGCACCGCGCTGGCGAGAGCGGATTCCACGGCCGCCGGGTGCGGCAGCTGTAGGGACTGCCGCAGGAAAGCATACACGTTGCCGCCCTCCGTCAACGCGCCACCGGGCAGGGAGCGCTGCCGGTCCACACGGTAACACCACAGTCCGGCCGGCAGATAGGGCACCGGGCCGTCTACCACCGCCCGCAACGCCGTCGAGGTCCCCATGGTCAGGGCCACCCGCCGCGGGGATACGCAGCCTGTGCCGATATTGGCCACCGCCCCGTCCCCCACCAGGGGAAACCACGGCACCTTGGCCAGCGGCGGCCAGCGCCGGGCATACTCCGGGCGCAGGCCTTGCTGCGGCTGGTCGAAGTCGCAGAGCCGGGCCAGCCTATCTGCGTCTATGGGCAAGGCCGCCAGAAGCTCCCGATCCCATGTCCGTGCCTCGCGATCCAACAGGCCACTCCACGAGGCCACCGACAGGCTGGTCGCACCCTTGCCAAAGAGCTCCAGGGCCATATATTCGCCCAGCGACACCCAGCGCGCCACGCGCTGGAAGAGCTCAGCCGAGTCCTGCATGAGCCACCGTAGCTGGGCCGGCTGGTAACTGGGATGGAAGCGGCACCCTGTGCGCTGGTGGACCACCTGCTCGTCCAGCTCAGCCCGCAGGCGGGCCGCCTCCTTGGCACTGCGGGTATCGGCATAGGTTAGCAGCGGCGTCATGGCCTCGCCCCTCTCGCCGACGCCAAGCATGTTGCCCACAAAGGTGCACCCCGCGACACCCCCGATCGCCCCCGCCAGCCGCCCGGCCCTGTACAGGACCTGGTCGACGCCATCCCACAGGAGCGCCAGCAGGGTATCGGCCTCAGCCTCCGCCGCGCCGGCCGTGGTGGTGCGTAGCTCGTGCTCTCTCCGGACCTCCATGCCCTCCACCATACGGCCTTCAGCGTCGAACAGCGCCACGCGCACGGAGGAGCTGCCGATGTCCAGCGCCAGGATCAGGGGAGCGGTGGCGCTTCCGGCAGGGGTCTGGGTATCCACGAGCTAAGCGCCTGCCGCGCCGGGTGCCAGCCGGTACAGCATCTCGCCGGCATGGGGCACCAGCAGGATGCCCTCGTCCTCACGGCCGGCGTAGGCCGCCGGGTCCACGGTAGCCGGGTCACGGTAGCCCAGGTTGACGCGATGACAGCGCTCCTGCGGAATACCCGTGGCCAGGGTGACCTGGATGCGCGGGGTCTCAATCCCGGTGGCCGCGTCGTAGGTGCCGATGCCCCGCAGATGGGTCGAGTGGGCCAACACGCCCCACGGGTAATTGCGGAAGCGCTCCCACTGCTTCACAAAATAGTCGCGCACGTGATAGCCCACGGCGTCGATGATGGCACCATGGGTATAGCTGATCTCGTCGATGTGGGGCGCGTAGATGATCACCTCGCCGCCATCGGCGATCACGGGCTCCAGCTTGTACATGCCCTTGGCCGCAGTCCAGATGTCGTCGTACATGCCCGGCATCACCGACAGCAGCTGGCGATAAGGCCGCTCCACGTAGATCACGTGCACCTGGGCCGACAGGTCCGCTGCCGCCGACCAGGCCTCCTGGGGTGAGCCCACGTAGAGCCCGGCCAGCCGCTCCCCTTTCACCACCGGGCAGCAGCAAAGCACCGGCCGGTCGATGAAGGAGGCTGCCCGGTCGATGACCGCGCGCACTGGTGTGGCCTTGGTGCCGATGATCTCGTAGCTGGTGATCAATGCTCCCAGCCAGTGGGTAAAGTTGATCACCTCCGACCCGCTGATGCCCGGGAAGAAGTACTTGTTGCCGCCGGAGAAGCCCACCACCTCGTGGGGAAACACTGGCCCGCACACCAGCAGCCAATCGTAGTCGAAGATCAGCTTGTTGAGGGTAACCGGCACGTCCTGGCTCAGCAGCCCTTTGCTTAGCGTCTCGATCTCCGCGGCCGGGATCATGCCCACAGTACGGAAGGTCTCCGGGCGCTCCCAGTGGTGGTTGAACACCCGCACGTTGCCATAGCGGCCGGCCATCTCCGCCGCGCTGACCCCCAGCCGGCGATGGATCGCCTCGGCCGGCATGGGCTGGTGGGTACCGAGCGCGATCAGGTAATCCAGCGCGGCCACGCGCGGCGACAGGAGCTCGTGAAAGAGCCGGAAGAACAGGTCGATTGGCCCGCTACGGGTGCCATCGGGGATGATTGCCAGCACCCGCTGTTCATCCAGGGCTTCTCGACCCAGCGCCTCCTCCAACAGGCTGCGCACCTCGTCCTCGGCCAGATAGCCATCCACCATGCCCTTGCCTGTTACCATTGTCGTCTCCTTACACGCCGCTAAACGCCGAGAAACCGCCGTCGATGGGGATCACGACCCCGGTGACGAAGGCCGCCAGGGGCGACAGCAGCCACAACACCACGCCCAGCAGATCGATGGGATCGCCGAAGCGGCCCATGGGAGTGTGAGCGATGATCGAGCGGCCACGCGGGCTTAGCTCGCCACTCTCGCGGTCCGTCAGCAGGAAGCGGTTCTGCTCGGTGAGGAAGAAACCCGGGGCAATGGCGTTGACCCGGATATAGGGCGAGTACTCCTGGGCCATATGCACGGCCAGCCACTGGGTGAAGTTGCTCACGCCGGCCTTGGCCGCCGAGTAGGCCGGGATGCGGGTCAGGGGCCGGAACGCGTTCATGGACGAGATATTCAGGATCACGCCCTCCTTTTGCTCCGCCAGGGAGCGCCCGAAGACCTGGCTGGGCAGGATCGTGCCGAGGATGTTCAGATCGAACACAAAGCGCAGCGCCTCCTCTGGCAGGTCGAAGAAGCGCAGGTTGGCGCCGGTGGTGGCCTGCGCCTTGTTGCCCCCCGCAGCGTTGATCAGGCCGTCGATGCGCCCAAACTCCTGGCGAATCGCTGCCTCCGCCTGAACCAGGCTGTCCCGCTGCAACACATCGCCGTACACCACCACCGCCCTCCCCGCCACGTCTTCCATCATCTCGATACGGTGCAACACCTGCTCGGCCAGCCGCGTGTCCCGGTCCAGGATGGCGACGTTGGCATTGCAGCCGACCAGCGCGCAGGCCATCTCACCGCCCAGGACCCCACCACCGCCCGTGAGCACGATGGTCTTGCCCTTGAAATCATACGATCGGGTCAGATCTGCCAGGTCCATGGCACCTCTCCGCAACCATCAGAATCTCTCTGCGCAATCGACGCTCTCTGCGGTTCTCTCTGGTCTCTTCTGGACCCACCAGGTCACTCTCTGCGCCTCTGCGGTGAATTACGGCCCGCTCGCTCACCCGGCAAAGGGTGCCAGGTGGCGATCGAAGTGCGCTTCCAGCGCCGCGTAGTGCGCGTCCTCGTTATGCTCCAGGGCCGACCTGATGTCGCCGCCGTACTGTGCCAGGGCCGAGCCGTAGGTTACGTGCAGCATCTCGCGGGCGTCGAACTGCTCCAGCACCGCCGGCAACCCGCCGTCGGGCAATCCCTCCGGCCGCGGTGCGCGTTCCGCCTCGGCCGACACGTGATAGCTGGCGCGATCCTCGTCGTAGTGCAGAAACGCCAGCTCGTAGATAGCCCGAAACAGCGCTGGCTGCACCTGGGCGATAGTCCGCAGCGCCTCCAGGTAGCTGGTGCCGGCCGTCTTCAGGTGCACCACGCCCGCGGTCTCCGCCACGGCAATGGGATAGATGCTGAACTTGTCCGAGCCACTGTGCAGGCTGAGCTTGTAGGGGCCCAGTGACCGGGCGATGGCCGCATGGCCGGCGAAGTCGGCGCGAAATACGTCGAGATCGCCGATATAGTCCACGCCCTTCTCGAAGCGGCCGACGTAGCGGGGGGCCAGGCTGACCCAGCGCACGCCCAGGCGCCGCAGCTCCGCGGCGATGTACAGGTGCTCCAGGTGAGAGGTAGGGGTAGCGGTCTCGTCCACCGACACCTCCAGCTCCCATGGCCGGCCGGCCAGGACCGAGTCGAGGTGCTGGAACATAGTCGCCGCGTGCGCCACGGCCCGGCCATACTTGGCAGCCGCGCGCAGCAATCCCTCCTCGTCAAAGGTCAAGTGAAGGCCATCCAGGTCGAACGACCGGCCCAGGTAGGTCTTGTACAGGTCATAGGGCGATGCCTGCAGCATATCCCAGGGCAGGGCGTGCACCTTTCCAGTTAGCTCGCTCAGCGCAGCCGTGTGTGCGGAGTCGTCCACATGCTCGCCGGGGTCCACCGTGAAGAAGGTGTAGCCGGCAGCCGCCGTTGTGTCCGCATCTGCCGTGGTCTTCAGGTGGTCGGCGTCGGCGCCGAAGCCGTCTCGCCACCCTTCCTGGAACACCCCCCAGAGGGCATCGTCCATCACCTGCTGAGGGGTGCGCCCGGTGCGGGCGTTCTCCCGGATCGACTGCTGGGCCAGGATAGGCCGCACCCCTGCCGCCTTGCGCACGGCTCGCACGTGGCCGGGTGTGGCCAGGCCCAGCCGGTCGCCGCAGCCGGCCGAGGTGGCCAGACCCAGGGGCTGAGGCCGCAGCCAGTCCAGGTGGCGGCGCAGGGCCGCGGCGTTGGCTGCGCTCAAGGGACAGAGCAGCAGTGCCTGCTCGCCCAGCGCGCCGGCATCGCTGGCAAACGCATGCAGAATGGGTGCGTCAGGCCTGGCCAAGACGGCCAGCGCCTTCTGGCTTGTGCCCTCCCGGCGCACCAGGAAGGCCGTGGCGCCGTCGATATTCGTCACCGAGCGAGGATAGGTGATCAAACCGGGGAGATTGGGAGCTGCTTTCATGAGGTGTCTCTTCTCTGAGCTTAGGGCCGTGGCAACCTGCCAGGAACTGCCACAATCCTCCCCATAATAGACCGACCTTCCGCTGCTGTCAATCTCCGGTGCGACAGCGCGTAGAGACGCAAGATTTTGCGTCTCTACCTTTCCAGCACATCCACGCGTAGAGACGCAAGATTTTGCGTCTCTACGTTGTCAAACACCCCTTGCCGCGGCGCTATGCCGGCTTGCTGGCGGTGATGCGTGCGCTGAACAGCCGCGGCATGCCCGGCTGCACCGGCACGATATCCCCGGCGTCCACCTTGTCCGCCACCTGGATGTTGGCAAACCCCACCTGGCGCATCAAGCCTGTGTACGCCGCCACGTCGATAGCGCCGGTGACGCACTCGGCCCAGGCCGCCGTGTCGGCCCTCAGGGTGTCGCTGAACTCACCTTCGGTCACGATGTCGCTGATGGCGATCCGGCCGCCCGGCTTCAGCACTCTGAACGCCTCGCGAAACACCGCGGCCTTGTCCGGCGACAGGTTGATCACACAGTTGGACATGATCACGTCCACGCTGTTGTCATCCACGGGCAGGGCCTCGATCTGGCCCTGACGAAAGTCGACGTTGGCCATACCCAGCCTGGCGCTGTTCTCACGGGCGCGCGCCAGCATGGCCGGGGTCATGTCAACGCCGATGACGTGGCCGGTCTCGCCCACCTGGCGCGCGGCCAGGAAACAGTCGATGCCGCCGCCGCTGCCCAGGTCCAGCACCACCTCGCCCGGCGCCAGCCCGGCAATGGTTACCGGGTCACCGCAGCCCAGGGAGAGGCCGGTCACATCCACCGGCAGGCCGGCCAACATGGCCGCGTCGTAGAGTCGGACCGTGCTGGAGTCGCAGCCACAGTCATCGGAGCTACAGCAGCTACTGGCGTCCCCGCTGGCGATGGCTCCGTAGAGCTCCTGAACCACCTGGTGTAACGTTGCTGGCTCCTGCTTTACGCGCGTCGCCTGATCAATAGAGATAGACATGGTGGTCCTCCTGGTGAACCGTGTGAGTTGATGGCCGTAGCTTGCGCCCGTCGCTGCCGGCTGCCACTAGAGAGCTAGAAGATCTCGCCGACCTTCGCCTTGAACCATTCGATGTTGCCGGTGTGCAGGCAGTAGTTCACTGCCGGGCCGCTGACCGTGCCGGCGATCCAGCCGGCCTCCCGCAACACCTTGAGGTGCTGGGACACAGTCGCCTGGGCGATGGGCAGGACATCCACGATATCGCCGGTGATGCAGCCGGGATGGGTCACCAGGTACTTCATGATCTCGAAGCGCAGCGGGTTCCCCAGCGCCTTGAACATCTGCACCAGCCGCTCCTGCTCATCGCCCGTCACGTCCAGGGTACAGCAGGGTTCGGTAGATGCCGGTACGCAGATCAGGTCTATGATCTCCACGTCTCTCATCGCCTCCATACGCTCCAGGGGCGCGAGCCACAGCTTATCATCGTAAAATTACGATGATAAGATATCACGAAATCCTCACCGTGTCAAGTCCCTGATTTGCTTTGCGTGCGTCTGAAGCTGGTTCTAACCCCGCTATCGCCTTGGAAATATCGGTAAAAAATGACGGCGTAGCCGCCGATCACCAGATATCTAGCGCCGCTGTCGTTGAAAAGTCTCAATAGATTGCTGAAGTCGGAGTTGACGAACATCGATGCCCTTGACCCTACTTGCGAAAACGATCAACTCCCAGGTTGCATCGAAGCGGGCCTGGGGCGTTTGCTCACGCCAGAACTTCAGGTCGAACGACCGATCAAGCTCCTCAATCTTGCCTCGACGTTCGGCAAAACCAGTTCGCATCATGACCTGCATTCTAGCATATCGCGTCGGTTTCGACTACTATGGTTGCCGCAATCAAGGGTGACCATGAGCGCGAGTCGCTCGTTCATGGTGCAGGAATCCGTTCCTTGGGTGCAAATTGGTAGCTGGCTGCCCTTGAAGGGTTGTGGGATTTGTTATACTATTGCTACGCATCCAATAATGCCCTCGAACCGGAGAACTCAACTGTGACTGCAGCCGCGCACAAGCCAAACCGACCCAACCGCCTGATCCACGAGACCAGCCCTTACCTCCGCCAGCACGCCCACAACCCGGTGGACTGGTATCCCTGGGGGGAGGAGGCGCTGCAGCGCGCCCGGGCTGAGGACCGGCCCATCTTCCTCAGCATCGGCTATTCCGCCTGCCACTGGTGCCATGTCATGGAGCGGGAGTCCTTCGAGGACCCCGAAACCGCCCGCCTCATGAACGAGCTCTTCGTCAACATCAAGGTGGATCGCGAGGAGCGGCCCGACCTGGACGGCATCTACATGAACGCCGTCCAGGCCATGACCGGCCACGGCGGCTGGCCCATGAGCGTCTGGCTCCTGCCCGGCGGCTCCCCCTTCTACGGCGGCACCTACTTCCCGCCCAACGACCGCTACGGCATGCCCGCGTTCCGCCGCGTGCTGCTCTCCGTGGCCGAGGCCTATCGCAATCGCCGCCCCCAGATCGAGGAGAGCGCGTCCCGGCTGCGTGGCGCCCTGCAGCAGATCAGCTTCGTGGGCCAGGCCGAGGGCAGCCTGGACGATATCATCGCGGCCCGGGCCGCTGAGGGGCTGGCCCAGGCCTACGACTCGGTCAACGGCGGCTTCGGCGGCGCCCCCAAGTTCCCCCAGCCCATGAACCTGGCCTTCCTGCTGCGCCACCACCGGCGCACGGGCGACCCCCAGGCCCTGGAGATGGTGACGCACACCCTGCGCCAGATGGCGCGGGGCGGCATGTACGACCAGCTGGGCGGGGGCTTCCATCGCTACTCGGTCGACGATCACTGGCTTGTTCCTCACTTTGAAAAAATGCTTTATGACAACTCCCAACTCGCCCGGCTGTGTGTCGAAGCCTGGCAGGTAACGCATAACCCCGAGTTCCGTCGCGTCGCCGAAGAAACCCTCGACTACATCATGCGCGAGATGGCCGACCCCTCCGGCGGCTTCTACGCCACCCAGGATGCCGACAGCGAGGGCGAAGAGGGCAAGTTCTTCATCTGGGACCTGCACGAGCTGGAAGAGCTGCTCCGCGCTGACTCCTGGCCCGTAGCCAAGTACTACGGCGTCACCGCCCGCGGCAACTTCGAGGGGAAGAACATCCTCCACGTGCCGCACGATCTCGCGGACGCTGCGGCTAAGGCGGAGGTCACCCCCGAGTTCATGGCCGAGGCCCTGGCCCGCAGCAGGCCAATCCTCTTCGCCGCTCGCGAGCAGCGCGTCAAGCCCGCCCGCGACGACAAAATCCTGGCCGAATGGAATGGCATGATGCTCAAGGCCTTCGCCTATGCCGGTGGCGCCCTCGGCCGCGACGACTACCGCCAGGTCGCCGAGCGCAACGCCGAATTCCTCCTCCGTGAACTGGCCGCCGATCACCGATCACCGATCACCGCCCCCCGCCGCCTCCTGCGCTCCTGGGCTCCCGCCTCCCTAACCGGCTCCGCTCCCCAGGCCAGATTCAACGCCTACCTCGAGGACTACGCCAATGTGATCGACGGCCTGGTCGAGCTGTACCAGCTGACCTTCGAGCCAAAATGGCTGGCCACGGCCAGGCAGCTGGCCGATACCATGATCGACCTCTTCTGGGACGAGCGCCACGGTGGCTTCTACCAGACCAGCGTCGACCACGAGGCCCTGATCACGCGGCCCAAGGACTTCGTCGACAACGCCGTGCCCGCGGGCAACTCCGTCGCCGCCAGCGTGCTCCTCAAGCTATACGCCCTGACCGCCGAGGAGCGCTACCACACCTACGCCGAGGCCATTCTCCTCCTCCTGCGCGAGGGCATGGCCCGCCAGCCCCTGGCCTTCGGGCATCTCCTGACCGCCCTGGAGCAGGTGCTGTCCGGCTCGCAGGAGATCGTGCTCGTCGGCGATCCGTCCGATCCACGCACCCAGGCCCTGTTGGCCGAGGTCAGGAGCCGTTTCCTGCCCAACGCTGTGCTTGCCGGCGCGGCATCCGATCAGGCCGCAGCTGGCGCTGCTGCCACCGTCCCCTTGCTGGCCCATCGAACCCAGCTGGGTGGCCTACCTACCGCCTACGTTTGCCAGTTCTTCGCGTGCCAGCTACCGGTGACCGAGCCCACGGAGCTGTCCAGGCAGCTCGACCCCTGAGGCGCTGGCATCCTCATCGCGGAAAAGCTTCGTGTGGTCTTGTAGAACTTGCCGGGCTTGACGCCGGCGTGCTGGCGGTAGTCGGTGAGGTAAGCTGACATGAGCAGCTCCTCATGGGGTTTGTCGTGCGGTTCGAATAGGCGCGTAACACCAGACCGAGACCTATAATCCGGCAACGCGTCGCTGGATTGCCTGCCACTCATCGCTCACGTTCAAGCTCTGCGCCCAGCGCTCGATGTAGGCCAGATCCAGCGCCTCAGCCTGGTTGAGCACGATGCTGGCGATGTCGCGCACGTGCTTGGTCTGCTGGCTGATACGATAAAAACGCAGCTTGTTGAGGATCAAATCCTCGGGCGAATGGACGTAGACCTCGCCCAACCCCGGCCCCAGGTCTACCAGCCGCCGGCGGCGCAGCCCCGACTCGCGCAGCGCATCCCCCGGCTTAAAGAGGAACATCTCGGCCTTGTAGCCGCTGGTCATGTGAATGGCGTTGATGGGCAGGTCCGCGCGATCCTCGATCAACAGATCGAGCATGCTATCCACAGGGACCAGCATGGCGCGCTGCTCCAGTTCGCTCGACAGAGCGGCCAGGGACGCGACGGACAGATCGATCACCAGGTCCAAGTCAGCTGTAGTACGCGGCTCGCCCCAGGCCCACAGCGCCACGGCGCCGCCGATCAGGTAATCGACCCCGGCCGCATTGAGGGCATCCAGCACCAGCCTGACGAAACCGGTGAAGGAGAAATCCGCTTCAGAAGTCATGGGCGCGCATCCTGACAGTGCGCAGGGCTTCGATTTCGCTCAGTTCCGGATGACGCTGCCGCAAGCGATAAGCAGCCACCTGTTCGGCCAAATCGATCATCGAGACGGCCTGCTGGACGCGCTGGGCGGGCGTCAGACGGCGCAAGATAGCGACCTGCTGCGGATCGACCTCGGCCACTGCGCCCGCGATTTGGGCTTGACGCAAGGCTTCGTCGTTTGTGGACGCGTCGGTCATGGGATCGTCACCTCAACGGCCATTATATGCTGCTTTTCGTGCCGATCCAAGAAGAACTGGTATGGCCCATGGCTATCCCGAAATGTGGACGGGGTAAGTGGTGTACGAGCAACGCGCGCAGCCGCTTCTAGCAATCATCGCGAGTACTCCCTCGGGAACTGATCGCATCAATGACTCTACTGATAAGACGCTTGTTATACATCAATCGGTGTGCTATACTCAGATCGTTGGATGCACGTTCGACTGACGACAGAACGCCATAGACAACTCTTTTCATCCAAGTGCGAGTAAGCAAGTGCATAGAGATGCCAACTGTTCTACGGTTAGAGTCGTTCCGCTTTCACCTTGCTCTGACGAGCGCAACGAGCCGCCTCATATTCACGTAGCTACACCGGATGGCGAATGCCAGTTTTGGTTGGAGCCCGTGCTACTTGCCCGGCACAAGAACGTGGCGCCGCATGTGGTGCGAGAGATGGAGCAGTTGGTATACGAGAACTACGACCTGTTGTTAGAGGCTTATCATGAGTACCATGGCCAGTGATCAGCTTACTTCAACTGTGGAACCAACAGCGATTCGGGTCTGGGCCGAAGACCGGTATGTTTTTCTGGAGCTTACCGACGGACGCATCGTCGGCTTTCCAGCGGATCGCTTCCGCATTCTGCGAGGCGCCAGCAACGAACGGCTCAAAGAGGTGTCATTGCGCCTCAATGGCTACGCCCTGCGCTGGGACTCGCTCGACGAAGATATCACCGTGCCCGGTGTGGTTTCAGGACGCTTTGAGCTGCCGCTCAGCCCGCAAATCGAACCCGGAGTGGCAGCTTGATCTCAGCTTGCCCGATAGCTGCTCCGAACCAGGTCGGCCGCATTTGATCAGGCAAGACCGAGGATGGCCTGCCCATGGTCGTCGATACGTGCGCTTCACTCGGGCGGAGTGCGATGTCCTCAATTGCGACACCTATCACACAAGTCGATCCTGAAGGCGAGCTCACGGCACGCCAGCATAGGCGTATCATGATCGACATGTGCCTGCGCCGGCAGAAGCCAGGCGCAGGGACTGGCGCCCTGGCTTTGAGGGAGAGAACCGCTGTGAATCCTTGGCCAGACCTCCGTGGCGTCCTGAGAGATATTCCCTGGGTGGTTGCCGGGGGCGTAGCCACTCGTGCTTACATGCCCGAGCGAGCCACCAGAGATCTTGACATTCTCATTCGGGCGGCCGATGGAGACGCAGTCTTGGCCCGGCTCCAGAACGCAGGCTGCAAGTTCATCTCGGCTCTGGGCATTCCGGGCTACGTGCTACATTCGCCGGAGGGCGTAGAGATCGACGTGCTGCTTGGCGATGCTCCATGGCTCGAAGAAGCGCTCACCCAGGTCGGCCACGATGCGGCAGGCTTGCCCGTGCTGGCGCTGCCCTACCTGGTGCTGATGAAGCTCACGGCCATGCGTTCCCAGGACTGGGCGGACGTCTCGCGCATGTTGGGCCTGGCCACGGAACCTGAGCTGGCGCAGGTGCGTGACGTTGTGCGCAGATACAGCCCGGAAGACATGGAAGACCTGGAAGCACTGATCGTTCTGGGCCAGCGCGAAGCTCAGTTACCCGACGCGTGACTTGAGCGCAAACCAGGCTGGCAATGACATCCCCCCCTCTTTTGCCCCCCTTTTTCCTCTGTGCATCGCCCAGGTTCCAGTGTATAATTGTATGATGAGGACATCCTCCCAGCACCCACTGAGCACGTAGATGCCAGGCCGTGCCTCTTCCGCGCGCCGGCAGCGGCATGAACTGGATCAGCCAGCGCACAAGGTAAAACCCGTATCGCGCGGTTCGTCCAGCCACACGACGGCGATGCCAGGAGAGCACCTGCAGGAAACCACTGCGTCCAGCGACGTCCATGCGATTCAGCACCCGATATCTGCGCCGGTATAGAACGATCGCCGAAGTCCTGGTGCGCCATGGCTTCGGCGCCTTCGTGGCCCAGCTGGGCCTTGATCGATTCCTCAACGTCCGTGAGCGATTGACCCTGGCGCCGTCCGGCCCGGTCACCCGCAAGTCGGCCGCCATCCACCTGCGCGAGGCCCTGCAGGAGCTCGGCCCCACCTACATTAAGCTCGGCCAGCTGGCCAGCACCCGCCCCGAGTTCCTGCCCCCGGAGTTCATCGACGAGCTGGCCAAGCTCCAGGACAACGTCCCCCCCGCCCCCTGGAGCGCGGTCCAGCCCATCATCGAGCGGGAGCTGGGCGCGCCCATCGAGACCCTCTTTCTCGTTGTCGACCCCACCCCCATCGCCTCCGCCTCCCTGGGCCAGGTCTATGGCGCCCTGCTCCTGGACCGCACCGAGGTCGTGGTCAAGGTCCAGCGCCCGGCCATCGAGAACATCGTCGAGATCGACCTGGCCATCCTGCGCGACGTCGCCCGCCTGGCCACGGAGCGCATCGCCGGCGCCGAGAACCTCGAGCTGGTGGGCATGGTCGACGAGTTCGCCTATGCCCTCAAGGGCGAGCTGGACTACCGCCGCGAGGGCCGCAACGCCGATCGCTTCGCCGCCAACTTCGCCGACGAGAGCTCCCTCTACGTCCCCAAGGTCCACTGGGAGTTCACCACCAGGCGCGTCATGGTCCAGGAGCGCCTGCGCGGCATCAAGTTCAACGACCTGGCCGCCCTGGACGCCGCCGGCTACGACCGCGACCAGATTGCGCTGAACGCCGCCCGGCTCGTCATCAAGGAGGTCCTCGAGGACGGCTTCTTCCACGCCGACCCCCACCCCGGCAACCTCCTCGTCCTCCCCGGCGAGGTCATCGGCCTCATCGACTTCGGTACCGTCGGCTACCTGGACGACTCCGACCGCGCCGACCTCATCCGCCTCTTCACCTCCCTCATCGGCTTCGACGCCCAGGCCGTCACCGACCAGCTCATCCGCATGGGTATCGCCGACCCCGCGGTCGACGAGGTCGGCCTCCAGCGCGCCATGCGCCGCCTCCTGCGCAAGTACTACGGCCTCTCCCTCAAGGAGATCTCCGCCAGCGAGCTCCTCGCCGAGATCCA
>JAULUH010000493.1:0-6347 GCA_032111745.1 Anaerolineae bacterium | reverse complement strand
ATGGGGCCGGGGCATACGAGACGCCCGCACCCACCGCGGGCGTGTACGAGCCGGCCGCGCCTGGCGTGTATGAGCCGCCGGCATATGGGGCCGGGGCATACGAGACGCCCGCACCAGGGGTGTACCAGGCGCCTGGCGCAGGCGTGTATGAGCCGCCGGCCGCAAGTCCAGGCCAGCCCCCGGCGTCCTCAGGCCCGGGCCCCCGTCCCACGCCCGTCGACTACGTCATCGGCGGCACCAGCATCCTCCGCGGCATGGTGGCGGGCTGGCAGGAGAGCGGCGCACCCACCCTGGAGGAGGCCCGGCTGGAGCTCGACCAGGAGCGCCCTGTTCTCCTGCCCGAGTCCCAGTGGGAAGCGATCTATGGCCCCCTCCAGGACAGCCGCGCCCGCTACGCCGCCATCGGCCTGGCCTTGAGCGCCGCCGAGGGCGCCAAGGACTCGGGAGGCTGGATCCGGCGCACAGCCAGCACCTTCACCGACAAGGTGGCCGCTCCCGTCTACCACAGCTGGCCCATGGCACCCATTCGCCGCCGCGTCGACCGCCTGGCCGGCGCCGGCGAGGCCAAGGTCGACCAGTGGGCGGCCATCGGCCGCGCCCGCGAGCAGCGCAGCGTGCTCCTCACCCAGGCCAGCGTGCAGCGGCTGGCCGACCAGACCCTGGAGGTCATCAACGAGGGCCCCGTCGTCAAGCAGATGGTCCGAGAGGTGGTGCAGGCCCAGAGCCAGAACCTGACCCGCTCCTTCCTCGACGAATTGCGCGAGCATGTCGTCACCCTGGACCTGGCCGTGGAGCACCGCATTCGCCGCCTCCTCCGCCGCCCCGCCTACCCCACCCACGCCTCGCCCGAGTACACGGTGGCCCTGCGCGGGCAGCCCTTCGACAAGAGCCTGCTGGGCGACCGCCCCTTCCTCGGCGGCCAGTTCGCCGGCTTCGTCAGCCGGGCCGCGGCCTTCGCCGTCGACATCTTCCTGGTGGTGGCCATCCTGGCCGTCGCCGGCATGTTCTACACCGCCCTCACCGAAATCTTCTTCATCGACCGCTTCTTCAATGCCCTCGTCGGCGCCGATACTATGGAAACCATCCGGGCCATCGTGGCTGGTTTGGCGGGCTTTGTGGTCGCCGCCGGCTATTGGCTCCTCGCCTGGACGCTCACTGGCGAGACCGTCGGCCACGCCATCATGGGGGTGCGCGTGCTCCACCGGGATGGCAAGCCGCTCAACTTCTGGCAGGCCCTGCGCCGCCTCTTCGGCTATTTCGTCTCCGCCCTCCCCCTCGGCCTGGGCTTCCTCTGGGTCCTGATCGACAACCGTCGCGACGGCTGGCATGACAAGATCGCCGGCAGCGATGCCATCTACATCTGGCAGGCCCGCCCCGACGAGTCCTTCCTGTCCCGAGAGGTAGCCCAACTCTACCAGGCCCAGAAGATCCAGAACGCCGCGGCCGAGGACGGCCGCTGAGCACAGGACAACCCTGCTGCGCCCCGGACACCACCCGAGACCGGAGCGTATGGCTGCGCCTGCAGCCATCACAACTTCTCGGAGCTGGGGGCAGCTATTGCTGGAACGAGGGAGGGCGATTGCGCTCTTTTTGCTGTTGTATGGTAGAATTTTCGATGCTGTTGGGAGTACCCACCTGATCCTGACCCTCGCCAAAGCCAACCATCGCTGCCCGTCGCACTTTAGGGCCATGCCTTGTGACCTCGACGCAGTCTGAGCCGTCCTATCTCCTGCGTACCAAGCTGAACCGCCCCCGTCTGGCTGGCAGACTGGTGCTGCGCCAGCGCCTGATCGACCAGTTAGACCAGGGGCTGAACTGCCGCGTTACCCTCGTCTCCGCGCCTGCTGGCTACGGCAAGACTACGCTCGTCAACCTCTGGCTCGAGACCCTCGAGCGCCCCTCCGCCTGGCTCTCCCTCGACGAACACGATGCCGACGTGGCCTCCTTCGCCAGCTATCTCCTGGCCGCGCTACGTACGGCCTATCCGCAGGCCGGCCAGGCCACCGCCTCCCTGCTCCAGGCGGCTGAGCTGCCGCCGCCTGACAAGGTGGCCGACGTCCTGCTGCGTGATCTGGAGCAGCTGCCCGGCTCCCTGGTGCTCGTCCTGGACGACTACCATACGGTCGCAACTCCCGCTGTTAATTCCTTCATGTCAAGGCTCGTGCAGCGCCTGCCGGACGACCTGCACCTGGTGGTGACCACGCGCGCCGACCCACCCATACGCCTCGCCCAGCTACGCGGGCGTCGCCAGCTGGACGAGGTGCGCAGCACCAGCCTGCGCTTCACAGAGGAGGAGACCGCCGAGCTGTTGCGTCAGGCCCTGGACGAGTCGGTTACGGATGAGATCGTTGCACTCCTGGCCGAACGCACCGAGGGCTGGGCCGTCGGCCTGCAGCTGGCCGCCCTCTCGCTGCGCGAGAGCCGCGACCACCAGGACTTCGCCCGGCGTTTCGCCCAGAGCGGCCATCGCCTGGTGACCGATTACCTGCTCAGCGAGGTGCTGGAGGAGCTACCGGATGCCCAGCGCACGCTAATGCTGCAAACCTCGATCCTGGAGCGCTTCTGCGCTCCGCTATGCCAGGCCATCGCCGGGCCGGACGCGTCCTCTGCCAGCGGCGAGGCCTTCATCGCTGCCCTATGGGACTCCAATCTCTTCCTGGCTGCGCTTGACGACGACGGGATCTGGTACCGCTACCATCATCTATTGCGCGAGTTGCTGCACCATCGCCTGCGCCAGGTCCACAGCGGCGAGGAGATCGCCGGCCTGCACCGGCGCGCCAGCACCTGGTTCCAGGCCAACGGCCTGTTAGAGGAGGCCATCCTCCATGCAGTGCGGGCCGGGGATGCCCTGGCCGCAGCGCAGATGGTCGAAGGCCACATACACGACGCCCTCAACCAGGAGGACTGGGGCCGGCTCGAGCGCTGGCTCGAGCTCCTGCCCCTGGAGGTGCTGCAACGGCCGGGGATTCTGGTGGCCCAGGCCGCACTACAGCACTTTCGCAACCGGTTCGCGGCGATGATGGCCCTTTTGGAGGACGCCGAAGCGGGCCTCGCCCGTGGTGCCGGCGGCTACACACCGGCGCAGCAACAGGGCTGGCTCGGCATCATCAACGCCCTGGCCGCCACAACTTCCCTGAAGGGAAACCTCGAGCGCGGGCTGCACCGGGGCCAGGTGGCCCTCACCCAACTCGGCGCCGACGCGGACTTCGTGCGCGGCCTGGCCGAGTTCTGGGTGATCACCGGCCTGCATCAGGTAGGCCGTTATGACGAAGCGCTGGCCATGGTGAACCAGCGCCTGCAGAGCAAGCCCCTCCAGCCGGACATACCTTCCCTCCGTCTCCTGCTGGCCTGGTGCGCCATTTACTACTACCAGGCCAACCTCCCTGCGCTGCAAACCGTAGCCAGCACCTACCATGAGCTGGCGGTGCGGGCCAATCGCTCGATCAGCCGAGCCTGGGCGACTTATCTCCTGGGCTGGGCTGCCTACCAGCGCGACGACCTGGACGCGGCAGAACGCTGGTTCGCCGAGGTAGTCGCCCTGCGCTACGGGGCCAACACGCGCGCCGCGGTCGACAGTTTCACAGGATTGGCGCTGGTGCAGCACGCCCAGGAACAACCCCAGGCCGCCGCGGCGACCGTGCTTGCCCTGCGCAGCTTCCTGATCGAGCGCGGCTACCTGAACCTTCTGCCGGTCGGCGAGTCCCTGGCGCTGCGCCTGGGGCTGGAGCGGAGCGGCGGCGATGCCCTCGACGCATGGGCCGCAGACCCGGAGGCCCAGTTGGCCGCCGACCTGTGGGAACTGCCCGTCCTCACCGCAGTGCGGGCTTGCCTCGCCGGCAGCACGCCGGATCGGCTGCCGTGGGCTGAGACTCTGCTGGCGACCTGCCGCGCCGAGGCCGAGGCCAGGCATCTCCTGCACCGCCTGCTGGAGATCGCAACGCTGCAGAGCCTGGTCTACGCTGCGCAAGGCCGGGGGCAGGCTGCAGTCGACGTCCTGCGCGAGGCCGTGCTTCTGGGAGAGCCTGGCGGTGCGCTGCGGCTCTTCGCCGACGCCGGGCCGGGTCTGGTGAGATATCTGCGACAGCTGGCCGGCGCAGGAGTCGCCGGTACCTACGTGGAGCGCGTACTGGCGGCCTGTGCGGGCGCAACGCAGCAGCCCGCCCCCCAGGCTCTGCTGGCACCGCCTTCCGCCGGGCGCGCGCCAAACCATCCCCTGGCAGCCGAGGAGATGGCCAGCAGGTTGACCAACCGCGAGATCGACATCCTGTTGCTCCTGGAGCGGCGCCTGACCAACCAGGAGATCGCCACCTTCCTCACCATCTCGCCGGACACCGTGCGCAAGCACACTATCAGCCTCTACAAAAAGCTCGATGCAGACAACCGGCGCCAGGCCGTGGCCAAGGCCAGGTCTCTGGGCCTCCTGCCCTCCACCCCGCAGATCGGCTGAGCGCCAGCTTCGCCAGGCTCGCCCCCTGCGCCTGATCCGCGCTGTTCGCCTTCCTGGTCCCCCCCCCTTTTTTGCCCCCCTTTTTCCTCTGTGCAGCGCCTGGATCCCATCGTACAATGGGTTCAGAAAGACATTGTCGCGGCGCCGCTCTGAACCCGCACCTGCCAGACCGTGCCAAGGCAGCGGTCCGGTAGCGGCACGAGCCTGGTAGAATGGCACCCATCATGAATCCTGTAAAGCGCGGCTTATCCGTGCACACACCGGCTGTGTATCGCATTGAGCTGCAGGGCGTACTGGAATCGCACTGGTCCGCAGACCTGGCTGGCATGGAGGTACGGTGCACCAACCGGGAGGGCGAGCCTCCTGTGACCACGTTGACGGGCGAGCTTGTGGACCAGACGGCGCTGGCTGGCGTGCTGGACCTGGTCTACAACCTGGGGCTGCCACTGATCTCCGTGGAGTGCCTGAGCCCCAAGAGCTGATCCTCCGAGCTGGCACATTAGGGCCAACCCGCTGCGGCCGCAGCCGCGGGCCAGTCTCCCGGACGCGCCGCAGCATGGAGGTGGCCCTCCTGGTTCTCATTCGCCAGCGACACCGCGGTGGAAGATACTCATGCGCACAGTATTTGGCTACTCACGCTATCTGGTCCTCGTCGCCGTCATCGGCCTGCTGCTTGCCAGCCTGGCCGTCTTCGTCTTTGGCGGCATCACCACCATCACGACGGTGGCCGGCGTGTTCAGGCACGCCGAGTTCAACGCCGAAGGAGCGCGGGTGCTCAGCGTCGAGCTCATCGAGCTGATCGACCTCTTCCTGCTGGGCACGGTGCTCCTCATCACGGCGATCGGCCTGTACCAGCTGTTCATGGATCCGGAGATCCCCCTGCCCGCATGGCTCTCCGTCACCAACATAGAGCAGCTGAAGTTCAATCTGCTGGCGGTCGTCCTCGTCATGCTGGCCATCCTCTTCCTCGGCGCGGCCGCGGGCGAATGGCCGGAGGGCACGACCATCCTGGAGTACGGCGCCGCCATCGCCCTGGTCATCGCCGCCCTGAGCGCAGCGGTCTGGGCGTTCGGACGCATTCACCACCAGGTGGAGGAGACCAAACACGCCGAGCTGGCCGAAGCCGAGAACCATGGCCAGGCGCACGCCACCGGGCATGGCTCGTCCGAGACACCGGCGCACTGACCTCTGGTAGTAGACCGCACGCATCGACTGCCCTGGCCGGTGCGTGTTTCCCACAAGGGTCCGGCGCTGGCCGGGCAGAGCTTCTCATCACGGGTTCGATAGAGATTGTTTCAGAATACAGCTTTGAAAGGAGCTAATCACGATGCCAGGTAGAAAAGCAGCGGCCGGCAAGGCCGAGCAGGAAGAGCCGACGACCCGCAAGGATCAGCGGCAGGAGGACCGCCAGGAGTTCGGCAGGGGTGGCGACGCCCAGACCTACAAGATGCGCGACAAGATCGCCTCCATCGGCGACGACTTCTGGATCGAGAACCAGGAGGGCAAAAAGGTCTTCAAGGTCGACGGCAGGATGGTTGCCGCGCGCGACCTCCTGCGCTTCGAGGATGCCAACGGGCACACCCTGGTGGACATGGCCTCGAAGCTGGTGCAGGTGCGCGACACCGTCAAGCTGGAGCGCGTCGGCGCCAAGAGCGCCGTGGTCAAGAAGGACGTGGTCAACATCGTGGCCGATTCCCTGGTCATGAAGGTCGACGGCGGCGCCGAGTACCAGATCAAGGGCAACCTGCTGGATCACGAGTACGAGTTCTACGAGGGCCGGGATAAGGTGGCGGAGGTGTCCAAGAAGTGGTTCCGCGTCGCCGACACCTACGGCATCCAGGTCTCGCCGGGACACGACGACATCCTGCTGCTGGCCGCGACCGTGGCCGTGGATCAGCTC
>JAULUH010000492.1:0-7014 GCA_032111745.1 Anaerolineae bacterium | reverse complement strand
AGGTTGGCGTCGGCATTGCCGGGCGCCAATGCGGTGACGGTGCCGGGCGCCTCGGAGAAGGCTACCCAGGTCTGGCCGCCGTCTTCGCTGCGGAAGAGCTGGCTGCCAGCGGCGGCGATGCGCAGATCGGTATCGACCGGGCTGGTGGCGACGACGTCGACGCCCTGGGGAAACTGAACGGGTCCTTGCTGGGCGGCCACGAGGGGAGTTGCGGCGAAGGATACGCTGGCCACCAAACCCAGGACAATGAGTGCTTTAGAAAATTGAGTTCGGGACATCATCATGACTACCTCTTCCATGCGAACAATGAATGATTTCGTGAATAATACCTGGCTCGTTCGCAGTGCATCTAGGTCAATTGTAGCAGCCTTGCGTTAGAATACCGTTGGTGACTTTCCCGGCTGGTGGGCCTGGGCGTTAGACTTTCGTTAGAACGGAAGCCGGACTACCGGAGGGGCGGCCTGGGCCCCGAGCACCTGTGTAGGTGTGCCTGTTCCTTACATGCTATGGGCGAGCGGAATGTTCACGGTGGGGGGAGGGGAGTTTGGAACACGATTGCGCGAAGGGCCACGAAGAGCGCGAAGCACGAAGGGCACGAAGAGGAGCGTTTGGAACACGATTGCACGAAGGTTCACGAACGGCGCGAAGCGCGATGGGCGCGAAGCGCGATGGGCGCGAAGCGCGATGGGCGCGAAGCGCGATGGGCGCGAAGCGCGATGGGCGCGAAGCGCGATGGGCGCGAAGGGATAGTTGCGCAGCGCACGTGGGGGAGGACGGCGACGGGGACGAACAACGCGGGCGGCCATGGAAGTCATACAGGCCAGCTACTAGAGTGACCACGATTAAGATCGATCGATGCAGATGGCGCCGGGATTCACCCTGGACCTACTCGCCTGGCATGGATAGCGGACTGTTGCGGCGTAATAGCCATCCATGTCTTGCGTGTGATCATGCACGGCAGGGCACAGCCTGGCGATAGGGCTTGGCCAGGGCGTGGGCTGATGGTACAATGGCAAAGCGTCGATTGGACAAGCGGTCACAATCGCCGCGTGGCAGGTGCAGTGGGCGAAGGAAAACGCCCGGCGTTCTCGCCGGGCGTACGGAAGCCTGTGGAGAAACCTGTTTTGCGAAGGTGCCTGCATATGCGACGGAGCGGGCACCGCTATTTGCGGCAAACGGACTGCTAGGTGACCGGCGCCAGCTGCTTGAGGGCGTCCATAGCTGCTGTCAGCTTGGCTGTGGCGATCGTGGCCACCTCTTCGAGGGCAGGGTTTGCGGCCACGGTCATGGCCGCCATCGGGTTGAGGGCCGACACTGTGCTGGTACCGTCGTCGTTCTCGAAAACGATGACGTTGCAGGGCAGCAGCAGGCCGACCTGTTGCTCGGCGGAGAGCGCCCGATAAGCCAGGGGTGGGTTGCAGGCACCCAGGATCACGTAGCGTCGAAAGTCGACGTCAAGCTTCTTCTTGAGGGTGGCCTTCACATCGATCTCGGTCAACACGCCGAAGCCCTGGTCCTTGAGCGCGGCCACGGCTTGTTCGACTGCCTGGTCGTAGCTCATCTCGAGAGCCACCGAAATCCCATAAACTGGCTGTACAGGTGTGATCATCACGGACTCCTTCTTAATCTGACAATAGTCTCTTGCTGCGCCTGTCTGTCGAAAGATGAGATGCGATGCAGGCGAAGAAGGTTTCATGCCCTGGCACGCAGAGGGCGCTGTAACCGAAAGCTGAGGTACTTCATCCAACATGCCAGGATTGCCCATCGATCTGAGTATCTACGAAGACGAAGAGGCTTTGCTTGCAGGGCTACGGGACGGTGAAAAGGCGGCCTGTGCCTGCCTGGTCAAGCGCTATAGCGGGCAGATGTATGCTGTGGCCCTGCGCATCGTCGGCGATGCGGACGATGCTGAGGAGGTTCTGCAGGAATCCTTCATAAACGCCTGCCACAAGATCGACAGTTTTGAGGGCCGTAGCAAGCTTGGCACCTGGCTGTATCGCATCACGACGAACACGGCCCTGATGCACCTGCGCAAACGCCGCGATAACACTGTGTCCTTGGATGAACCCCAGGCCACGGCAGAGGGCGATATGCTTCCCCGTGAGCTGGGCGATTGGACGGTGGATCCTGGCCAGGAGGCTCTAAGCGGCGAGCTAAGGCAGGTGATGGAGCAGGCCATTCACGAGCTGCCGGCGACGTTGCGCACCACCTTCGTGTTGCGGGACATTCAGGGCCTGAGCACGGAAGAGACTGCCGAGACCCTGGGAATCACGTCCGGAGCAGTGAAGGTACGCCTGCATCGGGCTCGCCTGGCCTTGCGGGAGCGCCTGGCTGGTTATCTAGCGGTGCCGACAGGAGAGACAAGTGCATGACCGAGCATGACCATGATCACGGCAATTGCCGGCAGCTGTTGGGCAGCCTCAGCGAGTATATCGACGGCGAGCTAGACGAGGCCCTGTGTGTGGAGATTGAGACTCATATGGCCGACTGTGAGAACTGCCGGGTGGTCGTAGATACGCTGCGCAAGACGGTGTTGCTCTACCACGCCCTGCCTCAGGAGACACTGCCCGAAGCGGTGGAACAGCGACTCTTCAGGCGGCTAGAGCTGGGGGATTTTCTGAATCCGTGAGAGCACCGGGCGGGCTGAGTGGAGAGATAGTACAGCGAATCGCGGGACAACGAACAGGCAGATGGCCAGACAACATCAACAGGAAAGATGACCGGCACCCGGGAAGAGACGGGCTGCCAGTGGCAAGGCGGAAACACAGAGAGAGGAGTTGACTATGGTAGAGGTGACGGCGACATGGCAGCATGAGGATTTGTTGCTGCAGGCGGAGAACGAGAGCGGCAATACGATCGTCCTGGACTCTGCGGAGGCGGTAGGCGGGAAGAACCGCGGGCCGCGTCCGCTGCAGCTGATGCTAATGAGCCTGGCAGGCTGCACGAGCATGGACGTGATTAGCATACTGCAGAAGAAGCGGGAGCCGTTGCAGGACTTCCAGGTAATCGTCCGAGCCGAGCAGGCTGATGAGCATCCAAGAGTTTACACGAAGATCCACATCGAGTACATAGCCACCGGCGATATCAAAGAGACATCGTTGCAGCGGGCCATTGAGCTCTCGGAACAGACATACTGCCCGGCGCAGGCCATGTTGCGCGCTGCGGCGGAGATCACCAGCAGCTATCGCATTATCCGACCGTAACTGCGACGGAGCGGGACCGGCTACCCCCAGAGCCGGAGATATTGAGTAGAAAAGGCAAACGGGCGGATCCTCCGTAGAAGATCGCCCGTTTGTTGTGCGCCGGTAGGGACAGTTGGGGGATTCAGCTCAATTGGCGGATGACGGCAATCACCTTGCCCTGGATCTCGACCTGGTCCGTGGGCACGCGGATGGGCTCGTAGTTGGTATTGGCGGGCTGTAGCCGCACCATATTGCCCTCGCGGAAGAAATATTTGAGGGTGGTCTCCTCGCGGTCCATCAACCAAACGGCCACCATATCGCCGTTGTTGGCAGTTTTCTGATAATTGAGGATCACCAAGTCGCCAGTATCAACCAGGGCGTCGATCATGGAGTCCCCCTGCACGCGCAGGGCGTAGACCTCTTGGGAACGGCCCACAACATCAGTGGCCAGGTCGATGGTTTCGGCGGTCTCGACGCTTTCCGGGAACACAGTGATAGGCAGGCCGGCGGCAATGGGTCCGAGGATAGGGATACCCCGTCGCACCCCGCCATCGGCGGCGTAGAGGCCACGGGCGCCATCCAGCATGCGCAGGCCCCGAGACACCTCGGCGTTGCGTTCGATCAAGCCGGCATCGACCAGCTTGTTCAGGTTGTAGTTGACGACCGAGGTGGAGCTGATGTCGACGGCTTGCCCAATCTCGCGGATCGTGGGCGGATAATCATGTTCCTCGACAAATCTGCGGATGAAGTCGAGGATGCGCTGCTGCCGATCAGATAGCTTCATGGCTGCCTCCTTACAGGCCAGAAACAGATTACCACAGGTATAGAATATTTGTTCGCCCCTCCATTTTAGCACGAACGTGCGTTCTAGTCAAATCACAAATTATCCCAACGCGAAAGGAGATTTCGCAAGGAGAGAATGGTCAGGCCGAGGGTTGGCGGACTCGCCGGGCAGCGTGGTACAGGCGATAGCCGACCTGGGAGGACACCAGGTCCCAGGCCCCAGTGTAGCGCACGACCTGGCCGCCGAAGCCCTGTTTGAAGCGGTAAACCCCCCACAAGCCACCTTCTTGAGAGGAGAAGTTCTCGGCGTAGCGCTGGGGATCGATGCCTACCTGATCGGGGATGCCCCAGAGATCGTAGGTCTGGCAGCCCTGGCCGGCTGCCCATTGCATGCCGGCCCACTGCAGGGCGTGGTTGGGCATACGTTGACGTTCGGCGTCGGTACTGGCGCCCCACATGTACCAACTCTTGCGGCCCAGAGCGAAGACGACGATTGCGCCCAAGGGCTGGCCGGCGTGGCTGGCGATGAGCCACTGGGCCGTCTCGCCGGGGGGAAAGAGGTCGAAGGCTGTCTCGTAGTACGCCGGCTGGTGAATCCCAAAGCCGTCCCGGCGGCCCGTCTCCTCATTTAGGCAGCGAAAGGCGGGCAGGTCGGCTGCGGTCATCTGGCGCACGATCACATCCTTGCGACTGGCCAGGCGCACGTTGTAGCGCCATTTCTGTTTCATGCCAGCCAGGACCGCCTCGCTTCCCGCTGTGAGGTCGACATGGATGGTGCTGCGGGGCTGCACGGCATGGCCGGGTCGCAGGCCGTAACTATACAGCAGCAGGTCCAAGGAGGGAGAGGCGGCAAGGTCCGGCTCCAGCTTCAGCAGAGCGCTACGCCGGGCCTGGGCGGCCTGGCGCAGCGCATCCAACAGAGGACGCACGACCTCAACCCGGCGCCAGTCTATCAGGGGCCCTTTGGGTGCATAGGCCAGTGACTGGCCCCAGGGCAGCTGGCGCAGCAGGAGCTGCCCGCCGGCCACCAGGCCGTCGCCGCCGGCCAGTGCCAAGCGGACGGAGTGCCAGCCGAAGCGCTCCTTGAGGGCGGCCCAGCGGCTGGTCTGCAGCACATGACCGCTGGGATGGGTGGCGACGAAGGCGTCCCAGTGCTGGTCGGCCAGGGTACCATCGGCGGAGGAGAGGAGGGTCAGGGGGGCGGCCATGGTGTGCATGATAGCACAGGCGCGGCGGGGGCGGCAATTCCGGCCGGCCGGTGCGGCGTCTAGCTGAGCCAACTATTCGACTGGGAAAGCGTGGGGATGCCGGCCGATGGCCCGAAGGGCGATATTGGTTAAAGCCGATGGGCAGGAAGATCCCAGCGGGTGGGATATGGTATAATCGAAGGCGTGACTACAGTGCCCGTCCCCACGTTTGTCGGCGTGTTCTTGCTGGCATTTGGATTGGCCGTGCTATGCACGCCCCTGGCCGGCTGGCTCGGAAGTCGTTGGGGGCTAGTGGACACGCCGGGCGGGAGACGGCGACACCAAGGTACGGTGCCGCGCACAGGAGGTGTGGCACTGTATGCGGCGTTTACCCTGACCATTCTGGTTACCCTGCTCCTGCCGCGGGCCTGGTTCCCAGCGACGCTGGATCCCAAGGAGGGCACCCGGCTGGCCGGGCTGGTGGTGGGCAGCAGCTTTGCCTTCGCCATGGGCCTGTGGGATGACCGCCGGGAGCTGAGCTGGCGAGGACAGATCCTGGTGCAGCTGGGCTGCGCGGCCATCGCCATTACTAGCCTGGTCTTCATCGAACGGGTCAACAATCCCTTTACGGACCAGCAGATCATCTTCCCCGACCTGGTAGTATGGGCCTTGACAACGTTCTGGTTTCTCGGCACCATGAATACTGTGAACTGGCTGGATGGCCTGGACGGCCTGGCCGCGGGGGTAGCCGCGATCCTGTCGGCCGTGCTAGTCCTGCACATGTTGTTTCGGGCCGAGCCTCCGCAACTGTCGGTGGCTCTGCTCCCACTGGCACTGCTCGGTGCCACCCTGGGCTTTCTGCCCTGGAACTGGAGTCCAGCTCGCGTGTTCATGGGGAGCAATGGGTCCTACTTCCTGGGCTTCGTGCTGGCGGCGTTGGGCATCATTGGCGGCGCGCGGATGGCTACGGTGCTGATGGTCCTCGGACTGCCCATCGTGGACGTGGCCTGGCTGATCTGGCGACGCCGACGGCACGGGCTGTCGCCCGGGCAGGGAGGCCGGGATCATCTGCATTTCCGCTTGCTGGACATTGGCTTCAGCCAGCGGCAGATTGTGTTGGGTTACTACGGATTTTGTGCCGCATTTGGCATGCTAGCCTTGAGCATTGGCCCTCGAATTTACAAGCTATTGGCCTTGGTCGGGTTATCGGCGCTGGTACTACTGGTGCTGTGGTGGGCCGAACGGCGGGATGCCGGGGCGCCCTGACTGCTTGGCTGCAGGTAGGACCTTTCTGGGGCAGAGTTGTCGGGTGCGGCGAAAAAGGGGGGCTTGGCAGATGGACGACGAGCCACTATAATGAGATTGCGTGTTGGTGCCATGCCGAGGAGGGCGGACAGATGGACGTCAAATCCTTGAGTCAGATGATGTCGGCTGAGGAGGCGCTGAGGGTTGAAAGCGCGGTCCTAGCCTGGTCAATGAATGCCATTGTATTGGCGGATCTCCAGGGGCGGCTAATCTACGTGAATCCGGCGTTTCTGCGCCTGTGGCGGTGCGAGGAGACCGATGTGCTGGGGCGCCCGGCCGGGGATTTTTGGCAGCAGCCAGAGCAGGCCGCTGCCGTCATTGCCTCGCTGCAGGAGCCAGGGGGGTGGGAGGGAGAAATCACGGCGTTGCGGCTCGATGGGTCTCTCTTCGAGGCGCAGATTTCGGCCTCGCTGGTGCGGGATTCGGACGGCAAGCCCCTTTGCATGATGGGCATATTCCGGGACATCACGCCATACAAGCAGATAGCGGAGGAACTGCGCCACTACGCGCGCCAGCTGGATGAACGGGTTAAGGAATTACACGTCATGACCAGGATC
>JAULUH010000491.1:12256-13422 GCA_032111745.1 Anaerolineae bacterium | reverse complement strand
CCTCACCAAGGACGCCGCGGAGATTGCCGCCCTGGAGGACGTGGCCCACCGCAGCAACGCCGTCGTGGCGGAGCTGGCTGCCATGTTGTCCACCAGCCCCGTGGCCGGGGACCGGCTGCTGGCGCCCGGCGGCGAGCCCCTGACCATCCGGCACGTCAAGGCCCTTATCGAGGATGCCTGTGCCCGGCACGGCCTGGAGCAGCCCGATGGCAACATCTTCGCCATTGGCGCGGACGCGGCCGTGCCCCACAACGAGGGCGACCCGGACGACGTGCTGGCCCTCGGCCAGGCCATCATCTTCGACTTCTTCCCGCGCGGCAAGGGCGGCGGTTACTACCACGACATGACCCGCACCTGGTGCCTCGGCTACGCGCCGGACGCCGTGCAGCGGGCCTACGCTGATGTCATGGGCGCCTTCGACCAGGTGGTGGAGCGGCTGGAGGTCGGCCAGCTGTGCGCCGGCTACCAGGTGCTGACCTGCGACTACTTCGCCGCCCGCGGCCACGCCACCATCCTGTCCGACCCCCGGACCGAAGTGGGCTACGTGCACGGCCTGGGCCACGGCCTGGGCCTGGAGGTGCACGAGGCCCCCAGCTTCCGGGCTATCCCCGGGAACACGGACACGCTCGAGCCGGGGATGGTCATCACCATCGAGCCCGGCCTCTACTACCAGGCGCGGGGCTTCGGCGTGCGGGTCGAGGACACCTACGTGTGCGACCTCGACGGTGCCTTTCGTAGCATCACGCCGTTCCCCAAGGACCTCGTCCTGCCGGTGCGCGGCGCCTGATTTGACCAGGGGTGCCCTTGAAGCTGCCTGCTCTCCCGTATACCCATTAACCGTTCCTTTGGGAAAAGGTTCGGTATATGGGAGTAATGACGATCACGCCCGTAGAGACGCAACATCTTGCGTCTCTACACCCATCGCACTCGTAGAGACGCAACATCTTGCGTCTCTACACCCATCGCACTCGTAGAGACGCAACATCTTGCGTCTCTACACCCGTCGCACCCGTAGAGACGCAACATCTTGCGTCTCTACGACGCCCAGGTTGGTTCCTATGGCCGTCGTCGAGCAGCCATTTCATCCCCAGCCCCGCGAGCAGGCGGCCCCCCGCCTGGTGGATCGCGCGCGCCTCACGCGTTGGGCGCAGGCAGCGCTGGCCATC
>JAULUH010000491.1:0-12174 GCA_032111745.1 Anaerolineae bacterium | reverse complement strand
GGTGTTGGTCTGGGGCTATTTCGCCACCGCCCGCCCCGTGGCCCTCACCGTCGACGGCTTTACCGCCACCATCCCCACCCACCAGCCCACCCTCGGCGCCCTCCTGGATGAGATCGGGCTGGTCCTGCAGCCGGAGGACCGCCTCTCCCTCGACCCGTCCACCCCCCTGCGCGGCACGCGGGAGCCGCTGGCCGTGGCCGTGCAGCGCGCCCGGCCCCTGCTGGTGCACGGCGACAGCCGGCTGCGCACCGTGCGCACCCATGCTACCACCATCGGCGAGGCCCTGACTGAGGCCGGCATCGTGATCGGACCCCACGACGAGCTCTCCGTGGCCGGGCAGCCAGCCGCCGCCGAGACCGCCCTGCCCGCGCTCACCCTCGCCGGCCTGCCCCGGCGTCCGGGCCTGCGCCCGCTCTACCCCTGGCACGGCCTCAGCCTGCAGCCGGTCGAGGTGGCCCTGCGCCGCGGCCTGCCCCTGACCGTCGAAGAACAGGGCCTGCCCATCACCCTCTGGACCACCGCCGGCACCGTCGGCGAGGCCCTGGCCCAGGAGGGGCTGCTCTTCTACGCCGGCGACCTGGTGCAGCCGGGCCTGGGCACACCCGCCAGCGCCGGGCTGCACATCTACGTCGAGCGCTCCCGGCCGGTGACCGTGCGCACCAGGGAGAGCGTGCTGGCCACCCGTACCCGCGCCGAGACCGTGGCCGGCTTCCTCGCCGAGCAGGGGGTGCTGCTGGCCGGCATGGACCGCATCGAGCCGGCCCTGGATACCCCGCTGCTCGACAACGTAGAGATCAAGATCACCCGCGTGCAGCAGGCCTACGAGATCGAGGACGACATCACGCGCTACGGCACGGTGTGGGAGCCAGACTCCGAGCTGGAGATCGACAACTGGCGGCTGGACCTGGAGGGCGCCAACGGCATCCTGCGCCACCGCTACCGGGTGACCCTGGAGGACGGCGAGCCCATCACCCGCACCCTGGAGGACAGCTGGATGGCCCAGCAGCCCGTCACCCGCACCTACAAGTACGGCACCGGGATCGTGTTGCGCCAGCTGGAGACCGCGGATGGGCCCCTGACCTACTGGCGCAAGATCCGCATGTTCGCCACCTCCTACTCCCCGGCCAACTCCGGCCAGACCCCCGACGCGCCCTACTACGGGCTGACCCGGCTGGGCGAGGTGGTGCAACGGGGGGTGGTGGCGGTGGATCCGGCGGTGGTCAGCCTGCGCACCAACGTCTACGTGCCCGGCTACGGCTTGGCCCGGGCCAGCGACACCGGGGGTGGCATCGACGGCCGTTGGATCGACCTGGGCTTTGGCGACCGTGATTTCCAGGCCTGGTCGCGCTGCGCCGACGTCTACCTGCTGGGCCCGCCGCCGCCCTCCTATGCCATCACCTACCGCTTGCCGGACTATCCCCGGACCTCCTGCCTGACGCGCTGACATGGGAGCTATCAACGGTGCGGGCAGGCGATCGGCCCGGTGGCCGGTGGCTGTGATCCTCCTCGCCATCCTGCTGGCCGCGTTTAGCCTGCGTATCTACGACGTGGACTGGGCCGACGGCCAGCTGCCCCATCCGGACGAGCGCTCCACCGTCGCCTTCTACGCGCCGGGTATCCGCTGGCCCGATCCGGGGATCAGCCCGCTGAATAAGCGCCAGTCCCCCCTCAACCCCCTGTGGGACATCGGCCGCCAGGAGCGGCGCAGCTACACCTACGGCCATTTCCCCCTCTACCTGCTGGTGCTGGCCGCCGACGGCCTGCACGCGCTGGCCCCCGTGGCCGAGGGGCTGGGCGCGCCGGAGGCCTGGGTGGAGTCCCTGCGCACGGCCAACGGCGTGCCCGGCTTTGCCCTGGTCGGCCGCGCCCTGATGGCCGTAGCCGACACCTTGACCGTGCTGTTCGTCTTTCTGCTGGCCGACGGCATCTACGGCCGCCGGCCGGGGCGGCGCTGGGTGGGCCTGCTGGCCGCGGCCTTCTCGGCCTTCACGGTGCTGCAGATCCAGCTCAGCCATTTCTTCGCCGTCGATCCCATCAGCACCACCTTCACCGCCATGGCCCTGTATGGTGCGCTGCGCATGGTGCAGGCCTTCGAGCCGGGGAGTGCCGGCGGTGGGGCCGCGGGCTGGGCCGTGCTGGCCGGCGTGGGCGCGGGCCTGGCCGTGGCCTCCAAGTTCAGCGCCCTGCCCATCCTGGCCGCGCCCGTGGTGGCCGCCTTCCTGATCTGGTGGCCCGATTGGCGGGCGCGCCGCCAGGACACCGCCGGGGCGGGCATATCATCCCGGAACGGCACGGAGGCCCGCCCCTACGCAAGGGACACCCGGCCCGCCTGGCAAACCGCCCTCCTGCTGGCATTCCTGGCCGTGGCCGTGGCCGTCGCGGTCTTCGCCGTCACCTCCCCCTTCGCCATCCTGGACTGGGCCAACTTCAAACAGGCCGTGCTGGTGGAGCAGGGCGCCATGGTCCAGGGCACGGCCGACTTGCCCTTCACCCGCCAATATCGCGGCACCCCGCCCTACCTCTACCACGTCGACCAACAGGTGCGCTGGGGCATCGGCTGGCCCCTGGGCCTGCTGGCCTTTATGAGCCTGGGCTGGGCCCTGCTCAAGCTGCTCCTCGGCCGGGCCCAGGATGGCGAGCTGATCATCCTCAGCTGGATCATCCCCTACTTCGGCCTGACCGGCCTCTTCCTGGCCAAATTCATGCGCTACATGGTGCCCGTGGTGCCGTTGCTGATGGTCTTCGCCGCCGGTCTGGTAGCCGCCATCTGGTACGGCGAGCTATTTCGGGGCCGGGCGCGAGAGGTCGTGGAGGTGCCGTCCCAGCCTGGCCAGCACCGGGCCCGGCGGGCCGTGGGCGGGGGTATTGCCGCCATAGCGCTCGCGGGCGCGGTGCTGTGGTCCCTGGCCTACGTCAACGGCGTCTACGCCGATACCCACCCCTGGATCAAGGCCAGCCGCTGGATCTACGCCAATATCCCCGATGGCGCCACCATCGCGTGGGAGCAGTGGGACGATTCCCTGCCCTACGACCTGCCCGAGCCTGGCTCCAGCCGCGGCCGTTACCACTTTATCGACTGGGGGCCCTTCGAGGAGGACAACGCCGAGAAATTCCAGCGGCTCAAGGATACCTTGCGCCAGGCCGATGTCCTGGTGCTGGCCTCCAACCGCATCTACGGCGCCGTCGACAACCTGCCCGCGCGCTACCCCCTGACCAATCGCTACTACCAGCTGCTCTTCGCCGGGGAGCTGGGCTATGAACTGGCCCACCGGGAGGCCAACCACCCGCGGCTGCTGGGGATCGAGATCGACGACGAAGGCGCCGACGAGAGCTTCACCCTGTACGACCATCCCCAGGTCCACGTGTTCCGCAAAGAGCGCGACCTGAGCGATGCCGAGTGGGATGCCCTGCTGGGCGGCAGCTGGGAGGGCGCACGGGCCTGGGACGTGGGCGAGCCCCTCCTGATCAGCCGCATCTTCGGCCTGCTTAGCGGCGACCGCGCAGGGGAAGAGGACCCCGCCGAGCCCGGGCCGGGCGAGGGCAAGAGCCTGCTGCTGGCAGAGCCGCTGTCCGAGTTGCCTGTGCTGGACGACTTCCGCTGGAACCCCCTGGCCAGCCAGTCCGCGCCCCTGGCCGTACTGGCCTGGTGGCTGGCCATCTCCCTGGTCGGCCTGGCCGCCTGGCCCATCACCTTCGCCCTCTTCGCCCATCTGCGGGACCGCGGCTACCTTTTCTCCCGCTCCGTGGGCTGGCTCCTGGTGGGCTACCTGGTGTGGATCACCGCCAGCCTCGGCATCGGCCGCAACGCCCTGCCCTTCATCGTGGCTGCCGTCGTGCTGGTGGGCCTGGCCTCGCTGCTGGCATGGCGGCGGCAGCGCGCGGCCATGGCCGCGTTCGTGCGCGAGCAGTGGCGGCTGATCCTGCTGGGCGAGGGGCTCTTCGCCGCGGCCTACCTGCTCTTCGTGGGCATCCGCCTCCTCAACCCCGACCTGTGGCAGCCCTGGAACGGCGGCGAGAAGTTCATGGAGTTCGCCTTCCTGAACGCCATCCTGCGCAGCGCCAGCTTCCCGCCCCTGGATCCCTACTTCGCCGGCGGCACCATCAACTACTACTACTACGGCCACTACCTGGTCAACCTGCTCATCAAGCTCACCGGCATCTGGTCCTCCGTGGCCTTCAACCTGGCCATCCCCACCCTCTTCGCCCTCACCGTGGCTAACGTATTTAGCCTGGCCTATAACCTGGTAGAGCGGCCCGGCCCGGCGCGCTGGAACCGGGGTTGGGCGCAGGGCGTGGGCGTGGGCCTGCTGGCGGTGCTCTTTGTGGCCCTGCTGGGCAACGTGGACGGCGGCGCGCAGGTGCTGCGCGGGCTGGGCGAGCAGGCGGAGACCGCGTTCACCAGCAACCTGCCCGGGCTGCAGGCCGTGGTGCGGGCCGCCGATGGCCTGTGGGCTGTGCTCACCACCGAGGCCACTTTACCAGCCTACCGGTATTGGGATCCCAGCCGGGTCATCCCCTTCACCATCAACGAGTTCCCCTATTGGAGCTTCCTCTTTGCCGACCTGCACCCCCACCTGATCGGCATCCCCTTCACTGTGCTCTTCCTCGGCCTGGCCCTGAACCTGCTGCGTATCCCCGGCCAGAGCCGCGCGGATAGCCGGCCGGCCCTGGGCCTCAGCCTGCTGGCCCTCTCCCTCACCCTGGGCGCCCTGGCCGTGATCAACACCTGGGACCTGCCCACCTACTTCGGCCTGGCCGTGCTGGTGTGGCTGGTGCGGCAGTGGCGCCTCGGCCATCTCAGCGCCGAGCCGGGCCGCGCCCTGCTCGGCACCGTGGCCTTCGCCGCCGGGCTGGGCCTGCTCTCCGTCGGCCTCTATTTCCCCTTCTTCCGCAGCTACGCGCCCCTGGCCGGCCAGGGCATCGGGCTGGTGCCGGACAAGACCCCCCTGGCCCCCTGGCTCGGCATCTGGGGCCTGCTCTTCCTCCTGGCCGCCACCCTGGTGCTGGTGGAGCTGCGGCAGCTGCCGATGGGCCAGGCCACCGGCGACCCGGCTCTCCTGCGCTGGCTGCGGGTGGGCCTGAACCGGCTACCGCAGACCGGGGAGCTGGTGCAGCGCTCCGACGCCAGCCCCAACCTGTCCACCCTCACCGCCGGCGCCCTGGTGGGGCTGGCCCTGCTGCTGGCCCTTCCCGTGGTCCTGGCCCTCCTGGGCTGGGCCGTGCCCGCGGTGCTGGTGTTGCCGCTGGCCGGCGCGGCCCTCCTGTTGTGGCGCCGCCGCGCTACGACCGAGGCCGCCTTCCTCATGGTGCTGGTATTTAGCGGCCTCCTGGTGCTCATGGGCGTGGAGTTCCTCTACCTCAAGGACCACCTGCAGGGCGGCGACTGGCGGCGCATGAACACCCTTTTCAAGTTTTACATCCAGGCCTGGGTGATGCTGGGCATCGCCGCCGCCGTGGCCCTGCCCCGTATCTGGCGCTTCGCCCGGCAGACCTGGCACGCCCCCTGGCGGGTGGCCTGGCTGGCGGGCTTCGCCACCCTGCTGGCCCTCTCCCTGGTCTTCCCCCTGGCCGGCACCCCGGCCCGCGTGGACGACCGCTTCCCCCGCGACAATGGCCGCCCGCCCATTGGCACCCTGGATGGCATGGCCTACATGGTGCCCGGCAGCTACACCTGGCATCCCGACGCCGGGCGAGCCGGCGACTCCCGCATCGTCCTGCGCCACGACTACGACGCCCTGCGCTGGCTGCAGGACAACGTGAGCGGCACCCCGGTGGTGGCCGAGGCCTTAGTCGGCTACTATAGGGAGGGGGGCCTGCGCGCGGCCACCTTCACCGGCTTTCCCACCCTGCTGGGCTTCCACCAGGAGGGGGAGCAGCGTTATGGCTGGCAGACCGGCGAGCGCCGCGCCCGGGGGGAGGAATTCTGGCGCACCGCGGACCCGGCGCGGGCCCAGGCGCTCATCGAGGAGATGGGCATCGACTACGTCTACGTGGGGGAGCTGGAGCGCATCGTCTATCCCCCTGAGGGGCTGGAGAAGCTGGATCGCCTGGTGGCAGAGGGGGTGCTGGCAATGGCCTATCGCAACGACGGCGTGACCATCTACCGGGTACTGTAATGGTTCCTCTGGCCGGGCATCTTGAAGAGCGAAGGCCCGGGCGGCCGCGCGGGTGATGGCTGTGGACGCCAACGAGTTCGCCGCCCGGTATCGGGAGTACCTGCCGCGGGTGCTCAACTTCATCCGCCTGCGCGTGCCGGACGAGATGGTGGCCCAGGACCTGGCGGCTATGACCTTCGAGCAGGCCTTCCGCAAGGTCCACCAGCTGCGCAGCGAGGACGCCTTCGGCGGCTGGCTGTTCCAGATCGCCCGTAACGAGGTGGGGCAGTACTACCGCCGGCGCCGCGGCGAGGTCAGCCTGGATGCCCTGGTGGAGCTGCCGCTGCGGGGCGAGTCGCCGGCCGAGGCCGCGGCCCGCCGTGAGGAGCTGGCCGAGGTACTGGCGGCCATTGCCCAGCTGCCCGAGCGTGAGCAGGAGATCATCGCCCTGAAATACGCCGGCGGGCTGAGCAACCGCGAGATCGCCCGGGCCACGGGCTTGAGCGACAGCAATGTCGGCGTGATCCTATTCCGGGCCATTCGCAAGCTGCGCGTGCAGCTGGGTGCAGCCCCGGCCGCCGTGGAGGATGAGCCGTGACCACTCCAGATCACAACTGGCCTCTCGATCAGGAAGACCGGGAGCTGGAGCCGGGGTGGGAGTTTCCCCCGGACCTGCTCCCGGTGGCCGCGCGCCTGGCTGCGCTGCCGGGCCTTTTGCCTCCCTCTGAGCCGACCTTCGAGCGGCGGGTGTGGGCCCAGCTGGCCGCGGCCGAGCCACAGCCGGGCTGGCGCCAGCGCCTGTGGGCCGGCCGGCCGGCTGGCGGCCTGCGCCTGCTGGCCCCCCTGGCGGCCCTCCTGCTGCTGGTACTGCTGGTGTTGCCCGGCCCGCGCCAGGCTCTGGGCAGCTGGGTGGCTCGCTTCCGGGTCGGCAACATGCAGGTGGCGGTGGTGCCCGACGCGACCCCCCTGCCGGCCCTAGCCGCAGACAGCCAGAGCTATGCCAGCGTGGCCGCCGCGGCCGCGGCCACCGGCCTCGATCTACGGGAGCCCACCTACCTGCCCGCCGGCTACCAGCTGCAGGGCGTGGAGGCCATCTCGTACCAGGGCCTGCCGGCGTGGATGCAGCCCCTCTACGTCGAGGCCACTTACGAGCCCCCGGATGCCAGCCCCACCGCCGGCCCCTACGCCGTGCTGCGCCAGTTCAACAGTGGCCGCGCCGGCGCCATCCGGGTGGGGCAGGTGGAATTTCAGTCTGAGAGCGTGCACGCCGCCGAGGACGTAGCCCTGCCCAACGGCCACCAGGCGGTCCTGCTGGCGTTTGAGGCGGCCGCCGGCCGCGACGACGTGCTCATGCACCAGCTGATCTGGAGCCAGGGCGACCTGACCCTGGAGCTGTGGAGCGCGGTCCTGCCCGTGGAGGAGATGCTGCGCATCGCGGCGTCGCTGCCCTGAGCCCTATGCTTCCCGTCCTCAGCTTTTGGCTTATCGCGCAGCTTTTCGCGGTCGCCGCCCTGCCCCTGGCCTGGCGCCTGTTCGCCAGCCTGCCCGGCCGGGGCTATGCCCTGGCCAAGCCCCTGGGGCTATTGCTGGTCAGCTACCTCTTCTGGCTGGGGAGCAGCCTGGGCTTTCTCGGCAACACCAGCGGCGCCATCCTGGCGAGCCTGCTCCTGGTGGCTGCGCTCTCGGCCTTCCTGGGCCGGGAGGGCTGGCAGCGTGATGCCACCGGCCGGCGCCCTCTGCTGGGCTGGCTGGCTGCGTCCAAGGCCCTGGTCATCGCCGTGGAGGCCCTGTTTCTGGTGGCCCTGGCCGGCTGGGCTGTCGTGCGCAGCTATAGCCCGGACATCACCACCGCGGGCGGTGAGAAGTTCATGGAGCTGGCCTTCCTCAACGGCATCCTGCGCAGCGAGCGCTTCCCGCCCCTCGATCCCTGGCTTTCCGGCTTCGCCATCAGCTACTACTACTTCGGCTACGTCATGCTGAGTCTGTTCACCACGCTGAGCGGGCTGGCACC
The DNA here is from genome assembly GCA_032111745.1 of Anaerolineae bacterium. Lineage (GTDB taxonomy): Bacteria > Chloroflexota > Anaerolineae > JAAEKA01 > JAAEKA01 > JAULUH01. The sequence goes on along the minus strand of JAULUH010000491.1, from coordinate 4,068 downwards.
CGGCGTGGCCTTCAACGTGGGCCTGGCCACCTGGTTTGCCCTCACTGTGGTCGCGGCCTTTGGCGTGGGATACGATATGGTGGGGGCATTGGCAGGCAGCGGCCGGGAGGCGCTGGCAGTCCGCGCTCCTACCACCGAGTTCCCGGAGCCCGCCGCCGGCCGCTGCGGCCCCGGGCCGCTGGCTGGGGGCCTGCTGGCCGCCCTGTTCGTGGCCGTGCTGGGCAACCTGGAGGGCTTCCTGGAGTCCGTGCACAGCCTTGGCCTGGGGCCGGTGGCCTTCTGGCGCTGGCTCGACATCAAGGATCTCAACTGCCTCTCCGGGCCCAATTTCCTCGAGCCGGTGGCCAACTGTCCCAGTCCGGGTGGGGTGCTGCCCGAGCGCTTCTTCTGGTGGTGGCGGGCCAGCCGCGTCCTCACCGACCGCGACCTGGCGGGAAACGCCGTGGAGGTCATCGACGAGTTTCCCTTCTTCAGCTTCCTGCTGGGGGACATGCATCCCCACGTGCTGGCCCTGCCCTTCGCCCTCCTGGCCATTGGCCTGGCCCTGGCCCTGCTGCTGCGGGCCTGGCCAGGACAGCCCGATGAGGCCGCGGCCGCAGTGCCCCCGACCCTGCGCGGCATCGCCGGCCTCTTTCCCCTCGGAGGGGCCGGCCTGGCTCTCTATGCCCTCGGCCTGGGTGGCCTGGCCTTTCTCAACACCTGGGACTTTCCCATCTACCTGTTCCTCCTCGCCCTGGCCCTCGGCATGGCCGCGGCCTGGCGCAGCGGGGGCCTGAGCTGGGCCGCCGCCAGCCGCACCCTGGTGGTGATGGCTGCCGTGGCCGGGCTGGGCGTGCTGCTCTACCTGCCCTTCTACGCGGGCTTCCAGTCCCAGGCCGGCGGCATTTTGCCCAACTTCATCTTCCCCACCCGCCTGGCCCACTTCGCCGTGATGTTCGGCCCGCTGCTGGCCGCCGCCATCTTCCTGCTCATCGCCCTGAGCGACGAGGGCCGGCGCACCGCGCGGCGCTGGCTGGGCTTCCTGTCTTGGACCGTGCTGGTGCCCGTCGCCTTCCTGCTGGCGGCCCTGGTTGTGGGTGTGGCGACGCCGGGCGGGCAGGAGCTGGTGCGCCGGCTGCGCGAACTGCCGGTGGTGCAGGAGCAGGCCGGGATGGCATCCCTGCTGGAGCTGGGCGGGGAGGTGCTGCGCATCCGCCTCAGCAGCCCCTGGGCGTACCTGCTGCTGGCCGGCCTGATCGCCTGGGTGCTGGCTCTGCTGGCGGCCCGCGTGGCCCCCCGAGCGGGCAATGCTCCGGCGCCTGCCGCCCGGCCGCCGGCCTCCCGCTCGGCCCCGGCCACCTTTGCCCTATTAGCTGTGCTCACCGCGCTGCTGCTGGTCTTCAGCGTCGAGTTCGTCTACCTGCGCGACACCTTTGGCGTGCGCATGAACACCGTTTTCAAATTCTACTACCAGGCCTGGGTCATGCTGGCCCTGGTGGCGGCCTTCGCCGTGGTTTACCTCGCCTGCTACGCCGGCCGTGTCCTGGCCATGGCCGGGCTGGCCACCGTCGGCCTGTTGGTGGCGGCCGGGCTGTTCTACCCGGTGCTCAGCACCTACACCCGGGCCGAGCGCTTCGCCGTGCCGCCCACCCTGGACGGCACCGCCTACCTCTCGCGCCTGTCGCCGGGGGACGCCGGGGCTGTGGCCTGGCTGCAGGCCCAGGTGCCCGGCGTGGCGACGGTGCTGGAAGCGCCTGGCGGTTCCTACACCTACAGCGGCCGCATATCAGCCCAGACCGGCCTGCCCACCCTGCTGGGCTGGGAGGGCCACGAGCTGCAGTGGCGCGGCAACACCGAGGAGCAGGACCGGCGCCGGCCCGACGTCGAGACTATCTACCGCAGCGCCCAGCCCGCGGAGCTGGCGGACCTGCTCGAGCGCTGGCAGATCGACTACGTGGTGGTCGGCGACCTGGAGCGCCAGGCCTACGGCATCACCCCGCAATCCGAGGCCCGTTTTGCCCGGGCCATGGACCTGGTCTATGATGTGGACAACACACGTATCTACCGGCGTCGCGGCTAGCGCCGCCGCCCTGATCCGGACCCGCGACACCCGGTAATGAACACCGAACCCATGGCTGCTACGACGACAGCTCCCCCTTACCCCACGGCCGCCGGGCCGCGCAACCTGCTGGCCTGGCTGACCCTGGAGCGCCTGGCCTACGGTCTGGCCCTGCTTCTGGCTGGGGCCTTGCGCCTGGTGGACCTCGGCCAGCATCCCATGGCCCCGGCCGAGGCCGCCCAGGCCTGGTCGGCCCTGTCCCAGGTGCGCGGCGCGGATGCCCTGCCCCTGCCCGGCACCAGCCCGCTGCTGCTCAGCCTGCAGTATCTTGGCTTCCTGCTGGCGGGCGCCAGCGAGTTCTGGGCGCGCGCCTTCCCGGCCCTGGCGGGCACCCTGCTGGTGCTCTTGCCCTACGGCCTGCGCCGCGCGTTGGGCCGGCCGGCCGCGCTGGCCGCGGCCTTCCTATTGGCCATCTCCACCTACCTGGTGTTCTGGAGCCGCAGCGGCACCGGCGAGAGCTTTGCCGTGCTGGGCGCGCTGGGGCTGCTCCTCTGCGTGGACGGCTACTGCCGGGAGGGCGTGCGGCCCTGGGCTGCCTGGGGCGCCGCGGCCCTGGCCGTGCTCTTGATGTCCGCGCCGGCTGGCTACGCCATGCTGCTGGCCATGGCCCCCCTGGCCCTGCTCCTGCTGCGGCACCGCACGGTCTGCCCCCTGCCGGGGCCCGCCACGCAGGGAGCCCTCCTGCGGGCCGGCCTCATCCTCGTCGCCACCCTGCTGCTGGGCTCCACCGCCCTGCTGCTGGTGCCCCAGGGCCTGGCCGCGCTGGCCGACCTGCCGGTGGCCTTCCTGCGCCAGTTCGTCGAGCCCGGCGGTTATTCACTCACCTCTCTGCTCCTGCAGTTGGTTTTGGAGGAGACCTTCCTCCTGGTCGTTGGCCTCGCCGGCCTGGTGCTGGGGCTGCGCCGCGGGGACCCGCTGTCCCGCGGCCTTGGCCTGTGGCTGGGTATCGGGCTGCTACTCCTGCTGCGTCCCGGCCGCAGCCCGGCCGATGGCGTGGTGGTGGCGTTGCCGCTGGCCCTGCTGGGCGGGCAGGCCCTGGCCGCCTATGCCGGGCGCCTGCGCGGCCTGGCCGATCAGGGGTGGGAGGCCCTGGCCCTGGCCACCGGTGGCGTGGCCCTCTTGGGCTTCACCGCCATCTGGCTGGCCGACTACGCGGCCTCGCCCCAGCAGGCCGGCGACCGGGCCTTCCTGATCTACGCTGGCCTGGGCCTGGGCCTATCGGTGGCCCTGTTCCTCCTGGCCGGGCTGTGGTTTGGCCGCCGGGTCACCACCACCGTGGGCATCGCCGTGCTCTTGTTGGCGCTCTTGTTGCCCAGCCTGCGGGCCAGCTGGGAGATGGGGCACAACGACGACGGCCTGCGCTGGGGCTCGCTGCTCAGCACCACCGGCGCCACCGATGGGCCGGCGATCCCGGAGTACCTGCAGCAGCTGGCCCGGCAGTCCACGCCCTACGGCGGCGACCTGTTCGACCTGCCCGTGGCCCTGGTGGTGGCGCCGGGCACCGCGCCCGACCCTCTGCTGCGCTGGTATCTGCGCGATGCCGACGTGCGTGAGATCCCCGGCGCGGGGCCGGACAGCGGGGAGCGGGTGATCGTCGCCCGGCCCACCGACGTCGTGGCCCTGGGCGAGGGCTACGCCGGCCGCAGCTACCGCATCGCCCAGAGCTGGGCACCCACGGCGCTGCAAAGCCCGGCCCTGGCGCGCTGGCTGATCTTCGGCCACTACGGCGTGCCCCAATCCGACCAGCGCGCCGTGATCTGGGTCCGCCAGCCCGCGCCCTGAGGGAACCCCCCAGAGTGAACCGCAAAGTCGCAGAGAACGCAAAGCCTGAATCTCTAATGACCAGAATCAGAACCGCAGAGTCGCAGAGAACGCAAAGCCTGAATCTCTAATGACCAGAATCAGAACCGCAGAGTCGCAGAGAACGCAAAGCCTGAATCTCTAATGACCAGAATCAGAACCGCAGAGTC
>JAULUH010000490.1:0-2445 GCA_032111745.1 Anaerolineae bacterium | reverse complement strand
GAACTCTGGAGCTTTGTCCATACCAAGGAGCACAACCTGCCTTTCGCCAAGTTCTACGACGAGACCTATGGTGATGCTTGGGTCTGGGTGGCGTTTGCACCCTGTTGGCGTTTGGTGCTTGCCTTTGTCATCGGCAAACGCACTCAAGATAGCGCCGATTTACTGTTAGAGCGGGTCGTTCACGTGACTGATGACCACATTCCCTTCTTCACCAGCGACCAACTGCCAGAGTACCGGAATGCATTGCTCCATGCATACGGCATTTGGCATCAGCCGCCACGTCATGGAGACCGAGGCCGCTATCCCAAGCCTCTTCTCGTTGCGCCACCTGGGCTGTTGTACGCCCAGGTCGTCAAAACACGGGAGCATGGTCGTATCATTGAGGTTGACAGCAAAGTGGTTTTCGGTGATAGCGCTGCCGTTGCGGAGGTGTTAACCTCCTTGTCAACAAGTGAAACCATCAACACCAGCTTCATCGAGCGCAACAACCTTACTCAGCGTCAGAGCAATCGCCGTTTGACACGCCGCACCATCGGTTTCTCCAAGGAACTCTCGTGGTTTGAAAGACAACTCTGGTTGTCACTGGCCTACTAGCACCTGGTCTTGCCACATCAAAGCCTCCGTCAGCAACTACCAGAACCTGAACTGACGCGAGGCACTGGTTCGTTGCGTCGCTGGCGGCCAATTACACCGGCCATGGCAGCTCGACTCACTGATCACGTATGGACGATAACCGAACTCCTATCCTACCGAGTACCACCTCACTTCTTGGATGGCTTGCCCGACTTGGGGCGTCTGTACCCTCCATTTGAGGAAACCCATCAAGGCAGTTGAGGGACACTACCTGAAAAGAACCCACACCGGGACGGCGCCACCACGGTCGATCTGCCCCTGAGCGCGGACATGGCCGAGCAGCTCCGGCGCCTCCGGCACAAGGCCGTGCGCTCCGGCTACGGCCAGATCGAGACCACGATCAACCCCCGTGGGGTGCGGAATGTATGACGCCAGGTGGCCACTAACCGACCTGGCCAGGTCCCTTTGCCACTCCTGAGTCCGCGAAGGCGTAGTCGACTCGCATCTGTCTTGGCAAGCCAAACCAATCATGATACACTGCGATCAGTGATCCAGCGCAAACAGGCACTGAACTGCAACAAGAAGGCATGATGCCAACGATTCGCAACCTTCCCGGGCCATACCGGCTGTTCTTCTACAGCTTCGACTTCTACGAGCCGAAGCACGTGCATGTCCAGCGTGAGCGCATGGTCTGTAAGTTCTGGCTGGAGCCCATCGTGCTGAGTTACAGCGAAGGGTACCCGCCCGCTGAGCTGAACCGTATTCGCAGAGTGATTGTCGAACACAGAAAACGGATTCTGGAGGCCTGGGATGAACACTGTGGTGAGTGATATGCCCCGCATCATGACCATACAAGTAACAGATGACGCGATAACGGCCGATTTGGCGGATGGGCGCACGATCAGTGTGCCCCTGGCCTGGTCATGGCGCCTGTCAGAGGCAATGCCTGAGCAGCGCAGCAACTTCGAGATCATCGGAACCGGGCAGGGCGTGCACTGGCCGGATATCGACGAGGATATCAGCGCGACGGGAATGCTTTTCGGCATGCCGGCCCGGCCGCATCAAACTCCAGGCACTTCCAAACGCAGCCCACGGGCGACACCTGGCCTGAAACCGGCCGCGACGCCTGCCTAGCCACCCGTACATCTTACCATCTGAGCATAACTGGCACTGAGATCGAACCTCGTCGGTTGGGGGAGATAGGTTCCACCGCCTGGCCAGGCCCTTCATCCAATGTGCGTTGTACCATCGCCCGGCGACCAGACTGGTCCAGTTTCGGAAAACTGGACCAGTCTTCCTGCACCGGCGCCTGGCCCAGCCCCGCAAACCATGCTACAATTCCCCGGGCCATAGCCATTCGCCCCCAGGAGAGCTACCTATGACCGCCCGCTGCCAGTGGGCTGCAGAGTCCAACCCCCTCTACATCGCCTACCACGACCTCGAGTGGGGCGTGCCCGTGCACGACGACCGCATCCTCTTCGAGTTCCTCATCCTCGAGGGCGCGCAGGCCGGCCTCAGCTGGTCCACCATCCTCAACAAGCGGGACAACTACCGCCGCGCCTTCGACGGCTTCGACCCCGCCCGCATCGCGGCTTACGACGACGCCAAGGTCGCCGAGCTGCTGGCCAACCCCAGCATCGTGCGCAACCGGGCCAAGGTCGGCGCGGCCATCAAGAACGCTCAAGCCTGCCTGGCCGTGCAGCAGGAGTTCGGCAGCCTCGACGCCTACCTGTGGGCGTTCGTGGCCGGAGCGCCCATCCAGAACGCCTGGCGCTCGCTGTCAGAGCTCCCGGCCGAGACCGCCGAATCCCGGGCCATGAGCAAGGACCTGCGCCAGCGCGGCTTCACCTTCGTCGGGCCCACCATCTGCTA
>JAULUH010000489.1:0-35216 GCA_032111745.1 Anaerolineae bacterium | reverse complement strand
TTGGAGTGCGGCACAGACGGTGTCCTTTCACGGGAGCATTTCGTGCACCCTGCGCACCGTCCTGCCCTTGATCCTGAAATAGCGCGACTATGCCCTAGTGCACCTGGGTGGAATTTCGCCCGCGGTTCGGAGTCGAGGCTTCAGCCGGGTCTGCGCTGAAGATCCGGCTAAAGCCTCGACTCCACCGTACGACGCCTGCCGGCGGACTTCCGCCACTCTGTACTGGAGACCTTGCCATGACCCAAGCTCTTGAGCCGCAGATGGGCCCGGTAGCCGAGGACGGATCCGCGCCAGAACGGGCCAAGCGCCCTGGAGCGGTGACCGTCGTCGGCGTTCTCGCCATCGTGATCGCAACCATCAGCCTGATCCTGGCTGTGTTGGATATCCTGGTAATCGTAGCCTACCAGAGGGAACTGCCGCCGTCATCGCGGGTACTCAGCGAACAACAGACTGAGGCCCTGGCTGTTGGCATTGTGCTGCTCATCACGGCGCTGCCCATGCTGGTCACCGCTGTGGCGCTACTGCGCATGCATCGATGGGCATGGGGCGTGCTGATGACCCTGGTGGCCCTGGGTCTGGCTGGTGGGTTGGTAGGCCATTTCTCCGGGCGGGACGCTTACATTGATATGCTCCTGTACACTATGCTGGCGTTCGCGTTGAGTCGAGCAGCCGTCCAGGAGGCCTTTGGCATACGGAGGGCAGCTCGATGAGCGACCTATCGGATCGCCCCACCATCCAGGTTACGGCCTCAGATCTCGAGCTACTGCGGTGCTTCGAGCCGGTGATTCGCTTCACCCAGGGGGAGGGTTTTTACCCTACTGGCGTGGAACCGTATGTTCGCCGATGCAGCCTTTGGATTCACCATCCGGATGGGAGCGAAGAGCCGCTGGTACCAGAGGGCCAACTGACCATGCGCGGCCTGGTCGAGCAGCGGCCATCACCCTTTGGCGCGATCCACTTTCTGCGCTTCGTGCCTCCGCTGAGCCTGGCTGAGAGCCGGGAGGCGCTGGCAGCTGCCAGCCGGCTACGGCACCAGAGCGGCCAGGTATTCCAGGCTGGGGCAGGACGGCTGACCCGGGGCGGCCTGCTGCCCAGGCTGGTGGACGCCGGCTTCTCCGCCACGCTGCTGCTGCGGGGGACGGTGCCGGCGGTTACCGCTGCTGCCGCGCAGCTCAGGTATCACGCTATGGCACAGGAGGAGGGCGAGTACGTCTATCATGGCCGTGTCGTACGGCAGGGCGGCTGGACCATCCTGCAGTACTGGTTTTTCTACGCCTACAACAGCTGGCGTTCCGGCTACCACGGGGTCAACGATCACGAATCGGACTGGGAAATGATCGTGGTCTACCTGTACGAGGCCGATGGCCGGCTGGTGCCGGAGTGGATTGGGTATGCGTCGCACGATTTCCATGGGGCAGACCTGCGACGGCGGTGGGATGACGGTGAGGAGCTGGAGCTGGTGGACGGGCATCCGGTGGTCTATGCCGGGGCTGGCTCCCATGCCTCGTACTTTCGACCTGGCGAGTATCAGGCTGAGGTGAACCTGGCTGTGCCCGGCTGGGTTCACATGGCCAGGGAAGGCTGGCGTCGTTTCTGGGTCGACGTCCTGGGCCAGCCCGACAGCGGCCAGAGTGACTTCCATATTCCCTTTGTGGACTACGCGCGGGGCGATGGGCTCTGCCTGGGGCCTGAGCAACTGGAGGGGTGGACCCCGGTGTTGATCAGCGAAGACACGCCCTGGGTCAGCCAGTATCGCGGCCTGTGGGGCCTGTATGCACGCGATCCGATCTCGGGCGAGAATGCGCCGGCGGGGCCGATGTACAACCGCGATGGATCCCCGCGGCCGTCCTGGTTCGATCCCCTGGGCTTTGCCGGGCTGGACCAGGTGCCGCCACCACCCCAGGAGCTGGCACTGCTGGCGCAGCGCCAGGCCGAGCTGCGGCAGCGCCAGGAAGCTCTATGGGAGGTGGTGGCCGGGAAAACGACTGAGCTACAGGAGCTGGGTGCCGAGCTGAAGGCCATGGAGGGCAATCCACACCTGGCCAAGCCCTATCACGAGCTGGAGAAGCGGGTGCAGGAGCTGAGCGCGTCGGCGACGGGGTTACTCCGGGAACAGGCGGAGACGCTGGCCCTGCTGGATAGCCTCTCAGATCGCATCGAGCATGTGGAGAGCGGCGCGATAGATGACCCTCGGGCCCACGTGCACCACCTGGCCGCTCCGGTGCCACCGGCCACGGCCAGGACGAGCCGGGTGGTGGAGACCTGGGCGGCGGTGAGCATCAGCCTGCTGCTGTTGGGCATTGCGGTGCTGGTGATCACTTCGAAGAGCCTCCCCTGGATCGGCATTGGGGTGTTGGTGATCGTGTTTGTGCTGGTGGAGGCTCTGCTGCGCGGTCGCTATGAGACTACCGTGGCTACCCTCACGGCGGTGCTGGCCTTGATCACGGCTATCGTGCTGGTGGTGGAGTTCTGGAAGATGGCCCTGGCCGGGGTGCTGATTGCGGTGGCGTTGTTCTTGTTGGGGCAAAAGGCGCGCGAGCTGCGCGGGTAGGCCGACCGGCTAAAGCCTCGAATCCGTCCCTCGGAGAGGGTGAAGACTCGACGCCGCGAGGGGGAAGCGGAGCTCCCCGGACCGGCCAAAGCCTCGACTCCGTCCCTCGGAGCGGCTGAAGCCGCTACTACGAACCGGGGGGGCTAGCGGGAGCCTACGGCGCGGGCGACGGCGGCGGCGCGGGTGCTGACGTCGAGCTTGGCGAAGATGGCCTTGAGGTGGCGCTTGACGGTGTTATCCGAGATGACCAGGGCCTCGGCGATTTCCTTGTTGGTGAGGCCCTGGGCCAGCAGGTCCAGGACCTCGCGCTCACGGGGAGTCAGCAGGGATAGCTCGCCCGCACCGGCTGGCGCTGCGGTGGCCTGGCTCACGGCGGCCCGGAAGGCCTGCCGCGCGAAGGCCTGCTTCTCCAGGTAGGCCACGACGCCCAGTTCCTCGTAGACCCGATCGATGGCCGCGGGCATGGCCGAGCCGCTGACCACGATAGCGGGGATACCCAGCTTCCTGGTGCTCTCGAGAAGCCGGTAGCCGTCGGCGTTATCGTCAGGGGCCAGGGAGCTGGCCAGAGAGAGGTCCACCACGGCCAGGTCGAAACGCTGCCGGCGCAGGTAACCGCGCGCTTCTCCGTAGCTGGAAGAGATGTGCACCTGGTAACCCAGCTCGGCGAGGAGCTCGCTCAAGATGGCGCGCCAGCCGGCGTCGTCCTCTACGACCAGGGCCACGCCAGCGCTCTCCTGGTGCCCGGCGGGCAGAGCCGGCCCCGGAAGTGTATATGACAGAGCGCCGGACGGAGCCAACGGCGCGGCCGGCGCGACATCTCTGTCACTACGTGGCAGCTGGCCTTCGGCCAGCTGCCAACTGCTATCGGCCAGGGCCTTATGCGCGATGTCCCGGAACTCGGCCCGGCGGAAGGTTTCCTTGCGCAGGCAGGTCAGGGCGCCGTGTTGGGTGAGGGCGCTGACGGCCAACTCTACGGTGGCATAGCCGGTCAGCAGGAGGGCCACACAGCCGGGGTCGTGTCGCCGCACGGCGTCCAGCACGGCCAGCCCCTCCTGGTTGCGGTGGTCCAGGCCACTGAGGGATAGGTCCACCACGGCCAGGCGATGAGGAAAAGCACGCAGGCAGGCCACGGCCGTGGGCAGGCTGTCGGCGACGTCGACCATGAGGCCGGCGTCGGCCAGGATCTCAGCCAGCAACTGCTGCCAGGCCCGGTCGTCCTCGACGACCAGGGCGCGGGCGGGCGCGGCAGGCGAAGGCAGGGCGCTCACCGGCGGGCCTCGGCAGCGCTGAAACTGGCGGCAAGGGGAAGGCGCAGGATGAAGGTAGCGCCGTGCTCTCCGTCGCTCTCGACGGCGATGGAGCCGCCAAAGCGGGCCATTAGGGTGCGCACCCACCAAAGGCCGAAGCCCAGCTTACCAGCATGGGCCTGGCGACCGGAGAAGTTGAACTCGAAGATGCGCTCGTGGAGCTCTGGTGGGATGCCTGGCCCGTTATCGGACACAGCGATCTCGGCCCAGCGGTCGTGGACATGGCCGTGCAGGGCGATCACGCCCCGGCCCTCCATGGCGGTGGCGGCGTTCTCCAGCAGGTTGGCAAAGACCAGGGCCAGGCGCTGTGCCCCGGCCATCACCAGAGGAAGGTCCGCCAACCCTGCCACCTTCACTTCAATGCCTGGAGGCAGGCTGGCCTGGGTGATGGCATCAGTCACGGCCAAGGCCACGTTGACTGGCGCCACCTCGATAGGCCGCAGATGAAAGAGGCTCTCGCGCATGACGCTCATAGCCTCGCCAGCGCTGTGCTCGATCTCGGCGAGGTTGGTGGCCAGGTAGGGGTCGGCCTCGAGAGCGGAGCGGGATTTGTCCTGGATGCCCTGGACCCGCACCGGGATGGTGCCGATCTTGTTGTTGACCCGGTGCAACAGGTTGGCGGCGATGTCGCCCACGGCGGCGAAGGTCTCGGCCACGGCGCGCTGCTCCTCAGCGGCGCGCAGGGCCTCGCGGCGGCTGGCCTCCTGCACGGCCAGGGCGGCGTGGTGGGCCAGGCAGGTGAGCACCTTCTTGTCCCATTCCGCATCGCCGAAGCGCCGCGTGTCCTGTTCGCTGCTGAACACGCTGAACGCGCCCACGGGTTGGCCGCCGGGCCCGGCCATCAGGGGCACGACCAGCGCGCTGGTCCAGCCCTCGGCGCGGGCCAGGTCGTGGCGCAGGAAGCGGTGGTCGGTGCGCACGTCCCCGGCGATGATGGGAGAGCGGGTGAGGATCGCCTCGCCGGTGAGGCTGCCGTGCACGGGTACCCGTTCTCCCCGCAGGTAGCCGGCGCTGGCCGAGCGCACGGCGAGCTGGTCGTCCTCCAGGACCCAGATACTGCCCACGGCGGTGTTGAGTAGCTCGCAGGCCATCTCCACCAGGCGGTCGAACACCTGCTGGGGCGGCTGGTTCAGCAGGCGCTCTGCGATCTCCTGCAGGGCATCCAGCAGGCGCACCTCCTGGATGGCGATCACGGCCTGGGTGGCCAGGGCCTGGAGCAGCAGGCTATCCTGGTCGCTGAAGGCGGCCACGGCCGGGCTTTCGAGGTTCAGAACCCCCTCCAGCCGGCCGCTGGCGCCGATGAGGGGCACGGCCAGCTCCGAGCGCATCTCGACGCCGTGATCCAGGGGGTAGTAGATGCGGACCCAGGGGTTGGCGCACAGGTCGGTGATACACAGGGGCTGGCGATATTTGGCCACCCAGCCCATAATGCTGGTGGTGTTGATGGGAAGCGCTTCAACTGCGGGCTGGCCAAGTCCCTCGCCGGCGAAGGCTGCGGTGACCAGCTTGAGCCCGGTGCGATCGACCAGGCGGAAGATGCCGTAACGAGCACCGGTGACCTCCAGCGCCATCTGCAGGATGGCTTCCAGGGTCTCCCGGAGGCTTAGCCGGGAGGAGATAAGCAGGTCGGCCCGCCGGAGGCGGGCCAGCTCGTCTTCGGCGCGGGCCAGGTCGCGCTGCACGGTGACCAAGTGGCCGGCCTGGTGCAAGGCCATGGCGGCATGGTTGACGAAGTTGTCCAGCAGCAGCAGCTCCAGCTGGCTGAAGCGGCGGCTCTCGTGCAGGTAGACGTAGAGCACGCCCAGCGGTTGCTCCGCCACCACCAGGGGGAAGCAGGCGACCACCCTGGCGCCGGCGGCGCGCTTGACCTGATGGATGGGGAGGTCGTGTTCCTCGTAGGACAGCACGCAGCGGCGCTGGGCAATGGCCCGGGCGCCCAGGCCGTCCGGCCGCGGCTCATCGCCCGGCAGGGGCGCGCTCAGCTCCCCGGCCGAGACCCGGGAGGATGGGTCAAAGGAATGCCGCACCGGGTCGAAGGCATAGATGACGGCCGATGCACCCGGCACCACGGTGATAGCGCTCTGGGCGATCAGCTTCAGCGCGCCATCGATCCCGGCCTGATCCCCCAACCCTAACCGATTGATGGTTGCCCCGATGCGGTTCAGGCTGGCCAGGGCATCCAGCACGCGTGTTTCCGTGTCCACGGTTCAGGCGCCGCGAAAGGCCGGCGGCCGCCTTTCCAGCCTGGCCTGGACACCCTCGGCCACATCGGCGGTGCCGATGAGGCTGGACTGGGCGAGAGCCTCGAGCTCCATGAAGGTGAGCTTGTCCAGGTGGGCGCCCCGGTCGATGAGCTTCTTGGCCAGGCCCACGGCCAGCGGCGCACAGCCCTCCAGGCCGGCCACCCAGGCCGCGGCGCGCTGCTCGAGCTCGCCGGCAGGCACCACCTCATGGACCAGGCCGATATCGTAGGCCCGGCGCGCGTCCACCCGGCGGGCCAGCATGATCATCTCCTTGGCCCGCGGCATGCCCACCGTGCGCACCAGCCGGGTGGTGCCGCCGACGTCCGGGATGATCCCCAGCTCCACCTCCTGGATGGCCAGCACGGCGTCCTCGGCTGCGATGCGGAAGTCCGCGGCGAGGGCCAGCTCCAGCCCCATGCCGAAGCAATAGCCGTGGAGCAAGGCGATAACGGGTTTCTCCAGGGCCTCCATCTGGTTGAACACAACCTGCAGGCGAGCTACGAGCCGGCGGAAGCGGGCGCCGTCCATACCGGTGAGGCCCTGGGCCAGGAGCGAGTTCAGGTCGATGCCGGCGGAGAAACAGCGGCCCTCGCCCTGCACGATCACGGCGCGCACGGCCGGGTCGGTGGCCTGGTCCAACCCAGCGCCCAGCTCGTCCATCATCTCCACGGAAATGGCGTTCAGCTTGTCTGGGCGATTGAGGGTGACGAGCAGGGCGCTGTCCCGACGCTCGAACCTTATACCCGGTACCGCCGCCCCGGAATCGCCAGGAATGGTCATGGTCTCCTCACCGTTTGCCACCGATCTCTCGAGGCAGCGCCCTCGTGTCCTCCGTTGCGACCAGCCCCTCGAGTCGATCGACCAGGTCGCCCAGCACGGCGAAGGTCTCCTGCACCGGCAGGGGCGTGGCCAGGTCAACCCCGGCCAGGCGCAGGGCGTCGATAGGATACAGGGAGGCGCCAGCGCGCAGAAAGCGCAGGTAGTCCGCGACGGCGCCTGGAGTGCCGGCCAGGATACGGTTGGACAGGGCATGGGCGCCCGAGATACCAGTGGCGTACTGGTACACATAATAGTCGCTGTACATGTGCCCGTATGTCGCCCATTGGATGCCGACCCGCTCGGGGTCGATGGCCATCTCCGGCCCATAGGCCTCGGCCAGCAGGTCGGCCAGCAGGTCGATCAGGCTGTCTGCGGTCAGCCCCTGGCCCCGCTCTACGCGCTGGTGAGTCTCCAGCTCGAAGCGGGCCAGGGTGGGCATGATGAGGAAGTAACGATGGAAGTTGCTCATGGCCTCTTCGATGACGGCGATCTGCAAGTCGCGGGGCAGCTCCTGGCGCAACAGATGCGCGCGGAGCATGGCCTGGTGAAAATTCGAGGCCACCTCGGCGGCAAACAGGCTGTAGCGGGCATAGAGCACCGGTTGGCTCTGCCAGGCCAGCAGGGAGTGCATGGAATGGCCCAGCTCGTGGGCCAGGGTACTCATGCTGAACACGTCGTCGTTGTAGCTCATCATGATGAAGGGGTAGGTTCCGGGGCTGCCCGACGAGAAGGCGCCAGAGGCCTTGCCGCGATTGGGGTACACGTCTACCCAGCGCTCCTCCAGGGCACCCCGCCGCATGGCGTTGACGTATTCCTGTCCCATGGGTGCCAGCGCGGCAGACAGCCAGTCGACGGCCTGGTTATAAGGCACTGCTTGAGGCTGGCCGGTGAGCGGCGCCCAGACGTCGTAGGGCTGGAGGGGCTTCACCGCCAGGGTGCGGCGCCGGATGGTCCAGTAGCGGTGCCAGGTGGGCAGGTTCTGGCGGAATGCATCCAGCAGGTTGTGGTAGACCGCCACCGGGATGTTGTAGCGGAAGAGGGACATCTCGAGGCTCGAGGGGTAGCCGCGGGCGCGCATGGCCAGCACAAACTGCTTGATGGAGGTCTGCAGGGTGCTGGCGAGGGTGTTCTTGAAGGCCAGGTACTGGTCGGCATAGTTCTCCCAGGCTGTGCGCCGGGCCTCCCGGTCGGGGGTGGCCAGGATCTTCTGCAGCGTGCCCTGGGCCAGTGGCAGCTCGCGCCCCTCGCCGTCCATGGCCGGCTCGAACTGAAAGTCGGCATTGGTGAGCATGGACCAGGTGGTGGCGGAGCCACTGAAGGGATCGCTGAGCATGCCCAGCACCTCTTCCACTTCAGCCGAGCGAACGTGGGCCTGCTTGCGGAACAGATCGTCCACGTAGTGCTTGAGATAGGCCAGCCGGGGCTCGTCCTGCACCCAGCGCGTGATGGTGTCGCGGCCGATGGCCAGGATCTCCGGGTCAACAAAGGAGATGGCCGCCGCCATCTGGCCGTAGAGGCTGCGGGCACGAGAAAGGCGCTCGGCCGCAACCTGGTCGGCGGTATCGACAGCCTGGCTCATGTTGGCGTAGACCAGCAGCCGGCTCACGCGACGCATCAGGGTCTGCGTGGAATCCATGGCGTTGGCCAGTGTAGCAGGCCCGGTCGCCAGGTGGCCCTTAAAGTGGCGCATGGCCGGCAGGCTTTCGACGACGGCGGCCCATTCGGCTTCCCAGGCGGCGGGGGACTCGAACACGCTGGGAGCGTTCCACGTGGCCAGGGGGTCCATCTGGTCGTGAGCTGGCAAGGAGGTCTGGCTGGCGCCGGCCTGGTTCCGTGATGACGGACGCACCCGCCGGGCTGCGCCGCGCCGGCTGGCCGGGCTGGTGGCACCTGCGGGCTTGGGCTGGGCCGCCACCAGCCCGGCCAGGCGGGCGGCTATGTCCTGCACGATCATGTCGGGCACGCCGTCTACCACGCGCGACTGCAGCCGCAGGTCGATCTGATCGTTGACGTAGTCTACGGCCAGGAACTTACCGGTGCCGGCCAGGGCGATCTCGGTGGAGAATATGTGTAGCTGGGAGACGCGAGCGATCTGATCGGCCATGGTGCGCAGGGGCTCCAGGCCGAAGAGTTCTTCCTCCTCGGCCGTGATAGGCACATAGAGGCGCGTCTGGGGTGGCCACCAGCAGGGATAGGACTTGCCGCTGCAATAGACGACGCGGAACCACGCCGGCCGCTGTTCCAGCATCACCGGGGTCACGTGGGCCTGCAGCAGATACTTGTCACCTGGGTACTGCTGGCGGCTAGACAACACCTGGTCTATGGAGGTGGCCTCCATGACCACACCCCGGCCGCCGCCGCCGGTGGCGGGCTTGATGGCGAAGCTCGGGCCCAGAGGGGTCAAGTCGACGGCTGGAAGCGCAGGCTGTTCCCAAACAGGTGACAGGATAATGGTATGGGGGGTGTCCAGCCCGGCGGCAATGAACTCCAGGTGCATAGTGGCCTTGTCGGCGCTACGCTCCTCGAGCTCCTTGGGGTTGATAAGGAGGACCCCCTGGTCCTTCGCCCACTGCAGCAAGAACAGGAAGCGGGGATCGGTGTCGGCCGCTCGATTGAGGAGGGCCCGGCAGGTGATCTCCCCGCTATTGATCGCCCAATAGGTGGCGTCCAGGTTAGAAGGGGTTACCTCGAGCAGGGATAGCCCACGTTCCTGGCAGGCCTGAGCCAGCACTTGTACGAAGTCGGCATCCTCAGGCACATTCCACGCGACACAGAGATCGTAGGCGTTCATCATTCGTGGCGGCCGAGAATGGCCGCGACCTCCTCCACATCGGCGGCCGAAAGCACCCAATCAGCGGCGCGGGCATTGGCCTGCACGTGGGCCAGCCTGGTGGCGCCGGAAATCACGGAGGAGACCTGGGGCTGGGCCAGCAGCCAGGCCAAAGCCAGCTCGTTCAGGCTGCGGCCATGAGCCTCGGCCCACAGTTCCAGGGCCTCCGTGGTGTCGAAACTGGCCTCGGTCATGTATCCCTGGACATAGCTACTGCTCTCGCCGCGCGAGCCAGCCGGTGCGGGCTGGCCGCGACGGTATTTGCCGGTGAGGAAGCCGCCGGCCAGCGGGAAATAGGGCACGAAGCCTACCTGGAAGGCGCGGCAATAGGGCAGCACCTCGCGTTCCACCTCGCGCTCCAGCAGGTGATAGTGGGCCTGGGTGACGACAAAGGGGGACCAGCCGCGCAGCTCAGCCAGCAGGTTAGCGTGGGCCAGCTGCCAGGCGGCAAAGGCCGAGGCACCGACGTAGCGCACCTTACCGGCCCGCACCAGGTCGTCGAGGCTGCGCAGGGTTTCCTCGACGGGCGTCTGCTCGTCCCAGCGGTGGAGGTAAAGCAGGTCGACGTGGTCGCTCTGCAGGCGCCGCAGGCTGGCCTCCACTGCGTTCATCATGTGATAGCGCGAGTTGCCGCGATCGTTAGGCCCCTCGCCTACGGGGAAGTAGAACTTGGACGCCACGACAAAACGATCCCAGCGCCCTTTCAGGGCCTGGCCCAGGGTCTCCTCGGAACGGCCGTCCTGGTAGACATTAGCCGTGTCCAGGTGGTTGATGCCCAGGTCGAGGGCGGCGTCCACGATACTGTCGACAGCCTCCTGGGGCACTGCCTCTGACCCAAAGCGATTCGTGCCCAAGCCGATGGCGGAAACGCGCACGCCGGAGCGGCCCAGTTGCCTGTACTGCATGCCTGTCGCTATCCTTTCCACTTAACCAAGACCTCGAAGGTCCGCGAGACCTCCGAGGTCTTCTCCAAGGCACTACTTGCTGCCGCAGCAGCGGGTATTTTACCTGAACCGGTGAAGATGGGCAAAGGCTGCACCGACCAGAGGACTGCTCGCTCCTCCGGAAGAGCTTGCGGCGTCAGTGGCTGGATGCACTGAGGCTCGCGGTCGTGGGCTGGCCATTGACCATCAGGGCGTCAAAGTCTGGCACTTCGGCCGGCCACTCGCCGGCCGCCTTGATAGCTTCGATGCCCGAATGCAGAGCGATTGAGGTCGCTGCCAGCTGGTCATCCGAAATCAGTTGCCGGAGAATAGCCAGGCGGGCATGTAAGAAGTCAAGTGCGGCCACAAAAGTCAGGAAGGGATCCAGCTGGCCGAGCTTGCGGTAGAACTTCGCATCATCGGCGCCATACGTGACGCGCAAGCGGGCCAGCTCGGCCTCGACTTCGGGCACCAGGAGGTGCACCGGATCGTTCAGCGGGCCCTCGAGGCTGAAAATGGGTGCCGGGGAGGTGAAATGGCACCAGGTGTAGTCCACGTGGCTGGTGATCTCCAGATCGCCCCCGGTGGAAAAGCCCGGGACTATGTTACCGTGATAAGGCATAAGAAAGAAGCGTCCGATACCGACACGCAGGTGGCGCTGGGCTTGGGGGATGGGATGGGTGAAGCTCACCAAGCGAACGGTTTCACCATCAAAGATGGGGAACTCGGCCGCATGCACGCCGTAGGAACCGTTGGTGGACGCATCGCAAAGCCAGACATCCAGGGCGGCATGTCCCCAGGGGGTGCCGTAGTGCGAGGGTTGGAACAGGTAGCCGAATTCCGCCGGGTTCATAGGTCATGCCTATGGCGCCAGATCGGTGTGCACTACATGCACTGGTACGATCGGCAATGCCTGCAGGGCCTGGCGCAGGAACGTGGGATAGAGCGCCACGGCCTCCAACCCGGCCAGGGGAAACCACTGACATATCATCTTCAGGTGGCCTTCGTGGCCGTCAAAGGGCTCGCCGGACCAACGTTGGGGCCAGTCCACAGGCGGTTCCATCAGAAAATACAGCGCCAGCTCGTGGTGATCCTGTCCGGAATAGCGAAAGAAGTTCTCCACGATCCAGAGCAAGCGGCCGACTTCGACGTCTATGCCCAGCTCCTCGCGCATCTCCCGGCGTAGCGTAGCCGCAGCCGGCTCCAGCAACTCTGCGCGGCCGCCGGGCAACGCCCAGAAGTCGTCCATCTCGGCCCGCTGCAGCAACACCCGTTCATCATGCACAGCCACACCAACAATGCGGCAGTTGAAGTGGATGTTGTTCTGGGTGAAGGTGATCAAGGCCGTGGCCCGCTAGGCCTTCTGGGAGGGCATGTCTGAGACCGCGTGTTTGTCGATGCGCAAGTAGACCAGGTCGTCGTCCATGCCGCCCACGTCGGAGATGGGGATGGTGACGTCGCGCTTGCTCCAGAGGTGCCCGGTGCGCACGATGACATGGCTGACGGCAGAGTCCTCGGGGTTGGCGAGGAAGCCATAGACCTGGCCGATGTCGCCACCGTCGCGATCCTCTACCTTGGCCTTGCCATGGATGGCCAGGCAGTTCTCGGGGATCAGCTCCTCGTCGTAGGCTTTAGACACCGCGCGCGACCGCTGCCAGTCGGCCTGGGCATCGGCCTTCACCCAGGAGGCTTCCTGCAACCCCTGGTGCACCGAGGCATCCAGCGATCCCGGGACCTGGTCAATGCCCAGCTGCGACATGGTCTTGCGTGTGAAGGGGGCGAAGCCAGCCAGCTCGGCCTGGCTACAGCGCAGATGGACGGTGGCCGGCGTGCTCTCGATGATCACGTCTACCGGCACCAGGAATTTCTGATCACCACCGGCATCGACCACGACGTGGGTTACCTTGAAGTCCTTACGGTGGACGACGATGACGTCGGTCTCCCCACAGGCTCCGTCGGTACAATGAACTTCTGCGTGCAAAGGGATGTCCATAGGTCTTACCTCGCTGACGATTTGGAGTGAGCTCGGCAGCCTGTTGGCTGCACGGGAGAACTATAGCATAGGTTGTCGGTGTTGGGCAAGTGCCCCGGCGGGTGCTCCGGAGCTTTTCGGAGGGCGAGACGAAGTGCAGTAGCGTGGCCAGGCGGGAACACAGATGAACACGGACTCCGGAGGCGAACTGCAGAGGACGCTGCGAGCGCAGGGGAGAATCAGGACCAGAGAAGCCAGAGCTTGGGTGGCCATGGGGGCGTTGGTTCCAACTATGCGGTAGCAGAGCCTTGTATATGCTGGGTGGTGGGCCGAGGTGGAGTTTTGGGTGAGACCGGAGGGCGAGGAGACTTCGCCCCTACGAGGGGGATGCGGGCTCGGGGGGGATTTTGGGGAGGGTGAAGCAGAAACTGGCGCCGGCGACGGGCTCGCTCTCGACCCAGATTTGGCCGCCGTGGGCTTCGACGATGCCCCTGGCAATGGCCAGGCCCAGGCCTGAGCCGCCGGTGGAACGGCTGCGCGATTTTTCGCCCCGGTAGAAACGCTCGAATACCCGAGGAAAGTCTGCGGGGGTGATCCCCTCGCCGGTATCGCTCACGGCCACGCGCACGTGGCCGTCCATGGGCTCCGCGGCCACGCGCACTGTGCCACTCCCTGGGGTGTGGCGCAGCGCGTTGCTGACCAGGTTGGCCAGAACCCGGCTGACCTGTTGAGCGTCGACGAACACCGGGTCACTGCCCGGTGCCACATGGCCCTCCAGCGCCACCCCACGCTGCTCGGCCAGGGTGTGGAAGGACTCGAGAGTGTCCGAAACCAGGTCGCTGATGGCCACGGGCCGACGGTCCAACCTTAGGCCGCCAGCATCGAGCTGGGCCAGGGCAAAGAGGTCATCGATGAGGGTAGATAGGGATTGGATGTCCCGCTGGGCCGTGCGCAGGTAGCGCTGCACGGTGTCAGGGTCCTCCACCATGCCATCGGCCAGGGCCTCGACGATGACGCGGGTGGAGGCCAGGGGGGTGCGCAGGTCATGGCCTACCCAGGCGATCAGGTCACGACGGAGCTGGTCCAGCTCCCGCTGCTGGCGGTCGGCCTCCTCCAGGCGGGCGGCCATAGCGTTGAAAGTAGCTGCCAGGTGTGCCATCTCGTCGTTACCAGCCACGGGCACGCGGACCGAGAGGTCCCCGGCGGCGATGGCGTCGGCGCCCCGGCAGACGGCGGCGATGCGATCGGTGAGCGCGGTAGAAGTGAAATAGCCCAGGGCCATGGCGATGCCACCGGCAAAAACCAGCAGCACGCCTGCCAGCAGGAGGTCATGCTGGCTGGCGAACATCAGCCGGGCCGAAAAGCCGACGTTCAGAAAGGTCAGCACGGCGGCCAGGGCATAGCCGGCGAGCAGGCTCCAGCTGAGGCGAGGCAGGCGGCTGAGCCAGCCCAGGCGATAGGCGGCGTAGCCTACGACGATAGAGATGACGGCCGTGATGGTCAGGAAGAGGGCCATGGCCCGGAAATCGCTGGAAGGCGGCTGCATGACCAGGGTGAAGACGACCATAGCCAGGGCCACGGCCAGGGCCACGCCGGCGATGAAGCGCAGCATGGCGCCGGCCTGGAGGGTTTGAGAGTTATTCGTTACGGTAGTCATGGTCAAGTGTCCTACGGCTCGAACTTATATCCTACGCCCCACACGGTCTGGATGTGGCGCGGGTTGGAGGGGTCTTCCTCGATTTTCTCGCGCAGGCGCCGCACGTGCACGGTAATGGTACTGGCGTCGATGTATTCGGTGATGCCCCACACGAGGTCGAGGAGCTGGTCGCGGTTGAACACCTGCCGCGGGTGGCGGGCCAGGGTCCACAGCAGGTCGAACTCGCGGGCGGTCAGGGCCACCTCCTGGCCTCGCACCTCGACCAGCCGTTTCTGCGCGTCGACGACCAGGTCGCCGTAGGCCAGGGGCCGCTCGGTGGTAGCCTCCGGTGCCCGCTGCATGCGGCGCAGCACGGCCCGCACCCGGCTGACCAGCTCCTGGGGGCTGAAGGGCTTGGTGACATAGTCGTCAGCGCCCAACTCGAGGCCCAGGATACGGTCGATCTCTTCGCTGCGGGCTGTGAGCATGATGATCGGCGTGTCGGAAGTGGCGCGCAGGCGCCGGGTGATCTCCAGGCCGTCCACCTTAGGCAGCATAAGATCCAGCAGCACCAGATCGAAAGCCCGCCGCGCGAGCTCGTCCAGCGCGGCCTGCCCATCAGCGGCAGTGGTAACCTGATAGCCGGCGCGAGCCAGGTAGAGGCTCACTACCTCGCGAATGCTCGGCTCGTCGTCTACGACGAGGATCTTCTGTCCGTTCACGCTTACCGGTCCTCTCGTTGCAAGAGCATCATCGGAACCATTCAAGCAGGAAGTTCTTACAAGGGGATTACAGATAGCCCGCCGTAAGAAACGTGTAATATCCGTGTGGCTCTATTGTAATAGCTGGGGGGTATTCTGGAAAACAACCTTGCCGAACAACGGCACCCAGGAGTGCAGGATCATGCGAATGCCATCCCAGAAAATGTGGCTGGTGGGCGGATTGGCCCTGGTTGCAGCTGCCTGTTCCGGGGGAGTGGAGGCACCGCCCGTGCCCGCAGCATCCATTCTTGACCCGGCGCCCGCGGTCGTGGCCCCTGAAACACCGGTCGTATCCGAGAGGGTCCTGCCCGCCGCACCGACGGATACGGCCATGGCGATGCCCACGGCACCGGCCCGCGCGGCGACCAAGCGCGCGCCGGCTCGGGTCGCCGACGCCAGCGACAGCCCCGAGGTATCCACGGCGACGGCCGCAACGGAGGCCGTTGCGGCAGCCACAGCCTCTGAGGCCGCGCCCACGGATGCCGGAGGCCCTACCCTCGAGCAACAGCAGCTGCTGGCAAGCCTGCCCAGCCGCGGGCCAGCACCCGAGCTTAACAGCGACACCTGGCTCAACGCCGAGCCCATGCGCACCAGGTCAGCTACGTGCGCGTGGGCGGCCATCCCTCCTACATGGCAAGCAGGGCGGCACGGGTGAGGCCCAGGAAGGAACGCAGGGATGGCTGGGCCAGGGCGACCGCCAGCTCCCGGCCAAACTGCGCGTTGCGCCGGGAGGTAAGGCCCCCTGCCTGCAGCCCATCAAATGGCGCCTGGAAGACGGCTTTCTGCGGCTGGCGCAGGTGGTAGAAGTTGTTGACCTTGCCCACACCGGACTGGATGTCGTAGGGAGTGTGACCGGGGTAGGCGCCCCAGGGCATCAGCATGAGCACGTAGGCCAGGGCGGGATAGGTATTCACGGTGATCGTGCCGTAGCGCAGGGTAGCCAGGGCTTGCGCGAGGGCCTGTGAGATGGCTGGGTCCTTGAGAGAGCCGGGATGGACCAAGATGGTGGCAGTAAGCGTGCCCCACAGCACGTCGTTGGCGAACTCGACCGCTCTGTGGATATAGTCGACGACATTGGAGGCGGCCAGGGTCGTTGCGCCGAGGATACTACAGAAAGACTCGCTGCGGAAGACAGGATCATCCACCTGCTGGGGATCGACATCGCGGGCGATGGTCCAGGGCAAACAGCCAGGACTGGGCTCGCCAAAGCGCTGGGCCTCGGGATGGGCTGACACAAAGGATTGGTAGCGCGCCTCCGCGCCAGGATAGTAGGCCGGCCGCGTGCCGGCCTGGTTAAGAATAGCTCCCACGGCGTCGAGGAACTGGTGGCGTTGTGACCAGCCTTGGGATTGGATCAGGACGCGTGGGGTGAGGCAGTTGAAGCTGGCATTGGAGTAGAGGAATCCTGCCAGCTGCAGGGCCTGCCGGCGTACCTGGCGGTCGGTCCAAGGTCCCGGGATGACAATGAGGGGATTGACGCCGCCCAGCTCAGCCGTCACCGGCTTGTCCAGCAGGGGCTGGCGAGCGGCCTTCCTGGCGGCCCCTGCCGCGCCAGGCCCAAACACGACGGCATCGTAGGTCTTATCAGAACCGGTCAAGTGGACGGCATCCACCTGGGGATGGTTGGACAGGTAGGCGCCTACGGCGGCGCCGCCGTAGGCAAGGCGCAGGTAGCCGCGACGGATGAGGGGCTGGAAGGCCTGCTGGTAGATCGGCCCCAGGTAGTCGTTCACCGGATTCATCTTGAGGAGGACGACGTGACCCTCGAGAAACAGCACGGACAGGAAATCCGCGACCGGGAGCATGGCGGCGTTGCCTGCGCCCAGGACAAGAACGACGCGGGCAGCATGGCCCGATCCTTCGGCCCAAGCGGGAAGATCCACGGCCTGCTCCAGGCCCACGCCAGGCTCGAGCCAGGCCTCGCCGCGCATACCCTGGAACAGCAGGCTTTCCTGGCGGGTCCTGGGGTAGAGCGGGGCGACCACCTGGCCGTTGGCATGGGTGGTTAAGGGATATGGCAGGCGTATCCGGCCGTGCCGCTGGAGGTCTTCAAGGACCTCGCGGTGGCGGCGCACCATATGCGCAGCAGCGCCGAACAGAATCCATTCTTCGGCCTCGGCGAAGCCGCCTCGGGGGACCCGTTTGGCCTCCAGACTGGCCATGACCCAGGTCTCGGCGACCTCTTGCAGGGAGGTCTGCACCTCCGTGAGGATAGCGATGCGGCCGGAGAGAGGCAGGCTGGCCCATGAGCCGGTGTGGGCCCTGAGCTCAGCCACGGCGCGATCAAGCTCGGCCTGCTCGGCAGGCTGGAGCGCGGGATCGTTCGTGCCAAAGGTTGGGGATCCGGCGGTGAGATGGGGGTGAGTTGTCTCAGCGGTCATGGAGAGGGCCTTTCGGGATCATGACGTCGACGGAGGCGCGACGGAGGTGTATTGTACCACAGAATAGGGGGCAGGGGACGGTGGGGGAGGGGATTGCTTCGCCGGGGACCGGCTCGCAATGACAGGGTGGGGTAAGATTGCGGGATCGAAGGTCATCATCATGACGAGCAGCTGTGAGCTGTCGACGAGGATTGGCGGCAATGGAAGTGGAGTGATAAGATTCCCAAGTGATTGGCAGGAGATGATTATGAGATGGCGAGCTTCACGATGGATGGCTGGGATCGTCTTAGCTGCGGTGGCGGCCGGTATTCTGGTGGCGTGTGCCAGCACTGTGACCCAGGGAGGAGCTGAGCCGGCCGGCAGGGAGCCCACGCGGGCTGTGGAGCAAGCGCTGGCGACGGCGAGCCCCCAGGGGGTGCAGCCGCAGGCTAGCGACGACCGGCCGGCCCAGCTACGCATGGCGACATTGGGTTGGAGCACAGATTGGACCAGGCACAATGTCGACCTCCGTGAGATCATCTCCGGTGGCCCCCCGCGAGATGGGATCCCCTCGATCGACGATCCAAAGTTCATTACACCTGCCGAGGCCAGGGAGTGGCTGCAGGAGAGGGAGCCGGTCATCGCCCTGGAGATCGACGGCGATGCGCGGGCCTATCCCCTGCAGGTTCTGACCTGGCATGAGATCGTCAACGACACCGTAGGGGGTGTGCCGGTGGCCGTGACCTTCTGTCCGCTATGCAACTCGGCGCTCACCTTCGACCGGCGGCTGGATGGCCAGGTCCTGGAGTTTGGCACGTCTGGGCTGTTGCGCAATTCGGACCTGGTGATGTACGATCGCACGACTGAGAGTCTATGGCAGCAGTTCACCGGCGAGGCCATCGTAGGGGAACTAACCGGGGTGCAGCTCAAGTTCGTGCCGGCCAGCATCGTCGGCTATGGCGAGTTCGAAGCTGCGCATCCAGACGGCCAGGTGTTATCAAGGGAGACAGGATTCAACCGGCGCTATGGTGAGAATCCCTACGTGGGCTACGACAGCATCGACCAGACGCCCTTTCTGTTCAGCGACCCGGTGGATGGCCGGCTGCCGGCCATGGAGCGGGTGGTAGGCGTGCAGTTGCCGGGTGACGCGGTGGCCTATCCCTACAGCGTGTTACGAGAGGCGCGCGTCATCAACGACCGCAGGGGAGACCAGGACCTGGTGATCTTCAACGTGCCGGGCACGGCCAGCGCGTTGGGGGCGGCGGTGATCGCCACCGGCGAGGATGTGGGTGCCACCGGAGTCTTCAGCCCCGTGGTGGACGGGCAGAGGCTCACGTTTCGCTGGGACCGGGACCGGATCGTGGACGAGGAGACCGGCAGCCGCTGGAATGTGCTGGGCCAGGCTGTGGATGGGGCATTGGCTGGCCGGGAGCTCGAGCCCATCGTCCATGGCAACCCGTTCTGGTTCAGCTGGGCGGCCTTCCGTCCGGACACGATCATCTATCAGCCGTGAGGGCGCTGCCGTGGCGGGAGCAACGTCGTAGCTTCAGAACACGAACGGGATGAGCCGTTTAGAGGACTGCTGGTAGACGGCGTAGGCGGGGAAGCGCTGCACCAGCAGGCCCTCTTCGTAAGAGAGCTTGAGCACCAGGTCTACCAGCAGCACCTGCCAGGTTACCATGCGCAGGGGCGACGGAAGGTCCAAGACCAGGGCCAGGGTGACGAGCAAGAGGGTGGCGTACATGGGGTGGCGGATGAAGCGGTAGGGCCCGGCAGTGACCAGCTGTGCGCCT
This sequence comes from Anaerolineae bacterium, assembly GCA_032111745.1. Taxonomy (GTDB): domain Bacteria; phylum Chloroflexota; class Anaerolineae; order JAAEKA01; family JAAEKA01; genus JAULUH01. The sequence continues at coordinate 16,021 of JAULUH010000489.1, read as the reverse complement.
TCGAGCACATCGGGCAGGATGTTGAACCGGGAGCTACGCATGGTCCACAGGGTCCACAGGCCAAGGGCCGCGCCTAGCAACTCCAGGGCCAGCCAGGGTGGGTTTTTTGCCAGCCAGGGTCCGGTGAGGAAAATTATGCCCAGGCAGGCGAACTGAATGACGACAAACAGCGCTGACCTAAGTTGATTCGATCGCATATCGTGAGTATGATGGCATGAGCAATGACTGCACAGGCGAGACAGGCCACAGGAATTACGAAGCTGGGCCATTGTAGCCCAGCGAGGACAGAAGTGAAAATGAGCGACTATGTAGCAAGAGTGTATGCCCGGGAGGCCGGGGTACGCGCGCTGGCGTGCATCACCGGCGACCTGGCGCGCGAGGCCGGCCAACGACACGAGATGTCGGCACTCAGCGCGGCAGTGCTGGCCCATGGCCTGACGGCGGCGGTGTTGCTGGGTGCACTGCTGAAGGTGCAACAGCGGGTGGCCTTGAAAGCCGAGGGAGATGGACCGCTGCGGAAGATCGTCGTGGAGGCAGATAGCTACGGGCGGGTGCGCGGGTATGCGTCGGTGCCCGAACTGCCCTCGCCGGACCATATCGGCCGAGACGAGGTGGCACGGGCACTGGGAGGCCACGGCCTGCTGACGGTGGTGAAGGACCTAGGCCTGCGGGACCTGGCCCAAGGGACGATTCCCCTGGAAAGCGGTGAGTTGGACAAGGAGCTGACCCACTACCTGGAGCGCTCGGAGCAGATTCCATCGCTGGTGGAGATTGGCGTGCAGATGGGTGAGGACGGCAAGGTCGCCGTAGCCGGTGGCCTGCTGATCCAGCCTTTGCCAGGCCAGAAGGTCGGGGCATGGGACCAGCTGGTGGCGCGAGGGGGGGAGCTGCCGGCGCTGGAGACGCTGCTGGCGGATGGCCATTCGCCGGAGGACATCCTGGCGCGGGTCTTTGGCGACATTCCCTACGAGGTACTGGAGCAGCGGCCGTTGTCTTTTCGCTGCACCTGCAGCCGCGAGCGCTCGCGGCAAGCGCTCAAGATATTGGGGCCGGACGAGGTGCTGGGGCTCCTGGTGGAGGGTGAAGCGGTGGTGGACTGCCACTTCTGCCACGAGCGGTACGTGTTCGATCGCGACGAGCTGGCAGAGGTTCTCGACGAGCTGGAAGCGGAAGCGCTGGAGTCCATGCTCGACGACGTGGAGGGGCTGTGAAGAAAGCTGTGCCGGGGATTTCACGCCCCGGCACTGTGCAGCACAGCTACTTTTTGCCGCCGCCGAACAGCTTCTTCACGAAGCCCTTGGCGTCGTCAAGGATGTCCTCAGCGCCTTCGCCGACATCCTTCAGCAGACCACCGGCCTTGTCGCCGAGGTCCTTGGCGGCGCCGGTGGTCGTATCAACTGCCTTGTCGGCCGTCTTACCGGCATCCTTGGCAACGTCTTTGGCTGCGTCGGCGGTGGCATCAGCAGCCTTTTCCGCCGTCTTACCGGCATCCTTGGCCACGTCAGCAGCCTTATCGGTGACGTCCTTGGCCGCATCGGCGGTGGCATCAGCAGCCTTTTCCGCCGTCTTGCCGGCATCCTTGGCGACATCCGCAGCCGCGTCGGTGACGTCCTTGGCCGCGTCGGCGGTGGCGTCCGCAGCCTTTTCCATTGTCTTACCGGCATCCTTGGCGACATCCGCAGCCGCGTCGGTGACGTCCTTGGCCGCGTCGGCGGTGGCATCAGCAGCCTTTTCCGCCGTCTTGCCGGCATCCTTGGCGACATCCGCAGCCGCGTCGGTGACGTCCTTGGCTGCCTTCTTCACGTCATCTGCAGTGCTCATGGTGATGGCCTCCTGAGTTTTCCTCCGTGTCTGGGTGCCACGGCAGGGATCGAGATAGGAACTGTGGTCAGAATTCGATTGTAGCCGCGCTGTCCACGTTGTCAACTTCGACTAGATGCTAGGGTTATGGCATCGTTCGATTTAGCGAACCCTTCCGCTTCAGCGTTCGGCGGTTTTTGGACCACGATCGCACGAAGGTCCGCGAGGACGCGGAGCGCGATGGACACAAAAGGAGACGGTATTGCCGCGAACGAAGGGACAACGAATGGGATTGCTGCATTGCCGACGCCTCGCGATGCCAAGGTGGGGACTTTTCGGAAGCCCTGCTGGGCCGACTTGATGGCGCAGTGCGATGGATGTATGATGGTAGTAGTGGCGACGTTGAAACCGAGGCCGGCGCAGGCCCGATAGGCTCAAAGAGCTACGATAGTTGAGTGCCCGGAGATGGGCCAAGGAGGGATATTCATGACGACACTTCCGATCACCCGCATGACCCTGTATAAACATGGGGTAGGATTCTTCGAGCGACGGGCGGCTTTCAGCGGCGAGGCGATGAGCCTGACCTTCCGGGTCGAAGAGATGAATGATATCCTCAAGAGCCTCACTGCGGTCGACTGGGGAGCTGGCCAGGTTCTGGGGGTGGCGTATGCCACGCCGCAGGCCAGGGAGCAGCAGCTGGCGGGCTGCTCGATCCACCTGGGCGACCGCCGGAGCCTGCAGGACCTGCTAGTGAGCCTACGGGGCCGGCGGATTCGCTTGATGTTGGACCAGGGGGAAGCGCTGGGGGGCACGCTGGTAGGCCTGGACGGGGCACCGGACGAGGAACCGATGGCCACGGCGCTGGTTTCGGTGCTGCTGGACGACTCCAGCTGGGTGCAGGCGGTGACCCTGGGGCGGGTGCAGGGGATGGAGGTACTGGACGAGCGGGGGGCAAGCGATTTGCGCTTCTTTTTGCAGACCTCACTGGCGCAGGAGAACTATCGCCAGGTGACCGTGCGCCTGACCCCAGGCGAGCACGACCTATCCATCAGCTATGTGGCGCCGGCGCCAACCTGGCGCGTGAGCTACCGGCTGGTGCTGGCAGACGCAGCGGAAGGACTGCCTAGCTCACCGGAGGGCACGCCAGAAGGCCGTTCGCAGCAGGGGGTTCTGTTACAAGGCTGGGGCATCTTCGACAACCGGCTGGAAGAGGACCTGGAGGACATCTCGCTGGCGCTGGTAGCGGGCATGCCGATTTCGTTTGTGTACGATCTCTACACGCCCTTCATACCGGTGCGGCCCGAGGTCAAGGAGGAGGCCCGGGTGGCGGCGGGCCCGGTGGAGTTTGGGGCTATGCTGAGGGAAAGGACGGCGCTGGAGGGCTATGCGCTGGCCGAGGCAGCCCCGGAATTGACCCGCGGTGCGGCACGGATGAAGGCGGCGGCGATGCCTCCGGCCCGCGGTATCAGCGCCGATGCACTGCAGGCCGCGGCACCAGTGCAGGCCACGGGCACGGAGCTGGGCGAGCTGTTCCAGTACACGATCGCCACGCCGGTCACGGTAGGACGGGGCCAATCGGCCATGGTGCCGATCATCGCAGAGCGGGTAACCTGCCGCAAAGACCTGTTGTACAACGGGACCAAAATGCCCAAGCACCCGGTAGCCACCCTGCGCCTGCAAAACGATACCGGCCTGACCCTGGAGCGTGGACCGGCGACAGTGTTGGAGCCGGGCCAGGCTGCGGGTGGGGGTGCGCAATACGCGGGCGAGGCAGTGCTACCCTTCACCGCTCCGGGAGGTGAAGTGGTCGTGCCCTATGCCGTGGAGCTAGGGATCCGGATGCGAGAAGAGGCAGGCAGTCGCCGTGAAATCCATGGGCTGCGTATAGAGGGGCACTTTCTCAGCTTCGAGGAGTGGGATATCCGCTGGCACGACTACCAGGCCAACAACAGCACAGTGCGCGATCTCACCGTGCTCGTCGAACACCCGCGGACGGCCCACTACGAGCTGTTTGAGACGCCGGAGCCCGGGGAACAGACCGCCGACCACCTGCGCTTTGAGGTCAAGGTGCCACGGCATGGCGAGACGACGCTGCGGGTGCAGGAGCGGCGGCTGGTGGTGCGGCGGGAGGAGATCCGCCGGCAGCCGGCCGGCACACTACAGGGCTACTTGAAGCGTGGATGGCTGAGCCAAGAGGCGTACGGCCAGCTACAGGAGCTTCTGGCACTGTGGGAGCAGATCGCCGCGCATGAGCAGCGCCTAGCCGAGATCGAGAAGGAGCGGCAGTCGGTGTACCAAGCGCAGGAGCAGGTACGTAGCAACATGCAGGCCTTGTCCACCGCAGGCAAGGAAGGCGCGCTGCGAGCCAGTTACGTGGACAAGCTGCAGGCCAGCGAGGAACAGCTGAAGAGCCTGACGGGCGAGGAGGTCGGGCTCAAGGATGAGATCGAACGCCTCAACGAGGAGGTGGAGATCAAGACTCGAGTCTGAGGCGTAGCGCGGTTGTGGCCAGTGCAGCGGGTGGGCCAGAGGGGACGCCGGCGCAGGCAGACACATCCCATGGCTGACGGCCGGAATACCACCGGAATCGATGGGAGATAGGCGCTGCCACCGACGTCTGCGGTAAGGTTTTCGGCCCTGAGGCGTTCAATGACTCAGAGCCCGGCATCGAGGGCAACCGTGCCCTGAGTGGCACTGTCGATAGCCATCACCCAGAAGGAGTAGCCATGTCGACGCCACAGGAGCAGCGCAGAGTACGAGCCGCCAGCCTGGCAGAGCTGCGCCAACAAGGACGAGTAACCGTTCAGCTGGATGGCCATACAGTTCTGCTGATAGCCGAGGAGGATCGGATCTACGCGATCGACAACCGCTGTCCGCACATGGGCTTCCCGTTGGACCGGGGGACAGTATGCGACGGCATCCTCACCTGCCACTGGCACCATGCGCGCTTCGACCTGGCCAGTGGCGGCACCTTCGATCAGTGGGCCGACGACGTGCGGGCCTTTCCGGCCGGCGTGGAGGAGGACGACGTGTGGGTCGACCTGGCCTTACGCGTGGATCCGCAGGAGCACCAGCGGCACCGCCTGCGGGATGGCCTGGAGCGCAACATCTCGCTGGTGATCGCCAAATCGGCCATCGCCCTCCTGGACCGGCCGGAGGATTCTGGATCGATCGAGGGTGCCATAGAGCCTTTCCGCGCGGGCATAGATTTCGGCACCCGGTATCGCCGGGGCGGGTGGGGCCAGGGGCTGACCATCCTGACATGTATGATGGCTCTATTGCCCCACCTGGAGCGGGACGACCGCGCCAGGGCGTTGTACCAGGGCCTGGCGGCGGTGGCCGGCGATAGCGATGGCGCGGCGCCGCGATTTGCCGTCCGGCCGTTGCCGGGTGGGGATGAGGAAATGACGACCCTCAAACGCTGGTTGCGGCAGTTCGTCGAGGTGCGGGATGAGGAGGGTGTAGAGCGCTGCATTGCCACGGCGGTGCGCAGCGGAGCCGGGCCGCAGGAGCTGGCCGACATGCTCTTTGCGGCGGCCACGGACCACCGCTACATCCAGGCAGGACACGTGCTGGACTTCACCAACAAGGCATTGGAGGCGCTGGACATCGCCGGTTGGGGGGACGGCCTGGACCAGCAGGTACTGGGCAGTCTGGCCACAGGCTACGCCAACGCCAGTCGCATGGAGGAATCCAACGCCTGGCGCAACCCTGTCGACCTGGTTCACATCCTGGAGCAGGCCTTCCACGGCCTGCCTAGTGCGTTGGATGCAGGCCGGCGCTGGCGGGAGGGCAAGGCCGCAGTGGACGCGCGTGCACTGCTGGTGCCCATTCTGCTGGACGAGAATCCGCAGGCCATTGCCGATGCGCTGTTGAAGGCGTTGCAGCACGGAGTGAGTCTGGTGGAACTGGCCGGCTGTGTGTCGTATGCCGCAGCGCTGCGCATCGCCCGATTCCACACCAGCAACGAGTTCAGCGACTGGGACACGGCCCTGCACACCTTCACCTTTGCCAACGCGGTACAGGTGGGGCTGCGCCGCGCGCCGTCGGTAGAGCTACTGCGCGGGGTCTTCGACGCGGCGATGAGCGTGTACCTGGACCGTTTCCTCAATGTGCCGCCGGCTCGTCTGCCTGAGCCCAGTGACGGGACCGGCGATCCCGCGGCGCTACTGCAAGAGCTACCCACATTGCTGGACCGCCAGCAGCAGGTCAACCAGGCGGGCACGCTGGTGGCCCGCTACCTCCATGGCGGTGGCGATGAGCGGCGCCTGCTGGCCGTTCTAGGTGGCCTGCTGTTGCGGGAAGACCGGGACTTCCATACCATCCAGACCATGGAAGCGGCCTTCCGCCAGTATGGATTGTTGAGGGGCTCCCCAGAGGGGGTCAACGTACTGGTAGCTGCGGCGCGCTACCTGGCTGCCCACGCGCCCACGGTGCGGGCCCAGGGCCAGCGCTACCAGATCGCGCAGCGGCTGCACAGAGGTGAGCGGCTGTTCGACGCGGCGTGATGAGGCAGAGGTCACGAAAGGTCTCAGGGCCGTTCAAAGGTCGAGCTACGATGAGCCGGCACGGGTTTGTGGACGGTTGCCGACATGAGGAGGAGGGGTGATAGGGGACGTTGCCATGGCTGGAGGGGCGGGAAGGCGGCTTGTCGATGGGAAGACCTGAGGGGTGGCCGGACCGGGGCGGCCACGGAGGGCCGCCCCTACCACGAGAACGGTACGGCGTATCCTTGCAGTGCCGCATAGATGGCGGACCCGATAGGCGCGAGATGTGGCCAGGGTGGGGCTAGAGGGTGAGGTGCGTTTGGTTTTCCCGGCCACATCGGGACCATGGTCCCATGACAGGGGGACGCCTCCGGTTGTAGGATTTGGCTGGCGAATGCGTTCAACCTCTCAATGAGAGTTGAACACTGTGGCTGGCTGATGGAGCGGCTGCCTGGAGTGACCCTATGATCCATACACTATCCAACAGAATCACGGCAACCCCACTACGGGCGTCCCGCTTGCAAGGGCCCACCCTGTGGGTGGCGCGGATGGCGTGGGCGGTGGTCGTGGTCCTGGCCCTAGCAACGCTAGCCGAGCTACTTGACAGTAACTACTGGACGACCTGGAGTGAGTGGCAGGTGGGAGAGGCCAGCCCCGCGGTGAGAGGGCTGATCTCCTATAGTGCCTTCATCAGGGTCCTGACAGGCCTGGAGGTGCTGGCGGCAGCAGTGTCGCTGGCGGTGGGCTTCCTGGTGGCATGGAAGCGCTCGGATGACTGGATGGGGCTGTTTGTATCGGCGACACTGGTTCTGACAGCGCTGGTACATGTGAGCAGCAACATGGACGTGTGGCGCCTGCCGCCGCAGCTGGAGGCCCTGGAGCCGCTGGCTGAGGCGCTGCCAGCGCTGACCCTGGGCAGCATCCTGATGCTCTTTTATCTCTTTCCTGACGGTAGCTTTGTGCCGCGATGGGCGCGCTGGGCGGCCCTGGGGGGCCTGGCGGTGATCATGGCGTTCTGGTTCTTGCCCATGGCTGCCGAGGGGAATGGTGTCCTGGTACTGGAGGACAACCTCTGGGCGGTGTGGATGAGCCTGTTCCTGGGCTCGATCATCCTGGCTGTTGGCACCCAGATCCATCGCTATCGCCGGGTGGCCGATGCGGTGCAGCGGCAGCAGATGAAGTGGGTAGTGTTCGGCCTGGGCCTGCTGCCTGCCACCGTCGTCTTCCAGCTGCTGGCCTCCGCGGTGATGCCCGCGGCGTGGGTTGCGTTGCTGGGCATCCTGTTGTTTCAGCTGGCCTTTCTGGTCGTCCCGGTGACCATTGCGCTGGCCATGTTGCGCTACCGGCTGTGGGATATCGATCCGGTGATCAATCGCACGTTGGTCTTCGGCGCGCTGACGCTGGTGGTGGTGGTGCTCTATGGCCTGCTGGTAGGCGGGATGGCCTTCCTGATGGGGATGCAGGTAGGCTGGGGCGCGGCCGTGATAGCGGCTGCGGTTGTGGCGTTGGTGGCACACCCGCTGCGGGTCCGCTTGCAGGGGGCGGCCAACCGGCTGATGTATGGCGACCGGGATGACCCGGTGGCGGTACTGACGCAGCTGGGCCGGAGCATGGAGGCCACAGCCGACCCTGGCGCTGCGCTGCCGGTGCTGGCGGAAACCGTCGCCACCAGCCTGCGCCTACCCTACGTTGGGATCGACCTGGAGCTGGACGACGGCTTTGAGACGGTGGCCGAACATGGGCAGCCGGTGGCAGAGCCAGCGGTCTTTCCGATGGCCTATCACGGACAGGGCGTCGGGCGGTTGGTAGTGGGACGGCGGGCTGTGGGTGAGGCGTTTTCGCCGCTGGACGAGCGGTTGCTGAGCGATATCGCCAGGCAGGCCGGCGCGACCGCCCATGCGCTGCGGTTGAATGCCGATCTGCAGCGCTCGAGGGTGAGCCTGGTGACGGCCCGAGAGGAGGAGCGGCGGCGGCTGCGCCGCACCCTGCACGATGGGCTGGGCCCGCAGCTGGCCACCCTGACCCTGAAGATCGACACGGCGCGCAACCTGCTGGCCCGGGATCCGCTGGCAGCGGAGGCGATCCTGGTGGAGCTGAAGGCGGCTACCCAGGCGGCGGTGGGGGACGTGCGCAGCCTGGTCTACGACCTGCGGCCGCCGGCGCTGGACCAGCTCGGCCTAGTGGGGGCGCTGCGCGTCTATGCTGCGTCGGTGGGCAGAGGAGACTCCGGGCGGCAGGAGGGGGAGGGCCTCACGGTGGAGGTCCGGGCACCTGAGGAGCTGCCCCCGCTGCCGGCCGCCGTGGAGGTGGCTGCCTACCGCATCGTGGCGGAGGCTGTGGCCAATACCGTGCGCCATGCCCGGGCCGGCCGGTGCAGCATCTGGTTATGCCTCGACGACAGGCTCTACCTGGCCGTAGAGGATGACGGGGTGGGCCTGCTTGAGGGCATGCAGCTGGGGGTGGGCCTAACCTCCATGCAGGAACGGGCGGCGGAGCTGGGCGGCACGTGCACGGTGCAGCGGCGCGCCGAGGGAGGCACCCGGGTGTTGGTGGCCTTGCCGCTGGTGTGAGGCCACGGTGCGTGGCAGTGCGGGGGGCCGCGCATTTCCAGGTATTATCCCGGCGCATTCGGGACAACAGGCTCATGACAGCGGGACAGAGAATCGTGTAAACTGACGGGCGTAGAACGAGTTCCCTGATCGCGTAGCTGTATTGAGGAGGATAAGATGAAACGTTTCTCTGTTGTTCTGATCATGATCCTGTTAGCGGTGGCCGCGTTGACGACGGCAGCCTTTGCCCGCAACGACGGTGCTGAGCGGGCGTCGGCGACCCTGGTGGACACGGCGGGCAACGTGGTCGGTTCCGCCAAGTTCACCGAGGATGCCGACGGCATCCTGCACGTGAACGTGAAGGTGAAGGGCCTGACGCCGGGCCGGCATGGCATCCACCTGCACGCGGTAGGAGCGTGCGTGCCCAGCTTTGCGGCGGCTGGCGGCCATCACAACCCGCTGGGCGCGGAGCACGGCCTGGACAACCCTGCTGGTGCTCATGCCGGTGACCTGCCCAACCTGGTGGTGAACGAGGCTGGCGTGGGCCATCTCAACGCTACCACGGACCGGGCGACGCTGTCAGCCGGGCCGACGACGTTGTTCGACGCCGACGGCAGCGCCGTCATCATCCACGCGAACGAGGATGACCAGGTCACGGACCCGACTGGTAACAGTGGCGGGCGGGTGGCCTGCGGCGTGATCGAATAAGATAGACGCCGGAGGTGGCGCGACATGGGGCGCATGGGTTTCCAGCCCATGCGCCCCATGTCGCGTGGCGGGCAAAGGCCCGGCTTGCGCCAGGCCGGGACTTCGGCTAAAGTATGGACGCAACAGGGAGCATGTTGATGGACACCATTCGAGTTTTGTTGGCCGACGACCATACGCTTTTCCGTGAAGGCTTGCGCTCGTTGCTGGGCTCGGTACCGGAGACCGAGGTCGTAGGTGAGGCGGCGACAGGGCAGGAGGCTGTGCAGGCGGCAGAGGCACTGCAGCCGGACGTGGTGTTGATGGACATCCAGATGCCGGGCTTGAACGGCATCGAGGCAGCACGGCGGATCGTCGCCACCAGCCCACACGTGGGGATCATCGTGGTCACCATGTTCGAGGACGACGATTCGGTGTTTGCGGCGATGCGGGCCGGGGCGCGGGGCTACGTGCTGAAGGGTGCGGACCAGGAGGAGATGTTGCGGGCGATCCGCGCCGTGGCGCGGGGGGAGGCGCTGTTCGGGCCGGCGATCGCCAGCCGGCTGATGTCGTATTTTACGGCCCCGAGGCCGGCGGCCGCGCCACTGTTGTTTCCAGAGCTAACCGAGCGGGAGCGGGAGGTCCTGGGGTTGATTGCCCAGGGCTACAACAACGAGGAGATCGCGCGGCGCCTGGTACTGAGCCAAAAGACCGTGCGCAACCATGTGAGCAACATCTTCAGCAAGCTACAGGTGGCAGACCGGGCACAGGCCATCGTGCGGGCCCGGGAGGCGGGGTTTGGGGGAGCGGCGGGGAAGGGATAGAGAATCGACGGGTAGCGGGATGTGGGGGCGGCAGTGGGAGTCGGGACAGGATGCCCGAACTCCCGGCCAGCTTTCCCGAAGCAGTCAGGACAGCGGCCTCATGACAGGGGGACGCCAGGTGGGGTAGGATGCAGGCGTCGACGGCGTGGCGTGAGGCAAGAGCTAACGAAACGCCTGTTATGCATCACCAAATCTGGAGGCTATCGATGAGTCAAACGCTTGATCGTTCACTGACGGATGGCCGCGCAGACATGCGGTCTCCACTGAGCTTCGGGTTGATCTGGATGGTGCTGACTGCCATCGGGTTTGCGGTGGGGCTACTGGCGGGCCTGGCATTCATGTGGAATGTTGGCGAAGGCCTGCAAGCGGCCTGGGGACCGGTAATGGCGGCGGCGGTGATCGGGGTGGGCGGGGGCCTGATCATGGGGACGGGCGTGGGACTGCAGGCACTGGCCCTGAGGGGGCGCACGAGCCAGCTGGCGCGCTGGGTCATTGCCAGCGCCCTTGGGGGGGCGGTGGGCCTAGGTGTCCTGTTGCCCCTGATGGCCGGGCAGGAGCCCAGCGACGGACTGGGGGTCCTCCTGGCCGCGGGCGCGTTCCTCGGCCTGGTGATTGGCGGGGGCCAGTGGCTGGCAGTGCGCCATCAGGCCAAGGGGTTCGGATGGTGGATTGCCGTCAGTACTGTGGCGGTAGGGCTGGCGCTGGTGGTTGCGTTTGGCCTGGGTGAGGAAGGGCGCGAGCTCGTGAGCGCTGGTGCGGGTGGCCTGGTGGCAGGCGCGGTGGAGGGTGCCGGCATGGCGTGGCTGGGGCGGAGGTTGTAGGGGAGGCCGGGTTGGAGATGTCGACGGTGGTGACCGTTTGAGGTGGGAAACCGCGGCAGATTGCGCTCAACGGAAGAGATAAGTCGAGCCCAGGTGCCTGGCGCAATGTGAAGTGCCGGGCATCTTGGCATGGCACTTTGAGATGGGTGCGCGCGAGGGGCGTCTGGAACACGATGACGCGAAGGGACACGAAGAGCACGAAGCGCGAAGAGCACGAAGCGCGAAGGGCACGAAGCGCGAAGGGCACGGAGCGCGAAGGGCACGAAGGGGGCGGGCACAGAGGCACCGCCCCTACGATGTGATGAATGCGTGACGTGGACGGGTGAAGTGAAAGAACTGATTTGTCCTGTTTGCCATCAGGGCGACCACACGGATGCCGATTGCTGCCGGAATTGCGGCTGGCGGCTGGGGCACGAGTGTCCGCGCTGGTTGAATGCGCTGGCGAGTCCGGTCTTTTCTGCGACAACTGCGGGGCGCTGGTGAGTCCTGAGGCCTGGCGCATGTTAGGCGGTGAACCTGGATGGCCGCAGATGGTGGCCAGGGCGGTGGAGGCGCGGGAATCGGCACAGCGCGGCGTTCGAGCGCATGATCCAGCCGGTGTACCGAGACGAGGGTACGGTGGCAGGATTGATGGGGGATGGGCTGCTGGCCTTCTGCCGTAGCCGGCCAGGCTATGCAGGCACTGGTAAGGGAGCTGGGGCTAAGACACGAGCTGGCGCACATTCTAAACGAGTGTTGGACCAGCAGAATACCCTATGGCAGATCCTGAGGGAGGCGGTTTGTTGTCGCAGCATCCGTTTTGAAGTACAATTGAGCGGATTTGTTTGGCAGCCAGGCATGGCTGCGCCAGCTCGCCGACTGAAGAAGCAGGCCATGACGCTGTTGAGACCGATCCGAGTGATGCTAGTTGACGACCACGCCGTGGTGCGCAGCGGATTGGGGGCATTCCTGTTGGCGTTCGACGACCTGGAACTGGTGGGCGAGGCAGGCGGGGGCGAGGAGGCCATGGCCCGCTGCCGGGTTTTGCAGCCCGACGTGATCTTGATGGACCTGGTAATGCCGGGGGTGGACGGCGCTGCCACCACCAAGGCTATTCGGCAGGCCTTTCCGCAGGTCCAGGTGGTGGCGCTAACCAGCTACAAGGAGGAGGGCCTCGTTCAGCGGGCGTTGGATGCGGGAGCCATTGGTTACCTGCTCAAGAACGTGACCGCGGAGGATCTGGCGGAGGCTATTCGCAACGCGCATGCGGGCCAGCCCACGCTGGCGCCGGAAGCCGAGGAGGCCCTCACCGGCAGTGCCACAGAGACCAGCGCCGGCCTGCCGACGGGCATGGTAACCTTTCTCTTCACCGATATCGAGGGGAGCTCCCAACTCCTGGAAGCCTATCCCAATGAGATGCCGGCAGCCCTGGCTCGCCATCACGACATTCTGCGGGAGTCGATCACGGGGCACAACGGCTACATCTTTCTGGTGGTCGGCGATGCGTTCTGTGCCGCATTCGCGCAGGCCAAGGATGCCCTGTTGGCCGCGCTGGAGGCCCAGCGACGGCTGGAGAGCGAACCATGGATGGCTGTAGGCCGGCTGCGGGTGCGCATGGGCCTGCACACAGGCCCGGGTGAGGTCGAGGGGAGGGAATACCTGCCCGGCCTCACCCCGGTGCGGGTGCAACGGGTGATGTCGGCAGGGCACGGCGGCCAGGTATTGCTCACGGCGACCACGGCCGAACTGGTGGGGCAGGACCTGCCATCGGGGGTCACCCTACACGATTTGGGCACGCAGCGGATGCGGGGCCTGGGCCAACCGGAGCGGATCTACCAACTGCTGGCACCGGGCTTGCAGGGTGAGTTTCCGCCGTTGCGGGTGGCCAGCAGCCAGGGGAATTAGGGTCAATGCCGGTGCCTGTGCAAGATAGGTGCGAACAGAAAGGGCAGGACTAGATGGACTTACCTGTGACCCTCCAGCCCGGAGAGGAGCTGGTGCAGCTGGTGCGGCGCCATCCGATCTTCATCATCTTGCAGGTCATCTTGATCACCGCGATGACGCTACTGGCCATAATCGTGCTGTCGTGGCTGACAGCGCGGTCGCCTGACCTGGTCACCGTGTGCGCAGTGCTGATCGTGGGGGCGGTGGCGGTGGGGTTGTTGGTGGGCTTCTTTGCGGTCTATCGCTACATGAACGACCTCTGGCTGATCACCAACCAGCGCCTCATCGACTCCTTAAAGACCTCCCCGTTCAACCACCAGGTGTCATCGACCAGCCTAAGACACGTACAAAACACGAGTATCGTCAAGAGCGGTATCCTGGCTACTCTTTTCAACTTCGGCGACATCGTATGCCAGACTGCCTCGACCGACGGCTCCTTCGAGCTGCGGGATGTGCCGCAGCCGACGGAGGTGCTCAACGAGATTGACCGGGCGCGCGCAGGGTTGCGCTATGATGTGACCGGCCTCTAAGGGGTTGAGGAATGTGGCTTACGGTTCGTTAGCCGGCTAATGGTATAATCGGTTTGCTCAGCGGTGACTGTCATCTCATGCGAAGAAAGATGCTTCGCTGCGTTGGATGCTCGCATGGACGGCGCGTGCTGGCGGCGCCTTGTGCGCCAGCGACGTTAGCTGCTCGAGCCGCTTGGCATGACAGGGCAGCGGGGTTTCGGCGACGGACGCGAGAAGTGACCGGCTAAAGCCTCGACTCCATGGGGCCTGGGCCTCGACCCTGGGATGACCGGCTAAAGTCTCGACTCCATGGATCCTGGGCCTCGACTCCGTGGTGATGGGACCTCGACGCCGCGATGCTGGCGTAGCTCGATCGTAGAGAGGAGTAACCCGACTTTGTCCATCAATGTACCGTCCACTGCTCTACCTAACCTGGACAAGCCAGAACCAAAAAGGGGATCTGGCCTGCAAGAAGAAAGGACTTGGTGTAGAATACCTCGACACTTGTGGTGAGCGAGGTGAATTATGGCCATTGCATTGATGACGGAGAAGTACGCTGGCGAAATCGCAGGCGTGTTGGCGTGCTATGACCGTGTGATCCTGAGTGGCAATCTGGAACCGCTGTGTTATGCCAAAGGGATGACGAAGTTCCTGTACGACCGCGGGATCCGCATCTTTGACTATGGTAAGCAGTTTGCCGAACCGTTGCGAGATGCCATTCGGACCAATGCCGAGAGCATCGCTAAGGCGCAGGGTCTAGAGATCGAGTTCATTCGCAAGCAAGACGCATTTCGCAAAGAAGATCGCATCCAGCAGATTCTGGCTCAGCGTGGCGATCATCCTGGGTTAGTGCACATCTTTTCGGCCATGGAACGGTGTCAGGCGTATCGTCCATGGCACGACAAGCAGACTGGGCATACCTATGTTAAGGCAGAGCAGGGCAAGTGCTTGCACTACTACTTCTACTTCAGCGATCCCGATCTGGGTCTGTGCTATCTGAGAGTGCCGACCTGGTGTCCGTTTCGCCTGCAGTTCTATTTCAACGGTCATAATGCCTTGGCGGCTGCTCTGAAGGCGGAAGGCATGGCCTTTCAGTTAGCTGATAACGCTTTTCTGTCCATCAGCGACTTTGTGCGTGCCAACCAGTTAGCGACTGCGTTGGATATCGAGGCCTTGCATGCCAAACTGGATGCGTATGCGCTCCAGTACTGCCCAGTGGTCCAAACCCTCGCCGTGAGCTATTACTGGAGCATCATGCAAGCAGAATATGCTACGGATGTGGTCTTCCACGCTCAGGCCACCTTACAAGCGCTGTTCCCTCACCTGCTAGAAGCGCTTATCCAAGCAGTCCAACCTGCTGACATAGCGACCTTCCTGGGTCGCAAACTGCATGGCAACTATCAAGGTGAGATGGGCAATCGCTACAACCAGCGTTGGCTGGGGCGGCGTATCAAGCATCAGATGGGACCCGTCGCCATCAAGCTATACGACAAGTTCAATCAGGTCATGCGTGTCGAGACGACGGTCAACGATGTGTCCTTCTTTACGCAGTATCGAGAGGTGCAACATCGAGACGGTACCACCTCGATGCAGTATGCTCCCATGCAGAAAACCATCTACAGCTTGCCGCCCTTGGCCGAAACCTTGCAAGCCGTCAACCGACGCTACCTCAAGTTCATTTCGGCCATCGAAACGCCTGAAGCCGGGGTGGATAAGCTCCACCAGTTGACCGAGACCCAGCAAGATGACAACCATCGCTACAAGGGCTTCAATCTCCTCTCTGAGGAGGACTCCTCTTTGTTCCGCCTCTTACTCAGCGGTGAATTTGTCATCAGCGGTTTCTCCAACAAAGCCTTACGCACCCAGCTACCTCACAAGAACGCAGGCCAGATCACCCGTCTGCTCAAGCGCCTCCGTGTTCATGGTCTCGTCAAACGTGTTGGCAAGCACTATCACTACTATCTCACCGACTTCGGTTGCCAGGTTGCCACCTTGGCCCTTAAGGTCCGTGAGATGGTGATCATCCCGGCCCTCGCTCACGGCCAATTACCATGATTCCTTGCTCTATGTGCAAGAAATAAAGTGTTAAGGTACTAGTGACTCCCGCTGATAAAGCGGGAGTTCGCTTTTTCAGGGTAGGGTAAAGTGCATCGCACCTGTTCGTCCAGGCCACGTTTTCGCCACGCTGATGTGCTTTAATGAGATCACCGGTGGGACTTGATCCCGGGTCAGTTGCACCGTGCCGCTGGCAACACCACCCGGTTTCAAGGGTCGATCGGACGGTGTGGGCGAGGCAAGAAAAGAGACTGATGCTGACCGACGTTGACTCACCCAGGCTTTCTGTGCTCTGGCGCTCGGGACTGGCCGGCCTGCTGACCGGCATCGGCTTCATCGGCGCTGGGGACGACTGCCTCCACCACCGAC
>JAULUH010000488.1:2748-5163 GCA_032111745.1 Anaerolineae bacterium | reverse complement strand
AAGTTGGCGTAGGCCTGCGAGAGCCCCAGCGCCTTGCGATCCTCCAACACCGCCCTGGTCGCACAGCAGGGCAGGCTGATGGGCATCTCCAGCACCGTGGTCACCCCGCCGGCCGCGGCAGCCTGGGTTTCCGTGGCAAAGGTGCCGCGCTCCGGATGGGAGGGCGCGCGCACGTGAAAATGGATGTCGATGGCGCCCGGCAAGACCAGCTTGCCCTCCGCGTCTATCTCCCGGCGAGCCGCGGGCAGGGTGCCGGCGGCGGCCACCATCACGATCTGGTTGTGCTCGATGCCGACATCGGCCAGCATGCTGCCATGCTCGGTGACGACCCGGCCTCCTCTGATGCTGAGATCTAGCATGACATCTCCTCGGCGTGGCCCTGCTACGGCTGGATGAGATCGCTCACGGTGCGCTCGATCACGCCGAAAAAGCAGCACCACTGGCCCTCCAGCACCGACGGCCGGTGGCGCAGCCCAAACACCACGCCCGCCTCGGGCGCGCGCAGCTCCGCGACCACGTCGCCGTACAGGTTGTAGATCTGGCCTAGCAACGTGCCCGCCTCGATCATCTGCTCGAAGGGCAGGTCTGGATTGCCGACCCACATCCCCGAGGCCGGCGCCAGGAGCGCGATCTGGTGGCCCTGTTGCCAGCTTCCCGCGTAGACCGCCTGGCCCTCCACCATGCCGTAGTGGCGCATCACGTTCAGGTAGCTCGCCGCCAGGTCCTGGGCCACCAGGTGAAAGTCCCTGGTCAGGGTGCGGCAGTTGCCGCCCAGCTCCACGGTGATCCCCCCCTTGCCCAGGCTGGCGATCATGGAGCTGGGATTGCCACTGCCGGTGGGGCTGCTGAACACCAACGGCCAGCTGGGGCCCATGGCCGCGGCCAGCTCCCGGCTGGCGTCGTTGTCCGCGGCGAAGATCATGTGGGCCAGGTAGGAGTGCTCCCCGCCGGAGTGGATGGCGATCTGCAGGTCGCAATGATCCTGCATGGCCCGCCAATGCGCGGCCGCGGCGCGCTCCGTCGGATAGCCGTCGGCCCGGCCGGGATAGATCCGGTTCATGTCGTAGGCGAAGGTATCCAGGGGGTCCCCACGCGTGCCCGCGGCGAAGGCCGGCACGTTCATCGCCGGCACCGCCACCACCGTCCCCCGCAGCCGCTGGGGGTCCAGCTCCGCCAGGGCCAGGAAGATCGAGAAGGCCCCCTCGGGCTCGTCCCCGTGGGTGGCGCCATTGAGCCAGAGCACAGGCCCGTCCTGCGCGCCGCGCACGACGATGACCGGGATCCCCAGGGCGTCCCCGGCCATGTCGACGCCCACAGGGATGACCCCCCGGCCGGCCTCGCCGGGCATGACGGAGGCTGTGCCGACCTGAAACGCTTGTGACACGGTAGGCTCCTATGCTAAGGTATGGGGATGGGCACTCACCCGTGACGGGAGAGCACGCTCGCCATGCGATCCAGGGCCTCGCGCAGCTGATCTTCAGGCTGCAGCAGGCTGATGCGCAGCCAGTCCACCCACTTGTCGCCAAAGGCCGTGCCGGGAAAGATCAGCACGTGCCCCTCTTTCAGCAGCAGGTAGCTCAGCTCGAAGGCTGGAAACCCGGACGAGGCCGCGTTGGTGTAGATGAAGAACGCGCCCCGGGGCTCGCTGAAGCTGAAGCCGAGCTGGTGCAGGCCGTCCATCATCACCTGGCGGCGGCGGGCATAGATGTCGTAGTATTCGGCCACCACATCCTGGGGCCCGGTGAGCGCGGCCAGGGCCGCGTATTGGCTCACCGTGGCGGCCGCGCCGGTGGTCGCGGCCTTGACCGCGGTCAGCGCGTCGATGAAGTCCCGCGGCCCGGCCGCATAGCCGATGCGCCAGCCGGTCATGGCATAGGTCTTGCTGACCCCACCCAGGGTGATCGCGCGCTCGAACATGCCAGGCAGGCTGGCGAAGCTGAGATGGGTCGCCGGTGGGTAGACGAACTTCTCGTAGATCTCGTCGCTGATCACGATCAGGTTGTGCCTCTCCGCCAGCCCCGCGATGGCCCGCAGGTTGTCGGGGGTGACGATGCCCGCGGTGGGGTTGCTGGGCGTGACGATCAGCAGCGCCTTGGTGGCCGGCGTGATGGCCCTCTCCACCTCCTCCGGCCGCAGGTCGAAGTCGTCCTCGGGATGGGTCGGCACCAGCACCATGCGTGCCCCCGCCTGGGCGATGGCCTGGTCATAGCTGGTGTAGCGCGGGTCCGGCACCAGAATCTCGTCCCCGGGATCCAGCAGGGCCTGCATCAGCAGGTAGAGGCCCTCCTGCCCGCCGCCCGTCACCAGCACGCCCTCGGCGTCGACCGGCACGCCGTTGTCCGCAGCCAGCTTGGCCGCCACAGCCTCCCGCAGGGCCGGCAGGCCCGCCACCGGGGTCGGGACATCGGCCCGGCC
>JAULUH010000488.1:0-2738 GCA_032111745.1 Anaerolineae bacterium | reverse complement strand
CATCCTTCGCGGCAGCGATCACGTGCGCGGGCGTGTCCAGGTCGGGATCGCCCCGGCCCAGGGCAATGGCATCGGGAATCTCGGCTGCCAGCTCCATCAGGGCATAGCGCAGCCTGGTGCCATCCGAGGCTACCGCCTGCAGCTCGGCCGGCGTCACGATCCGGCCGGGAATGGTGTCGCCTGGCTGTTGGGTCATCGCTCATCCCTCCCCGATCGAGCCGGCGGGGCCCGCCAGGCCGGCCAGCGCGGCATACTGGCCGGGTGCCGGCGTGCAGATCGTCATGGCCTGCTTCATGTCGCGCACGGCCGTCACCAGCGACGAGGGGCCGGCGACCCAACTCACCTGCCAGGCCGCCAGGCCTGGGGTGGGAAAGCTGCCCAGGATCACCGTCCTGGAGGCCGTCTCGGGCCAGGCCGCCAGGGTCGGCAGCGCAGCATCGGGGGCCAGTGGCGACGCCAGGGTGGCATCGACCACCACGACCAGGTCGCCGGCCGCGGCCCAGGCCGCCAGGCGCTGGAGCACAGCCTCTGCCATGGGGCGCCCCGTCGCAGGGCTGGGATCGGGCACGATCAGCAGCCCACCCGAAACAGAAGGCAGCTCCCCATCCGGATCGATGGCCTCTAGCGTGGCGCCGGCGAAATCGATGCCTGCCGCATAGGGCGTCGCCGGCACCGCCTGGGGCAGGTAGACGGTCTTGTCTTCCGCCAGGGCCCGCAGGGTGACGAAGCGGGCTTCCTCAATGCTGCCGCTGATGATCACGCCACTACCCGCATCGACGTCGATGCCCCGCTCCGCCAGCAGCCCGGCCACCCGCTGGCACAGGGCCGCCAGACCGGGCCGCCGGGTGTAGTGATCGCACTGGTGGCGTTCCATGGTCGCGACGGTGGCCTGGCGCACGCTGTCCGGGGTGGCCCCGGCCTCGCCGGCCGGTTCCATGGGGACGGCTCCAGGTGCGGCAAACGCTTGCATCATCCTGCGGGCTCGCCCGGACACGCTCTGTCCCACAACGGTTATTGACATAAATCTAGACCTGTTTCTGAGAGGAAAGGGGGCTCATACGCCTTCCGGCCTGTCGCCGCTCTCGCCCTCCTGGTATACCTGCATGAACTCGATCTCGATGCCGCTCACCTCGTCCTGTAGGAAGGCCACCCAGCCCTCGGGGTGAGGGTGGCTGCCGGTGACCTTGCAGGCGGAGCACTCCTTCAGCGTCGCGCCGTTGGCCTGGGCCTCGGCCAGGGCCGCGTCGATGTCGTCGACGGCAAAACAGATGTGATGCAACCCCTCGTGGCCGCGCTGGTCGATCCAGGAGGCAAAGCGCCCGTCGGGGTCCATCGATTCCGTGACCTGGAACTCGATGCCGCCCAGGTCGAAGATGGCAGCCTTGTTGCGGCTCCTGGCGAAGGTCTTGACTTCCGTGCCGGCCGGCACGCCCAGCAGCCGTTTGTAGGCATCCAGAGATTTGTCGACGTCCCGCACGGCGAACGTCATGTGCTTGATCAGTGTTACGGTCATGATCCTTCTCCTGCACGCCCAGGGGGGTGCTATGCTATCCCTGGCGTGGCCAGCGTTGTCCAGGTCTTGCGCCGCTCCAGACCCTGGATGAGATCACCCACATAGAGGGTAACCTTTTCAGGCGCGAACTCGAAGTCGTAGCCTTCCGCAGCGATCGCATCGGCCACGGGACCGGCGTCGAAACGAAGGCCGGTGAAACGGCCCGGTGGCTGGCTCAACAGCCAGGCGAAGGCCGGCGCCAGGGTCAGCGGGTCGACCCACGCCGCCCGCTCCTCGGGGGGCAGGGCTGCGGCCTCTGCCCGGGTGATGTTGGTCGGCTTGATCCGCTTGCCCGGCCCCATGGTGTTCACGGCGATGTTCAGGGGCTCGCCCTCCATGGCCAGCGCCTTCGTCAATCCCTCCACGCCGTGCTTGGCCGCGCAATAGGCTACCTCGTCCACGAAGCCCCGCACGCTGGCGCCGCTGGCGATGGTCACGCAATGGCCGCCTCCCTGCTGCCTCATCTGCTCCCAGGCCGCCTTGACGCCGTTGTAGACACCGGTCAAGTTCACGCTGAGGGTGTCCTGCCAGATGGCGGGGGTGGTCTCGGCGAAGGGGACGAAATGGATGCGCCCGGCGTTGTTGACCAGCGCGTCCAGCCGGCCCCAACGCGCCACGACGCGGTCGACCGCCGCCATCATCTGCGCAAGATCGCCCACGTCGGCCACCATAGGCAGCACCTGGCCGCCGTGGGTCACGATCTCGCCGGCCGCCTGGTCCAGCTCCTCGGCGACGATGTCGGTGATGGCTACCGCGGCACCGGCCCGAGCCAGCCCGCGGGCGATGCCGGTGCCGAATCCCCGGCCGCCGCCTGTGACCAGGGCTACCTTGCCGGCCAGCAACTGCGTCATGCCCTCACCTCAGCTCGAGCAGCTCGGCGATGTTGGCCCTGGCCGTGATCACCGGCTCGATCATCCCCGACTTGCTGGTCATGATCACGGCGATGCCGGGCCCATAGCCGCTGCGAAAGCTGCCTCCCTGGCACACGACGCCCACGACGACCGCGCCGCGCAAATAGCCGTGGCCATAGCGGCTGTCCCAGTCCCTCACGGCCACGATGTCGCCGAAGCGCAGGTCGTCCAGGCCGCTCTGGGCCAGCAACCGCGGATCGGAGGTCTGCAGGTTGAGGGCCCCGGACTCGCTGTCCAGCCCCGCGCCCGCTCCCGCCAGCAGGCTGGGGGCCACC
>JAULUH010000487.1:0-13007 GCA_032111745.1 Anaerolineae bacterium | reverse complement strand
TATAGTCGGCGCGATCGTGGTCGACTTTAGGGCCTTCGACACGCTGATCGAGATCACCGTGTTTGCCATGGCCGGCCTGGGCATCTATACCCTCCTGCGCTACGCCTCCCGCATAGCCGGGGACCAGGTGCCCAAGGCGCCGCCGGCCATGGCCCGCTACCTACCCACCCTGGGCGTGGCCGGCCCGGAGACATCGCCACCCATCCACGCCCTGGCCTACGCCGTGTTGCCCCTGGCCATGGTGATCGGCGTGACCCACATGATGTACGGCCATGACCAGCCGGGCGACGGCTTCACGGCCGGGGTGATCATCAGCCTGGCCGTGGCCTTCTGGTATGTGGTGTTCGGTTACGAAGCGACCAAGGCGCGGCTGGCCTGGCTCAAGCCCACGCCGCTGATCGGCGCCGGGCTGCTGCTGGTCATCGCCACTGGCACGATCGCCGCCTTTATCACCGGCAGCTTCCTGGGCTCCGTGGACTTCGGCAAGATGGTGGGCCTACCGCTACCGCGGGGCTTCTACCTGAGCTCAGCGTTCCTGTTTGAGCTTTCGATTTGCCTGACCGTGCTGGGTGCGGCATCGCACATGTTGGACACCCTGGGACATCCGGAGCGGTAGCATGGAGCTCATCACGGCGATTGCCGTCGGTACCCTGTTTGGCGTGGCGGTCTTTCAGCTGCTGCGCCGCAACGTGATTCGCTCGGCCATCGGCTTCATCCTGATCGGCAACGCCATCAACCTGTTCCTGCTCAGCGTAGGCGCCTACGATGGCATCGCCGCCGCCTATACGGGTGCCGCAGGCCAGCGCAGCGATGCCCTGCCTCAGGCCCTGGTGCTCACCGCCATTGTCATCAGCATGGGCGGCCTGGCCTTCCTGCTTTCGATGTTGATCGTCCTGTCGGCTCGCTACAAGACCAGCGACATGGACGACGTCACGAAGCTGAAACACTGAGAGCGCTCGATGGGCGATTCCCTGGTTCTCCTGCCGATCCTCATTCCGCTGGCCGCCGCGCCGGTGGCCCTGCTCCTGGCGCGCTGGCCCAAGGCCCAGGCCGGTTGGGCGTTGGGCGCCATGCTGGCCGCCCTCCTGACCAGCGTGCTGCTGCTGGCCCAGGTGTGGCGCACTGGCCAGCCCGTGGTCTTCCAGGCCGGTGGCTGGCCAGTACCCTTCGGCATCGCCATGGTGGGCGACATGTTGTCGGCCACCATGGCCGTGATGGTCCAGCTGGTAATGGCACTGGGAATCGTCTACGCCATGGGCAGCCAGGATAAGGTGGTGCGCTACCCCGCCTTCTACGTGCTGTTCCTGACCCTGGCCACCGGCCTCACCGGCGCCATGCTCACCGGCGACCTGTTCAACCTGTTTGTCTTCGCCGAGCTACTAGTCTTCTCCGGTGCCATCCTGACGGCCAGCTCCGACGATCCCTACGGCACCGAGGCGGCCCTGAAGTATTTCTACATCAGCCTGCTGGCCTCGGCGTCATTGCTGATAACCAACGGCCTGCTCTATGTCTCCTACGGCACGCTGAACATGGCCGACCTGTCCGCACGCATTGCGGCCCAGCCCGACCTGCCCCTGGTGCCGGTGGCCATCGTATTCCTGCTGGTCACCTTCATGATCAAGAGCGCCGTCTTTCCCTTCCATTTCTGGCAGCCCGACTTTCACACCGCCTCGCCGACCGCGGTCAGCGCCATGCTGTCGTCGGTGGTGGTGAAGCTGGGCGTCTATGGCTTCCTGCGCATGACCACCTTGTTGTTCGTGGACCAGGCACCTATGATCCGCGGCGCGCTGGTCGTCCTGGGCATCGCCGGTGTCCTGTATGGCGGCCTCGGCGCCATCGGCACTCACAATGCCAAGCGCATGCTGGCCTACTCTACCCTGGCCCAGGTAGGTTTCATCCTGGTGGCCATTGGCTGGGGCACGCCGCTGGCGCTGGCCGCCGCTGTGATCTTTGCCTTCAACCACAGCCTGATCAAGGCGGCCATGCTGATGCTAGCCGGGGCCGTGGCCAGCCGAGCGCCGGTGAAGACGGCCTCCTTTGAGGTGATCACCGGCCTGGGCAAGAGCATGCCTCTGGCCGGCCTCCTCTTCTTCCTTGGTGGCCTGGCCCTGGCCGGCATCCCACCCACCAACGGCTTCGTTAGCAAGGCCACGCTCTTTAGCAGTGGAATCGAGGCGGAGGAATGGGTCACCCTGGCTATCATCGGCGTAGCCAGTATCCTGACCCTCGTCTACGTGATCCGAGCCTTCATGCGCATCTGGTGGCAGCCCGCTGCGGAGGGCGCCAAGGCCAAGCCCGGCGGCGACCGCCTGGTGGCACCGGCTGTGCTAGTTGCCGCCGTGCTGGTGTTGGGCCTGTGGGCACAGCCCCTGGTGAGCCTGTCCCTGGCCGTCAGCCAGTGGCTGGGCGATCCCGCAGCCTACATCAGGGCTGTGATGGGAGGCTGACATGCAAGTCTGGATGATCCTGGGCCTGTGGGCGGTCTACCTGGCCCTGACGGCCAACCTTGAGGTGAGCAACCTGGTGGTTGGCCTGCTGATAGCCCTGGGCCTGACCTTCCTGTTGCATCCCGATCCCCGCCAGGTTGACCTGCGCCGGATGCCCGGGGCTGCCTGGGCTGCCCTCAAGTTTGCCGCGGTGGTGGCCAGGGATGTGATCGCCGGCGGCCTGCAGGTGGCCCGCATCACCCTCGACCCGCGGCTGCCCATCAAACCCGCCATCATCGCCATCCCTTCGGGCACGCAATCCGAGCTGGCTATGGCCCTGGTCGCCGATGCCATCACCCTGTCGCCCGGCGAGCTGGTGGTGGAGATCAGCCGCGATGGGGTCATGTACACCCATACGCTCGATGCCAGCGACCTGCCAGATCCGCCCCACGTCGATCTGGCCCTAGAGGTTGTGAGGTGATCGTGTGAACCAGGTGCTTGCTTTCGTCTTGTACGCGTCGCTGGCGGTGCATATCCTGCTGGCCGGGGTGGCTTTGTGGCGGGTGTGGCGTGGGGAGAACATCGTCGACCGCCTCATTGGCGCCGACCTGATCGCCACCATTACCCTGGCCATCCTGGTCATCCTGGCCCTGATCGATCGCAACAGTGTCTTCATCGACGTGGCCTTGGCCCTGGCCGCCCTCGGCTTCATAGGTACCATTGCCCTGGCCAAGTACATAGCGGACGAGCAGATGTTCTAGGCTTGCCGGCCTGGCCCATCGCCCATCTGTTCTCCGGGAGCGCATCATGGAAACGATTCTGCAGCTTGGCGCCATCGCCGCGGTCGTGGTCGGTACCGCCTTCTCGGCCCTGGGCGTGCTGGGATACATCCGCATGCCCGACGTATATACCCGGTTGCATGCCACCGGCAAGGTGGGTGTGTTCGGGGTGGTGATTCTGCTGCTGGCCGCAGTGCTGTGGACGCCCTTGGGGCTCGGCAAAGGGTTGGTCCTGATCCTGTTCCTATTGATGGCCGGCCCGGCGACCTCCCATGCCCTGGCTTCGGCCGCTTATCGGGTTGGCATTCCCCTGGCGCAGGCCACGCGCGATGACCTGGCTACGATTAGCGAGCTGGCCCCACCCCCGGCCGCCCAGCTACGTGTTGAGGACGCTGGATCTCCCTGACGCCTGGCCTCGTTCCGTGCTATCTGGCCGGAAGGCTGCACCGCCGAATTCTGCCGGTGCGGGTTGCGCGGATCTTGGTTGTGGCATAGAATTGGCGTAGTTCGTCGCACCCTACCCCTTGGGTAACACTGGCAGGAAGCCCATGGCCCGCAGAGCTCACAAACCCGAATTCGCCGTGATCGGCCTCGGCCGTTTTGGCACCAGCCTGGCCCTGGAGTTGGTCCACCGCGGGTACACCGTGCTGGGAATCGACCACAACCGCGAGCTGGTCCAGAGCCTGGCTGACGAGCTGACGCAGGTCGTGGCCCTCGATGCCACTGATGAGGACGCGCTGCGCGCGGTCGACATCACCTCCTTTGATACCGTGGTGGTCGCCATTGGCTCCAGCCTGGAGAACAACCTGATGACCACCCTGGCCCTGAAAACCCTGCATGTGCGTCACATCATCTGCAAGGCCCAAAACGAGAAGCAGCGCACGGCCCTGCTCGCCGTGGGCGCCAATGAGGTGGTGTTGCCGGAGCAGGAGTCAGCGCACCGGCTGGCCTACGCCCTGACCATGCCCCTGTTCATCGGCCAGATTCCTCTGGGCGATCAATATAGTATAACCGAGTTGAACCTGCCGCCCTCCTTCGTCGGGCGCAACCTGCGCGAGCTGGATCTGCGCAGCCGATTCGGGGTCACGGTGATGGCTGTCGAGCGCCAGGACGAGGTAGTGCTGTCACCACCGGCTGACTTCGTGTTTCGGGAGGGCGACGAACTGACCGTACTGTGCACCAATCAGCAGGTCGAGCGTCTGCGGGAGCTGGATTGAGGTGTTTGCGCGTTTCGACCCCCGGCGCCGCGAGGAGCGCATACGCCAGGCCAGCCTGCGGCTCACGTATGCGGCACCCTCGGCACTGCGCCTGGTGCAGGGCCTGGCCCTGCTGGTTGCGGCCGGCACGCTTCTGCTCTGGCTGCCGTTCGCGGGCGCGGACGGAGGGCTCACCTTCGGCGAGGCCGTCTTCACGGCCACCTCCGCCGCGGCGGTGACCGGCCTGTCAGTCATTGTCCCCGCACAAGACCTTTCGCTCTTTGGCCAGCTCTCCCTGCTGGTGATCATCCAATTGGGCGGTGTCGGCTTCATGATGCTGGCCGTGTTCGTCCAGCGCCTTTTGGGCCGCAAGGTATCCCTGGCCGAGCGCCTGGCGCTGCAGGACTCTCTGGGGTTGAGCCTGCCCCGTGCCATCGTGCGCACAGCCGGTCAGACTCTGCTAGGGGTTCTGCTGATCGAGGGCATCGGCGCCGCGGCCCTCTGGCTACACTGGCGTCCCCTATTGGGCGATGGCCGCGCCGCCTACTATGGCGTCTTTCACGCCATCTCGGCATTCTGCAACGCAGGTTTTGACCTATTCACCGGTGCGCCGGGTCTTGGCGCTATTCCCAACGACGGGATTACCCTGACCATCATGGCGGCTCTGATCATCGCCGGTGGCCTGGGCATCCCGGTATGGGGCGATCTGATCGTGCGGCGAGGTCGCCTGTCGCTACACAGCCGGGTGACGCTGGCGGTGTCGGCCTTTTTGATCATCCTGGGTGGCGTAGGGCTGATCATCGCCGAACACCGCGGCGGCGGCACGCTGGTCGGCCAGCCCCTCTTCGCCAGCGGTGGCCGGGCGTTCTACCAGTCCATCTCATCCCGCACGGCCGGCTTCGCGGCCCTGCCTGACCTGGGACAGCTCACGCCGGCCAGCCAGATGCTGATCACGACCCTGATGTTCATCGGTACTGCCCCGGCTTCCATGGGCGGGGGAATCACCACCGGCACCTTCGCCGTCGTGGTAGTGGCCATGTGGAGCTACATCCGGGGCTTTTCCACTGCGCGCGTTGGCAGCCGGTCCATCTCTGCCGAGACCGGGCGCCGTGCGCTGGCCGTGCTGACCATGTCGATCTTCCTGGTGGGGTTCACCACCTGGCTGCTGCTGATGACTCAGGGCATCACCCTGGACGATGCCCTCTTTACCACCGTATCGGCCTTTGCCACTACGGGGCTGGACGTGGGAGTCCTGGGCGAGATCAACTGGTTTGGCCGGGTGCTGATCATGGGGATGATGTTCTGGGGCCGGCTGGGCGCGCTGACCATCGTGCTGGCCCTGGCCCGCCAGAGCGCGCCGCAGCCCGTGACCTATCCCGAGGCACAACTGCTGATCGGGTAAGCGGTCACGGCTGCATGAGCCGGCTCAGCTGTGGCCGCCAGTTCTCCTCGGTGATCAATCGGGCGCCCCGGTTATGGGTGAAGTAGTCGTAAGCCCACTTTGAGAACACCAGAATGCGGTTCTCGAACCCCACCAGATACATGATGTGCACGAAGATCCAGGCCAGCCAGGCCAGGAAGCCGCCGAAGCGCACGAACCCCAGGTCGGCCACGGCGGCGTGGCGGCCGATGACGGCCAGGCTGCCCCGGTTGCGGTAGCGGAAGGGGAGGGAGGATCGTCCCTGCACGCGGCGCAGGATGAGCCGGGCCGTGTACAGGCCCTGCTGCATCGCCACCGGTGCCACGCCGGGCAGCGGCTGGCCGTCGCGGCCTGAGAGGTTGGCCAGGTCGCCCGCAACCAGGATTTCAGGATGGCCCGGAACGGTCAGGTCGGGCTCTACGATCACTCGCCCCATCTTGTCCAGCTCCGCGCCGGCCCGTTGCGCCAGGACCTGGCCCATGGCCGAGGCCTTCATGCCTGCTGCCCACAGCACGGTGCCGGCCGCCAGCTGCTCCACCTGGTCGCCGCGGCGCAGGGTCAGCACGTCCTCCTCCATGTCGGTGACCATGGTGTTGGTGCGCACCACCACCCCTAGCCTGGCCAGGGCAGCCTCGGCCTCGGCCGACAGGTCAGGGGCATAGCTGGGCAGCACCCGCTCCATGCCCTCCAGCAGGATGATCGAGGACTGGGAGGGATCGATATGGCGATATTCGTGGCGCAGGGAGAAATGGGCCAGCTCGGCCAGCGCGCCGGCCAGCTCCACACCGGTGGGCCCGGCGCCGACGATGACAAAGGTCAGCAGCGTCTGGCGCCGCGCCGGGTCGGTCTCGCGCTCCGCGGCCTCGAAGGCCCGCAGGATGCGCCGTCGCATCTCCAGGGCATCCTCGATGGTCTTTAATCCCGGCGCCACATCCTCCCAATGCTCCCGGCCAAAGTAATGATGGCTGGCGCCGGTGGCGATGATCAGCGAGTCGTAGGGGACGTCGCCATCCGCCAGGATTAGCTTCCGCTCCTTCACATCCAGGTCCACAGCCTCGCCCTGCAACACCGTGATGTTCTCGAAGCGTTTGAGCACCGTGCGCAGGGGCGATGCGATCTCCCCGGGGGAAAGTCCGCCCGTGGCTACCTGGTAGAGCAGGGGTTGAAACAGGTGGAAATTGCGCTTGTCCACCAAGGTGACCTGGACGCGGCGATTGCCCAGCTCCTTGGCGGCATAGAGCCCGCCAAAGCCACCGCCGAGGATCACTACGCGGTGGGGGGACAGGCTGCCGGGGCCTGCGGAAATGGCCTGAGTCATGGTCTGGTGTCCTTTGCTTTGTCTACTGGAACCTGTTTTCCCAATCTTAACACAGTTTCAGGTCATGGTGCGTGATCTGACATCCGAAGACGCGGCGTGTCTGTTGGCGATGGAGCGGGGTTGGGTTATACTGGCGCCAGGCCGGGCGTTCCCAGCACAGGGGGCGCCACGGTGCGCCAGGGAGAAAAAGCCTATGTCAAAGAGATTTCTATATCCGATGACCTGCGAGCCCGTTCTCAAGGACTACCTGTGGGGTGGGCGCAATCTGGCACGGCTGGGGCGGCAACTGCCGCCAGTTGGCGTGGTGGCCGAGAGCTGGGAGATCGCCGGCCACGACGACGGCACGTCCGTGGTGGACAGTGGCCCCTATGCCGGCTGGCCCCTGACGCGCGTCCACGCCGAGCTGGGGCTGGACCTGATCGGCCAGAACAACGCCTGGGCGGAGGCCCGGGGCAAGTTTCCCCTGCTGGTCAAGCTGCTAGATGCCAGCACACCGCTTTCGGTGCAGGTGCATCCCGACGATGCCTATGCGTTGGCCCACGAAGGCAACGAGCTGGGCAAGACGGAGATGTGGGTGGTGCTGCACGCTGCGCCGGACGCCGAGTTGGTCTTAGGGGTCAAGGCCGGCACCACGCCCGAGGCATTCCGCCGGGGTATCGCAGAGGCCAGGCTGGAGGCCTTCCTACATCGGGTGCACGTGCAGGCCGGAGATCACGTGTGCGTGCCCGCCGGCACCCTGCACGCTATCATGGGCGGCCTGATCATCGCCGAGATCCAGCAGAACTCCAACACCACCTACCGGGTGTATGATTGGGGGCGCGTGGGCGCGGACGGCAAGCCACGCGCCCTGCTTGTGGACCAGGCGCTAGACGTGATTGATTTTCAACAGGTGGAGCCCCAGCTGCGGCCACCCATCCTGGTAGAGGAGGATCAGGGCCTTCGGCGCTTCCTGCTCTGTCGCAACCGTTATTTTGTAACGGAGCGCATCGAGCTGGATGCCGGCGTCCAGTTTGGCGGCGCGTGCCAAGGCGCGACCCTGGAGATTTGGGGCGTCCTGGAAGGCACCGTGGTTGTGAACGAGTTGGAGCTAGACGCAGTGCGCTTCTGCCTGTTGCCGGCCGCGTTGGGCGAGTACACGGTCACGGCGCGGGCTCCTTCGGTGCTGCTGCGCACCTACGTCGACGCCCCTTGACCGGATGTAACGGAAGACGACCTAGCAGGTCGTCTCCTGCTATAGTCCGCAAGATGAAAAGGGGGAGGGGAGACTGCCGATTGCTAGGCTGGCTCGGCTGGCTGGCTTTCCCTGGCCTGGGGCGAAGCCGGCTCGGGCTGAACGGCCTCCTCGGCTACCGCCGGTGCCGTGCGCAAGATGAGATAGCCTACGACGCCGCAGATGATCGAGGCCGTCAAGATGCCGATCTTGGCCGTCTCCAGGAGGGGGTCCCCCTCGAAGGCCAGGCCATCGATGAAGAGGGCCATGGTGAAGCCGATGCCGCCCAGCCAGGCCACGCCGTAGATGTGCCGCCACGACACGCCCTCGGGCAGCTCGGCCAGGCCCAGGCGCACCGCCAGCCAGGTGAACAGCGTGATGCCGATCTGCTTGCCAAATACCAGCCCCATGACGATGCCCAGGGCCACCGGATCGACCAGGTCCTCAAAGAAGTGGCCCAGGAAGGGCACGCCGGCGTTGGCCAGGGCAAAGAGCGGCATGATGGTATAGGCCACCGGCATCTCCAGGGCGTGCTCCATGCGCTGGAGGGGCGATTCGACGTGCTGGATAGCCGTCTCCATGGCCTGGAGCACGGCCCGCTGGTCCATGGTGGTGGCCGCGCCGTGGGGGTCGTGGTTGGACGGGTCGCAGCATGCCTGTAGCTCGTCCAGGGCCTGCAGGCTCCAGTTGACGAATTGGTCCGTGTTCATACGAGCCACGGCGGGGATGGTCAGGGCGGCCAGTACCCCGGCGATACTGGCGTGCACGCCGGACTGGAGAAAGGCAAACCATAGGACAATGCCCAGGGCACCGTAGGGCACCGGATGACGCACGCCTAACCGGTTCAGCAGCAGCATGCCGAAGAACACGACGATGCCCAGCACCAGCCATCCCCAGGCCAGCTGCTCCGTGTAGAAGATGGCGATCACCACCACGGCCCCCAGGTCGTCCACGATGGCTAGGGCCGTCAGGAAGACCTTTAGGGATGTTGGCACTCGGCTGCCCAAGAGCGCCAGCACCCCCAGGGCAAAGGCGATGTCCGTAGCCATGGGAATGCCCCAGCCCTGCTGGCCGTCGCCCCGCAGGTTAAATAGCAGGTAGATGATCGCCGGAAACAGCATGCCGCCGATGGCAGCAAAGATAGGGAGGATCGCCTTGCGGAAGGAGGAGAGCTCGCCGACCAGGATCTCGCGCTTGATCTCCAGGCCCACCAGGAAGAAGAAGATGGCCATCAAACCATCGTTGATCCAATGCAGTAACTCCATAGAGAGATGGAAGTCGCCAAAGACGATGGCCAGCTCGGTTTCCCAGAAATGGAAGTAGGACTCGGCCCAGGGCGAGTTGGCCAGGAACAGGGCGATGCCGGTGAAGGCCAGCAGCAAGATGCCGCTGGAGGCCTCGATCTGGAAGAAGTCCTGGAACGGTCGCACCACACTGCTGATGCGCGGCTCACTAGACCCCATATCCAGCTTCAACCGTTCTTGCAGAACCGGATCTGCCATGCCTGCTCTCCTCTCACCACCGTAGAGACGCAAGATGTTGCGTCTCTACGCCAGATCGATAGTTTACCAGGAATCGACAACCGCGGCAACTCAAGGCCCGGGATGTCCCAGCCTGTCAGCTATGGTATAATCCCCAGCGAAGTCCCCGTCCTATGGAGGTGGTTTATGTTGGTCGTGCATGTGTTCGTCAGCGTCAAGCCGGACTATGTGGAGGCCTTCCGCCAGGCCACCGTCGAAAACGCGTCCAACAGCGTTCAGGAGCCGGGCATCGCCCGCTTCGACGTGATTCAACAGCTCGACGACCCCACGCGCTTCGTGCTGGTCGAAGTGTACCGGGATGACCAGGCGCCGGCCCGGCATAAGGAGACGGCCCACTACGCGGCCTGGCGAGACGCTGTGGCGCCCATGCTCGCCGAGCCGCGCACCAGCGTCAAGTACGCCAACGTTTTCCCCGGCGACGCACGGTGGGGCCAGGGCCGAAGCTAGAACGAGGACGGCGCTTATGCCTGCGGCAGGACAAGAGACCAGGCGATCCCGGCGGTACCCGGGCTGTTGTTCTCCGGCAGCTTACGTGACGATCAGCTACAGCAAGCAGATGATGGATTACCAACTGCTCTATCCCCAGGTGGGCCGGGACCGGCTGACTAGCGATGGCGAGCACTGGCTGCGCCAGCGCCGGTTGAGGCAGCCGGCGTTCCACCTGGTGCCGGGCCATGCGGTGGCCAAGGCCGGGCCGATCACCCTCACGCCCAGGTCCGGCAGGCAAATGACTGCCCGGCTGTGGCGGTCAGCTAGCCACTTTCAACAGCAGGATGGCGGCGCTGCGACCGGGTAGGGTGGCCGCCGGGCTATAGCCCGCGAAGCTGCCGCCGTCGCCCACCTGCAGCGGGGCCATGGCCTCACCGGCCAGCAGGTCCGCAGCCGTGTAGGCGCCGGGCTGCAGCCCGCTCCTTTCCAGGCTCAGCAGGCAGTTGGATGCCTCCTGGCCGCTGAAGTTGGCCAGCACCAGCACGGACTCCTCGCCGGCCGCGTGGCGCAGGTAGGCCAGGGTGGTGTCGCAGCTGGTCTGCACCGGCACGAAGTCACCCCGACGTAGGGCGACGTGCTCGTTGCGCAGGTGGATGAGCTGGCGGTAGTGGCTCAGCAGGGAGTCCGGGTCCGAGAATTGGGTGGCGACGTTGGCCTTCTGAAAGCCGGGGTTCACCCGGATCCACGGCTCTCCGGACGTGAAGCCGGCGTTGGCCTCGGCCGACCACAGCATGGGGGTGCGGATGAACTCGTCGGGCTTGGCCCCGCGCATGCCGATCTCCTCGCCGTAATACACAAAGGGCACACCCGGCAGGGTGAGCAGCAGGCTGGCCGCCACCTTGACCTTGTCCTCGTCCAGGGTCAGCTGGTTCATGAGCCGATCCTGGTCGTGGTTGGTCAGGAAGGTCGCCAGCTGGCCCAGCGGATACGCGGAGAGCAGCTGCGCCAGGTCCGCAGAGGTGCCCGCAGGCTTGCCGTCGTTCAGGCTGCGGATGATGGCCTGGGCCAGGTCGAACTCAAAGGCCAGGTCCACCTCGTCATTGCGCACATAGGGCGCGACCTCGGCCGTGGCGTCCCAGACCTCTCCCACGGTCAGCGCCTCGGGATCGACGCTGTCGAGGAAGTCGTCGAAGCCGGCCAGCCACTGGTGGGTGGCCGGTGTGCCGTCGTACACCTGCCCGTCCTCGATCAGGTGGCGGATTGCGTCCAGGCGGAAGCCGTCGGCGCCCATGTCCTCCAGCCAGAAGCGGGCGACCCGCTGCATCTCCTCGGTCACCGCAGGGTTGCGATAGTTCAGGTCGGGCATGCCCTCCCAGAAGAAGCCGAAGTAGTAGCTATTGCCCCGGGGGTGCCACACCGGCCCGCCGTAGTTCCCCAGGCTGCCGTCGTTCTCGGCGCTCCAGATATACCAGTCGCGGCGGTCCGACGCGGGGTTCGCGGCTGCCTCCTCGAACCAGGGGTGCTCGACGGACGTATGGTTCAGTACCAGGTCCACGATGACCCGGATGCCTCGCCGGTGGGCCTCTTCGATGAGGCGCTGAAAGTCCGCGTTGGTGCCATAGTCCTCCTCCACGGTGGTGTAGTCGACGGCGTCATAGCCGTGGTAGCTGGGCGACTGGGCGATGGGCATCAGCCAGATGCCAGTGACGCCCAGGTCGTCAGTCGTGGCGGGGTCGCCGTCGTTGAGGTAATCCAGCTTCTCGATCAGCCCGTTCAGATCGCCGATGCCGTCGCCGTCGCTATCGCTGAAGCTGCGCACGAACACCTCGTAGAACACGGCGTCGTTCCACCAGGCGCTGGCCAGTGGCTCCTCCAGCAGGGTAGGAGCTGGGGTAGCCGGCGCAGGAACCGGTGTAGAGGTAGCTGGCACCGAGGCCGGCGTAGGCTGCGCCTGGGGCAAACAACCGGCGAGGAATAGGGTGGCGATCAGAAGGGCTTTGGCAAGATGGCTAGGTCGTCGCATCACGTAGATCCTTTCTGGCAGTGCCAGGCCGTGGCAATCCGATTTGCCGGGCTGTATGTCTCAGTATAGCAGCAACCGGTACCCGGCGCAATGATCTGCGTCATAACCTCAGGGCTTCTCAAAAGTCCTTGTGAGTGTCATGCTGAGGTCCGCCGAAGCATCCCCCGTCGCATGCCGAGACCCTTCGCTGGTGATTCGGCGTTTTGCAGGTTGCGCGCAAGACCCGCTCAGGGTGACAGGCGTGCCGTGTTCGCGATTCTTGAGAAGCCCTGTCATAACCACTGGGCTTCTCAGAAGCCGCGGCGCAGGATTGGTGACCAGGCGGGCCGGAATACGGACGCCGGACCGGAACACGGATGGACACGGACGCCTGCAGGGAACAGGGGGGACTTCTGAGATGGCTGTCCGCCGGTTGACAACACGGTCTATCAACCTAAAATACCTGTACAACAGTACACCTCCTGCCGCCAGGCTGGTGACCACAGGAGCCCATCGATGACCTACTACCTGCCCACTACCCCGCTGCCGGGACAGCAGCCCGACAACGGCCGCCGCGTGCCCATCGTCTACGTCGAGGGCACCCACTACGAGATGGGCCTGCAGATCGGCGAGGCCCGCCAGGATGTCATCCACGGCATGCTGGCGACCTATCGCCGCTACTTCGC
>JAULUH010000486.1:0-3977 GCA_032111745.1 Anaerolineae bacterium | reverse complement strand
GGCAT
Organism: Anaerolineae bacterium; assembly: GCA_032111745.1. GTDB lineage: Bacteria > Chloroflexota > Anaerolineae > JAAEKA01 > JAAEKA01 > JAULUH01. Next base: position 3,972 of record JAULUH010000486.1, on the reverse strand, counting down.
CGGTGCCGCCGAAGCCTTCCAGCAGGCTGTGGATGGCCTCCAGGCGATCGAGGGCGGCGTGCATGGTAGGGTTGAGGCAGTAGGACCGGCCCTGATGGAGGACGTCGGGGCCGCCGTTGAGCTGAGGCAGGGCCAGCAGGGCGCGGCGCAGGGCACCGGCGGCGCCCACCTGGTCGAGGGCGGCAGCCAGTCCGGCGGCGCTCTTGCGGTCGATGGCGCGCTGCAGCAACGCCACCTGGGAGGCCGGCGCGCTCAGCTCAGCCAGGAGGCCACGGAAGAAGGCCATCTGGCCCAGGGCCAGCTGGAAGCGCGGCAGGCCGGCGGTGCGCAGGGCCTCGGCGGCAAGGGCCAGGACCTCGGCGTCGGCCGCCGGGGTGGCGGCGCCGATGAGCTCGATGCCGGCCTGGGTGAACTCCCGCTGGCGGCCGGCCTGGGGCGGCTCGTAGCGAAAGACCGAGCCCACGTAGAAGAGGCGCAGGGGCATGGGCTGGTCGTAGAGCCGGGTGCCGGCGACACGGGCGGTAGGGATGGTGAGGTCGGGCCGCAGGGCCAGGGTGCGGCCGTCGCGGTCGAGGAAGCGGTACATTTCCTCGGCCAGCTGGGTGCCGGCCTCGGAGGCCAGGGTACTGGCGTATTCGAAGGTAGGCGGGATGAGCTCGGCGTAGCTCCAGCGGCCGAAAAGCGTGCGCAGGCCATGCTCCAGGTCGCGCTTGGCGGCGGCATCCTCGCAGAAGAGGTCCACCACGCCCTGGGGGAGGGGCCATTGGGCGCTGGGGCGGCCCGGATGGGTTTCAGAGGGCAGTGAGCCCGACGGCACGAGATCGTCTGGCCCGGGGGTATCGGCGTTCAAGGCTTGTTCGACGGCAGGCAACATGGCTTGGCTCATGGGTCGTTGCTCTCCCCACAGGCTATAGGGTCGTCTGGTGACCACCGGCGGCGGAACCGGCTCGCTGGTGGTTCGACCGCGTCGATTTTACCGCAAGTGCACGGATTCTGCGAACGGGGCCCGCCAAATAGAGAGTTGGCAACTGGCGGGTTGGCGCCGGCCTGCTCGGGACTGGCTACGGCAGCTGGCGAGGGGCACCAGCCGGCGTGGCTACGGTAAGGGCTGCCGCAGCTTGCAGCGCGCTGTCGATGCGCGCTATGAACTCAGAGCGGTCGCTGCCCGTGGCGGCCGCCATCTCGGACACCAGCAGTTCGCGGCCACGGTCCAGCAGCTGCGCGTCGGCCTGGGTCAGGTGGCTCATCTTGCCGTGCCAGAAGAGATCCCGCACGGCTTCGGCCACCGAAAGGGGGCTGTGGGTCTTCAGCTTCTCGTCGATGCATGCCTGTCGCTCTTTGTAGCCCGCGGGGAGCTGCTCGGGCAGGCTGCGCAGCGCCTCGAACACACTGTCCAACTTGGGTGCCGACATCACGAGACGCATGCCCAGCCTGGCCGCGTTGCGCACCGGCACCCGCACGGTCAGCTGTTTGGATATGATGTCGACGACGTAGTAACGGGAGAACCCGGCCAGCGGTTCCCGCTGTTCGATGTCGACGATCCGCCCCACGCCCAGCTTGGGGTAGACCACCTTATCACCTGTCGCAAACTGCACATCTAGTTCAGGTACTGCCAAGGTTTCTCTCTTTCGGGATCCTAGGTGCTATCGAGAAGGACGATTCGTCGGGCGCATTTCAAGGGTCAATGCGCCGGTGAGCGTGATAATGCTGGCGGCGAACCGGATCGGCGTGCTATACCGGGGGCCTTGGGTGGCCCCACACATCCTGTCGGGAGGCCTCAGGGGGATGGGTCTTGCTACCACAGGCCAGGGAACAAGATCAGGAAGCTTCGCAAGTCGAACTTGTTCCAAAAGTAAGCGGGACACCAACAGGATGGCGGCCGGAGCAGGCAATGTGCAGCCGGAGCTCTGGTCACAAGCGGATGCGCGTTGGTCCTTCCCCTCACTACCCTGTGCAAAGGCTTATCAAGAATGATTATACCACGTGTCGCGGCATCGAACAAATCAGGCCGGCCTTCCCGGCGCCGGGCTGGGCAGCAGCGATGATGCAGCAGTGTTATCAGACATGACGTAGATCATGGTGTGGAGGGACCAACCGTAGTATGATGGTGCTATGATGAAGCACCGCTCATGGATATGCCAGCGGCAGGGCCGCAGCACTGGGGCTGGGAGAAAGCACACCACTTGGGCCGTGGTCCTGGTGCTGCTGCTGGTGGAGACGGCTCTGTTCGGGGCCTGTGCTGGCCAGCCAACTACGGCTACGAGCCTGCTGGAATCACAGAGTCCATCCGCCGAGCTGCCCAGCCCCCAGGGTGCGGCAGTTGAGACGGACACCTGGTGGAACGACGCCGTCTTCTACGAGATCTTCGTGCGGAGCTTCTACGATAGCGACGGCGATGGCATCGGCGATCTGGAGGGGGTGATCGAGAAGATGGATTATCTCAACGACGGCGACCCCGACAGCGGCGACGACCTGGGGGTCACGGGCATCTGGCTGATGCCCGTGATGCAGTCCCCGAGCTATCACGGCTACGATGCCACGGACTACTACACGGTGGAGGAGGACTACGGCAGCAACGAGACGTTCAAGCGCCTGATCGCGGAGGCCCACGCGCGGGGCATCAAGGTGATCGTGGACCTGATGTTGAACCATACCTCTAGCCAGCACGCCTGGTTCGTCGAGGCTGCCGGCAGCGAGGACGCGGCCAGGCGGGACTGGTATGTCTGGCGCGACGAGAACCCCGGCTGGCGTTCCTACGGGGGCGCGGCCACCTGGCATCAGGTGGGAGATCAGTTCTATTACGGGCTGTTCTGGGAGGGGATGCCTGACCTTAACTACGCGAACCGTGCGGTGACTGCAGAGATGAGCAAGGTGACCCGGTTCTGGCTAGAGCAGATGGGCGCTGACGGGTTGCGGTTGGACGCGATCCGGCATCTGTTCGAGGCGGATGGCCAGCTGGACGGCCTGCCGGAGACGCATGCCTGGCTGCGAGCCTACGACGATAGGATCGACGAGATAGGGACCGAGAAGCTGACGGTGGGCGAGGTGTGGGACAGGACACCGGCGGTGGCGGCCTACGTCGCGGAGGACGAAGTGGACCTCGCCTTCGAGTTTGCTCTGGCGGAGGCGATCTTGCGCAGTGTCGAGTCCGAGAATCCTTTCTTTCTGGCCAGCCAGCTTGACCATGTGCTGCGCTCGTATCCCCCAGGCCAGTTCGCACCCTTCCTGACCAACCACGATCAGGACCGGGTGATGAGCCAGCTGGGCGGGGATGAAAGCAAGGCCAGGCTGGCGGCCTCGATCCTCCTGACCCTGCCGGGCGTGCCCTTCATCTACTATGGCGCGGAGATTGGGATGACCGGCCAGAAGCCGGATGAGCTGATTCGCACGCCCATGCCGTGGAGCGCCGAGACGGACGGAGGCTTCACAGCCGGCACCCCGTGGGAGCCGCTCAACCAGGGATACGAGGCGGCCAACGTGGCCGGCCAGGCCAGCGAGCCTACCTCCCTGCTGAGCCACTACCGGCGCCTGATCGGGCTGCGCAACGATCACGTGGCGCTGCGCCGGGGCGACCTGACCGGCCTGGACAGCTCCTGCCAGCCGGTGTTCGGGTACCTGCGCCACTATGAGGATCCTCAACAGGAAGCAGGAGTAGACGACGCGGTTCTGGTGGTCCACAACTTCGGGCCGGAGCGACAGGCTGGCTGCCTGTTGGCCCTCGACGGCAGCCGGCTGTCGCCGGGGGCGTACGCGGTACAGGATGGGCTGACCGGGCAGGTGCTGGACGACCTGACAGTGGAGGCGCAGGGAGGCTTCAGAGGATACCAACCCGTGGAAAGCCTTGGGCCGCAGCAGAGCCTAATATTGTTGTTACAGGAGCGATGATGACCCAACTTAGTAACGCCCATTCACTAGTCGTGGGTGTCGCCAGGTACCGCTTCGTGAACCCCCTGCCGGCGACCGTGTTGGCCG
>JAULUH010000485.1:0-11037 GCA_032111745.1 Anaerolineae bacterium | reverse complement strand
GGCGCGCGAGTTCACAGTGCTGGACTGCTATCGTCGCAACAAGCAGTTCAAGCCCCAAGGCATCGCCGAGCTGAACGAAGGCGGGCAGGCGTTGGCGCAAGCGCTGGCGCAGGAAGTTGCCCAAGCCGCCGGCGAGTTGAGCGCCCAAGGAGGGACCCATGCCTAGCCTGCCCCAACGCAAAGTCGGCATCGTCGCCTGTTCCGGCGAGGAGCTTTCTGATGGCACCGTGACGCGCCTGGCCTCGCTTAAGGTGCTCGAAGAGCTGCTCCCCAACGACACCGTGACCATCTGCCTGCCCCTTTTCCTGGCCGGCGGCGAGGGCGACCGCGCCTTTGCCAAGTTCTACCCCACCATCGCCGTGGACGGCTGCGAGAAACGCTGCGCCGCCCGCGCCACCGAGCTTTACAGCAACACCCCGGCCGTCAGCATCCTGCTGGACGACGTGCTGGCCGAGCGTGGCCTGCCGCGGCCACAGGGGCTGCGCCGCCTGTCGCCGGAGAGCCAGCCGGCCGTGGACGCCCTGGCCGAGGTCATCGCCGCCGAGGTGGACCACCTCATGGCCGCGCGGTGGAGCCGTGCCGAGGGCAGGGTGCTGGAGCCAGAGACGCCGGCCAAGGTCAGCTCAGCCGGCTGCGCCTGCGGGTCGGGCATTCCCGTGACCCGCGTGCAGGTCAACGGTCGCGCCGTGGAGATCATGGCGCTGGACCCAATCCTGGACATGGCCTACAGCCAGGGCATGCGTGCCGTAGCGCCCCGTGGTGCTGAGGATGCAACAGGCGAAGCATCTGTCCCGGCCCAGATCATAGATACGGTGCGGCTCTACAATCCCATTCCGGCCGGCGAGGAGGCCCTCTACACCGAAGCGGTGGCCCTGGCATGGCAAAGCTACTGCGCGGGCAAGGAGCAGGCCGATGGCTAAGACGGCGACCTACCATACCACCGTGGTCTGGAAGGGGGACCATTGGGGCCACATCGTGATGGGCAACGGCCCGCAGATGATGTTCTCCGCACCGCCCGACGCCTACGGCCATGAGGGGGTGTTCACCCCGGAGGACGCCTTCGTCGCCGCGGCCAACACATGCGTGATGATGATGTTCCTCTGGGCTTGCGAGCGCTTCAAGATCGATTTGGTCGACTATCGCTGCCGCACCGAAGGCACCAAGCGCATCGAGCTGGACCGCACCGAGCTCTTCACCCACCTGCGCTTCTGGCCCGAGATCACCGTGCGCGCCGGCGGCGATGCCGCCAGCCTTGAGAAGCGGGTCCAGCGCGCCCTGGCATCCGCCCAGAAGTACAGCCTGGTGGCCAACTCGGTCAAGAGCGAGATCGTTATTGAGCCGACCATCGTGGTAGTCGGTGGGCAGTAGACCAGCCAGCCGCCAACCGGCACGAGCCTGCTGCTGCTGCCGGCCTCCGGTTGCGTGTCACGCGCTGCGGCTACCATCCTTATTACGCCCTACCTACTTCCTTCAAGGAGCTTATCCATATGCCTGTCAACATCAAAGTTCTCGGCCCTGGCTGCAACAACTGCCACCTGGTCGAGGAGAACGCCAGAGCGGCCGTGGCTCAGCTAGGCCTGGATGCCGAGATCGAGCACGTGACTGACCGCACGGAATATCCCAAGTACGGGCTGCTGTTCACGCCTGGCCTGGTGATCAACAACAAACTGGTCTGCGGGGGTCGCATCCCCAGCACTGTCGAAGTGACGACCTGGCTGGCTAACGCTGCTGTAGAGACATAACCAGCCGCCGGACGCGGCGCCCATAAGCCCTCACCAGTCTTGAGATCGTGAGGGCTTTCTACCGACTATTATATGCAGTTCATTGCATATTGCGTCGCGACATGCCAGCCAACTTGTACAGGCTTCAGTGAGACAACGTTCATGGGCACTACGACCAACGCGCCGGCGCTGCTCATCGTACTGGCTCATCCAGACGACGAAAGCTTTGCTATGGGCGGCACACTGGCGAAATACGCGGCGCAAGGCGTGAAGGTGACGCTGGTGTGCGCCACTCGAGGCGAGGCAGGCATTGCCGGGCTGACCCCTGACGAAACCGCACAGGTCCGCACGCGCGAGCTGGAGGCTGCAGCCACTGCGCTGGGACTAGCCGACGTGCGCTTCCTGGGATATCTCGATGGTCAGCTGGCGACAGCCAACCCCACTACGGTCGTCGGCCAACTCGTCGCTATCCTGCGCGCCGTGCAGCCGCAGGCTGTCATAACCTTTGGCCCCGATGGCATCTCAGGCCACCCGGACCACCTGGCCATCCATCGCTTCGCCACCACAGCCTTCGATCAGGCCGGACTCCTGGCGCGGCTCTACTACCTTGCGCCCTCCGAGGCGACGATGCAGGGTTGTGGCGTCATCCCTGCGGAGGAACTCGCCGGCGGGCCGGTGGCCGCCATCGACGTGGGCGAGCATCTGGCGACCAAGGTGCGCGCGATGCAGTGTCACGCCAGCCAGAACCCGCCCTTCTCCGGGCCGCCTGAGATCGAGGCCGAGCGCCTGGCCTGCCATGAGTACTTCACCCTGGCCTACCCTATCGCCGCCAACGGCACCGGCTGGACTGATCTGTTCGAGCCAGCGGTGGCAACCTAGGAACTCGAGGACATCATGACAACCGACTACGTCGCTTATCACCAGCTTCTGGAACAGCGCCTGGCGCAACTGGGACGGGAGATTTCCGGCCCCATGACCGGCTTTGCCCGGCTGCACAAGAAGGCTGTCGAGGCTGGGGCGCTGGACGCCAAAAGCAAGGAGCTGATGGCCCTGGCCATCGGCATTGCCGTGCACTGCGACGGCTGCATCGCCTATCACACCCATGACGCCGTGGCTGCGGGCGCCAGCCGTGCGGAGCTTCTGGAAACCATCGGCGTCGCCCTGATGATGGGCGGCGGCCCGGCGTCCATCTACGCCGCCCAAGCCCTGGATGCCATCGACCAGTTTCTGTCAGCACCCAGTTGACGCTTAGTCGCGAAGAGACCACCTATGCTCTACTTCATTCTCAGCGCACTGCTCTTTGCCCTCTCCTTCCTTGCCGGCATGTTGGGCCTGGGCGTGGCCTTCATCGCCACGCCGGTGCTAGGCCTGTTCGGCTTCGATCTCAAGCACGTCATCATGCCCTGGTCATTGTGGTTGAACGGCCTCACCGCCATCGCCGGCGCGATCACATATGCGCGCGCCCGTATGGTCGATTGGCGCACGGCCATCCCCCTGCTGATCATCACGACCGTGGTGGCTCCCCTTGGAGTGTGGCTCTTGCAGTTCGTCAGCACCGACACCGTCTGGTGGATCTACGTCGGCGTGTTGGTCTTCCTGGCCTTTCGCATGGCCTTTCCGCCCAAGATGGACGACAGCAAGGCGCTGGAGATCAGCGACCGCACTCGGGTCAAGGCTGGCTTTTTCGCCGGGCTGATCGGCATCTTCGCCGGCTTTCTGGGCGTCGGGCCCGGCTTCCTGATGATGCCAGCGCTGGTGATGGTGGGCTACACGGCCCGCATCGCTGCTGCCACCAACTCGGTGATTGTGACCTTGCCCTCCTTCTCGGCCTTCATCGCCCACCTGGGCGACGCGCAGTTCGACTGGCTGATGCTGATCCTGACCTCGATTACGGCGGTGATCGGCGCCTGGCTGGGCGCGCGCTTCATGGCCAAACGGGTCAAGTCGCTGACCCTCAGCCGCATCTTCGCCGCAGTCCTGGTGATTCTGGCCGTGCAGCGCGCCTTGATCTTGCTAGGCGTGTTATGAGCCGCCAGAGGGAGCGCACCATGGAGATCAAAGTTCTAGGTCCTGGCTGCTATACGTGCCAGGAGCTGGCGACTCGGGTCAAGTTGGCTGTAGAGCAGCTCGGCATTGAAGCGACTGTACAACACGTTCATGACTACCAGGAGTATGCGACACATGGGATTCTCTTCACGCCCGGCCTGGTGATCGCCGGCAAGCTAGTCAGCGCGGGGCGAGTGCCGACGATCGCACAACTCGCAGCGCTGTTGGCGGCTGCCACGGCTTAGGCCGGTTGCACAATACGAAAGGGATCGATATGAGCGATCAGGAGATTCTGACCGACACCTTGAAATTCCACGGCCATCGTTGCTGGGCCAGCGTGGCCGGCGTGCTCGTGGGGCTGGCCGCGCTGCGGGCGCTGGACGTCAAGCGCAGCGGCGGCACTCAGCTCTACGCCATCATCGAAACCGGCGAGGAGCACGGCGGCATGTGCTTTGGCGACGGCATCCAGTACACCACCGGCTGCACCTTCGGCAAGGGCAACATCCGCAAGAACCCGCTGGGCAAGCTGGCGGTGACGCTGATCGACAAGGACGGCGAGCGGGCCGTGCGCGTTTCATACAAGCCCACTTTGCAGAAACAAATCGCCGAGTCGGCCTTCATGCAGCAGCGCGCAGCAGGCATCTCGCCTGATGAGATCTCCGAAGAAGACCAGATGGAACTGGTAAACCTGGTCTGGAACGCGCCGGAGAGTGACGTGCTGACCATCGGCCCGGTATTCGAGTACCCGTACAACTGGCTGCCTGAGGTGATGGGCTTCGCGAAATGCGACCAGTGCGGGGAGTTGGTGGCCCATGCCTACCGCCGCGTCGTGGGCGATCAGCATCTGTGTATCCCTTGCTCGGGCTACGACCGATAACATCTGAGTCTGTCGGATGGGCGGCGAGGCGCTTCGCTGGACATTCGCCTCAGCGAGAGTCGCATGCTCAACCCACTCAGCGTGACCACGTGAAGCGCGTGTTTGTCATGCTGAGCGGGTCGGGCGGCCAAGGTCGTTAGCGCACGCGTCCAGTCGATCATGCAACGAACTTCGACGCCGCCTACGCCAGCGAAGCATCTCGGTCCGCTCAACGTGACACGTGTGAGATCTTTCGGCGCTTTGGAGGTTTTCAATGGCTACCAACAACTTTACTAATCCCTGGCACGGCATCCCACGCCAGGAAATCGACTGGTATCCCGCCGTTGTGGCCGATCGCTGCGTGGGCTGCGGCCTGTGCGTCACCTCGTGCGGCCGCCAGGTTTACGCCTTCGACTTCGAGCGCAACCGGCCGGTGGTGGTCAACCCGGACCACTGCATGGTCGGCTGCACCACCTGTGCCACAGTGTGCACCCAGGATGCCCTGGAATTCCCGTCGCGTGGCTTCATCCGCCAGGTGGTGCGTGAGCGAAAACTCCTCCGCCATGCCAAGGATGAGTTGCGAGCCAACCGTGAGAAATACGATGTGGCCTTGCGCCAGGCGGAGGTTGTTTGAGCCTCTACATTTGTTCGCGGTTCGAGGAGCCAATACCATGCAATGCCTGCGATGTCTGGGCCGGCGCAACTGCTGCCTGTGCCAGGACGGCCGCGGGCCAGGCAACAAGCGCCCCCCTCCTAGATAAGCGCTTAACCGCTGATCCAGGACCGCAGTTCCTGGCAAATAGAAAGTGCTGCTGCAAATGCTGAGCTTTGCCCTGCAACAGGTCAGGGCCATCAGCTTGTGTTTGTACTGTGGAGGTGTAAGATGAAACGTATCCTTGTCGGCGTCGATGGTTCCGAGATTGGCTTGTCTGCCGTGCGAGCCGCAGCCAAGCTGGCCGCCGAGCGCGGCATTCCGTCGGTCACGCTGATGAACGTCATTCCTACCATTGCCAGCACGGCAGGTGTGACGCTGGTGGGGGCACCCCCCAGCGACATCGAAGCCTGGGAGGTGTTCGCCCGGCCTAAGGAGATCCTGGCAGAGGCCGGCGTCGGCTATCAACTTCTGCTGGCGGAGGGTGATCCATCGGAGGAGATCATCCGCGCCGCGCGCGACCACGGTTTCGACCTGGTCGTCGTTGGCCACCGCGGCTTGTCGCCGGTGAAGGCCTTCCTTCTGGGCAGTGTCTCCAACCGCATCGTGTCGCATGCCCCCTGTTCGGTGCTGGTCGTGCGACCCGATGGGAACAACGGGATCTAGCAGGAGGTGATGCCATGGTGCAACGCACATCTCCTGCCCTGCGCAATCAGACTCCCACTCTGGTGTTGCTGCTGATTATCCTGGCCATCGCCCTGTGGTATTTCCTCTCCGGGGCGGCTGGCCAGGTGGCTAGCGGTGTACCCGAAGTGAACCTGGCCAGCGGCCTGGTACTGCTGGTCGTCGGCTTTGCGGCCGGCGTTCTGGGCGGTTTGATTGGCACCGGCGGCTGCAGCCTGATGCTGCCGGTGATTCACTTCTGGATGGGCTATCCGGCGCCCATCGCCGTGGGCACGACCCTCTTCGCCGTGATCTTCACCGCCATCAGCGGCGGCTACGGCCACCTGGTGCGCGGCAACGTGGACCGGCGGGCCGTGACCTGGGTTGGCGGCGCGGGCATCGTCGGCGTGCTGCTGGGCTCCTGGCTGTTCACGCTGTTGGTCGACCAGTCGCAGATACTGGGCCTGATTCTGGGCGTGGTGTTCCTGTTGTATGTGGCGGTGAAGTTCATCACCGCCTTCTTCGGGATCAAGATTTGGTGAGCAACCGGCGGCGGGAGCGGACAATGGCGTCCGCTCCCGCCGCCGGACTCAGAAACTTCGGGTCGTGGAGGCAACATGCTGATCCCAAGCTATGAGCTAGACGTTTTCACGCCGCCCTGCGAGCCGGGAGCAGAGCGCTTTAGCGCCGTGGCCCTTCTGCCAGCCGATATCCGCGAGGCGCTGCCCTATCTCAACGCCACCCTGCGTGGCGCGGTCTACAACACCGTGGTGCCAGCCCTGAGCTGGAGAAAGGCCGGTCACTACATCGTTTTCCAACCCGACCGCATTGCCGTCAGCAACGTCGAGGATCGCCAGTCGGCCATCCAGGAGGTGGACGGCCTGGTCAAACTGGTTAACCGCACCTGGGAGCGGCGGGATGAGATCGAACCTGATTTCGAGGCACGCCAGCGGCCCACGCTCATGGCCGTCTTCAAGCTATTACCCGGCACCAACTGCCGCCAGTGCGGCCAGCCCACCTGTTGGAACTTCGCACTGAAACTGGCTGCGTCCCAGGTGACGCTGGAGCAGTGTCCGCCGCTATTCGAGCCGGCCTATGTCGACCGTCTGGCTCAGCTACAGGCCATGGTTGTGCCCATGCCGGCCATCGGCAGCGCCAATTGACCGCCGGCCGGCATGCCTCACCCGGCGCGGCTATCCGCATAAACAGCGTCTTGGAGATGAATCGGCACACTGTAGCGACCACGGCGCACAGGAGTTGAACGATGACTACCAGTCGAAATCCCCAACCAGACAAGTCGGTCGACCAGCAGCGAAGCGACCAGCAGATCGTGCTGGTGTTCAAGGCGCTCAGCCACCCATTCCGCCTGGAGCTCCTGCGCCAACTGTCCGACGAGGAGACCTGCGTGTGCTACCTGGTAGAACGCACTGGACGCCCTCAGCCCTACGTGTCGCAGCAGATGAGCGTGCTGCGACGCGCCGGCCTGGTGACCTCCTGGAGAGAACGCCAGCGAATTCACTACAAGATCAACCAGGACCGCTTGCACCGGGCCTTAAGCCTGGCGGCTGAAGCTAGTGGCGCCGACCAGTCGTTTTGGCCGGCGACGGCGCCCTCTGCTCCCTCGTCATGCTGTCCCCCCACCCGCGTGGTCAGTGGCTGAGAGCTTGCCCTGAGTGCAGCCGGAAGGCCACTTGTCGGCTGCAGGCCGGTATTTCCAATCCCGGATGTTTAGGAGTGTCCAACGTGCCAACCTACGTCTTTCGCTGTGAGGAATGCCAGACCGTCTTCGAGCGATTTATCAGCTTTGCCGATCTGGCCAGCCAGCCCACGATCCTGTGTCCGCAGTGCGCCAGCCAGCGCCTGCAGCGTGTCTGGACCGCGCCTCTGGTGTTGACTGCCAGCGAGCGCAGCACAGTTGGCGGCAACGGCGGGTCGGGTTGTGCTTGCGGATCCTGCAACTAGGATACACCATGCAAGAAGACCTGCTGCGTATTGAGAATCTCAGCCTGCGGCGTGAGGGCCGTGATATTTTGCGCCAGGTTAGCCTCAGTATTCACCCGGGCACGGTACACGGCCTGCTGGGGCCCAATGGCTCAGGCAAGTCTAGTCTGGCCTACACCCTCATGGGTTGCCATGGCTATGGTCCGGACGCTGGCCAAATCTATTTTGCCGGCCAAGACGTCACCGCGCTGCCCATCGACGAACGGGCATGGCTGGGCATTACCCTGGCCTGGCAGGAGCCGGCGCGCTTCGAGGGCCTGACGGTGCGGGACTACCTGATGCCTAGCTACATAGTCGAAATGGCCCGGCAGGCGGTGGCGTCGCTGCCCGGCGTGCGGCAGGTTACCGTCGAGCTTCTGGATGAACCGTGGGCGCCGCCCGGCCAGGGTTATGGCTGGGACTGAGTGGACGCGCTCAAGGAAAAGGATGGCTGAGAGATGACCAGGCAAGGTGATGCCATGGAGGCTCCTACATTGCAGCAAGATGTCTTGCACGAGTTGCAGCAAGCAATAGAGGCCAGCCGGCCGGTGGCCCTGGCGACGGTTACCGAAGTCAAGGGCGCCTCTCCCGCCCGTCCCGGCTTCAAGCTGCTGCTGCGGGCCGACGGCAGTTGGCTGGGCAACGTGGGCGGTGGTGAGCTGGAAGTTCGCATCCGAAAGGCAGCGCAGCAAACCCTGGCCAAGGGCCAACCCTATATCTTTCGTTTTGCCCTCCGGGAAGAGGGTCCGGATGCCATCGGAACCCTGTGCGGTGGAGAGGTGACCGTGTTCGTCGAACCTTATCTGCCTACGCCCCGCCTGCTCATCGTCGGCGGCGGACACATTGGCCGGCCCCTGGCCGAGCTTGCGCGCGTCGTCGGCTACGATGTGCAGGTGGTGGATATGCTCGCCGAGCGAGCCGACCGGCTGCAGCTTGCGCCGGAGACGATCACCAATCGCACCTACGTCGTGCTCATCACCGAGGACCACGTTACCGACGAGCAGGCGCTGCGCGATGTGCTGCCCACGCCCGCAGCCTACATCGGCATGATCGGCAGCCGGCGCAAGTGCAGCATCATCCTGGAACACCTGCGCAAAAACGGCTGCAGCGAGGCTGACCTGGCCCGTGTTCATGCGCCCATCGGCCTGGACCTGGGCGGCCGAGAACCGGCCGAGATCGCCCTGGCTATCCTGGCTGAGATCGAGATGGCGCGGCATGGCGGCAGCGGCCTGCCGCGCAGCAGGAGTGACTGATGCCCGACATTACGATTCTCCCGGCGCACAACTGCCGGCGCAGCCACAGGATCATCGCCTATCTGGAGCAACACGGGATTCCGTTTACCCGCGTTGATCTGGAGTCGGCGGAAGGCCAGGCGCTGGCAGCTCAGTACGACCTGCGGGCCTCGCCGGGCATTTTGGTCGACGGTGAGCCCATCAATCCGTTCGAACTGTTGATCCAGTCGCAATGCCGGGTGAACGAAGCAGCCGCAGAGGCCCTCTTCCAAGGACCGACAACGTATGGAGCGATCTGATGTGTGAAACTACCGTATTCCTTGAACAAAACGGCGAGCGTCAGCTCTTGATGAAGGATGTGACGCGCCTGTTCGTGACGCCAGGCGGCATCACGCTGTCGAAGTTGTTCGAGCCACCCACGACCGTGCATGCCACCATCCAGGAGCTCGATTTCCACAAGCACGCGGCCATGTTAGTGGCTACGCCGGCTGCAAGCCCTTCCGCGCCGCCGTGGATTCTGCAGCGCCGCAGTATCCGTGAGTATACCCACGCGCCAGTGACTGCTGAACAGATCGACGTGCTACTCCAGGCGGCTATGGCCGCGCCTTCGGCCAACGACGTCCGCCCCTGGGCCTTTGTGGTCGTGCGCGACCTCGAGCGACGACGCGCCCTGGCTCAGACCCACGAGTGGAGCGCCATGTGCGCTCAGGCGCCTGTAGTCTTTGCTGTGCTGGGCAACCCGGACAGATCCGACCACTGGGTGGAGGATTGCAGCGCAGCCACCGAGAACCTGTTGCTGACTGCGGCCGCGCTGGGCCTGGGCGGCGTCTGGGTCGCCATCTACCCTCGGCCGCAGCGCGAGGCTTATGTGCGCCAGGCGCTGGACATTCCAGAGGTGTGGCGAGTGCTGTGCCTGGCGCCGGTTGGCGAGCCGGCCGAAGCCAAGTCGCCCCGCACCCGCTACGAGGTCGGCAAAGTGCACTACGAGGCTTTTGGGGGCGTGCCATGAGCTCTGTACACGCTCTCTCCAGGTCGTTTCCCACCGCTCAAAGTACACGCAAGTCGCACCTCGACAGCGGCTTGCCGAAGGATGAACAATGACCGCTATCTCGCTAACACCAGCCCAGGAAGCAGCCATAGACGTGCTAAAGACGCGCGCGTCCTTCGCCGTGATCGGCGTCTCGGCCCGACCGGAGAAGTACGGCCACGAGGTGTTCGAGACCCTCCACGCTGGCGGTTACACCGTCTATCCCATCAACCCCAAGTACAGCGAGATCGACGGCGTTTCCTGCTACCCATCGCTGGCGGCTCTGCCAGAGATGCCCGACGTGGTGGTACTGGCCCTGGCCCCGGCGATCAGCGAGCAAAGTGTGCCCAAGGTAGCCGCGGCCGGCGCCCGGTTGATTTGGCTGCCGCCCGGCTGCTTCACATCGGCCGCGGTGGACGCCTGCGAGGCGGCAGGCGTGCCGGAGCTGCACGACGTCTGCCCGGTAGGCGCCTGGCATGCTTTGCAGGCACTGCAAGCCATGCCGTAGCGCACAGCCCTGACGCTCGAAGTCTGCGCCCTGCCGGCGTGAGGCGATGATCGACGACACCAGGACCGTTATGTGAAAGGTTGTTATGAGATCACGGATAAAGCTTGCTGGGATAGTTGCGCTCTTCCTGGCAGTTGCTCTTGCGCCTGCGCCACCAGCCACGGCCGCGCTGCGCTCAATACCGAACGAGAAGGCTTGCCAGCTGTGCGAAACACAGGATACGGTCCGGGCCGCTAGCACATTCCACAGGAGGCCAACGCCGACTGTCGATGAGCTACAACAGAACGAGTCGCCCTCGAGCGGGCTTCCCGCTGTGGACGCTCAGTTGCCGGTAGTGCGTTGTGTCATGTTC
>JAULUH010000484.1:0-20180 GCA_032111745.1 Anaerolineae bacterium | reverse complement strand
AAACCCGGCTTCATCATTCCCCTTGCGGGTAGACTTTGCTGCGAATCAAGCCGTCAACACATTAGGCTTCAACGTGCCGAGCAACCGCCACCCCGGCTGGTTGCCGTTTTTTTGCCTGGCCCTGGCAGGCCTTCTTGAGGAGAATACGGCGCTGTAGGAGCGTGATATGCGCAATCGGACGATCATCAGTTTCATCTTGATCATGATCCTGGCCTTTATTGCCCTGGTCATCGTCTTGCCCATCCAGCATCCCACGTGGTTATCCAATCTGGCCTTCTGGCAGCCCGCTGGCTATCGCAGCCTGGAGTTGCGGCGCGGGCTTGACCTGCAGGGCGGCCTGCAGGTGCTATTGGAGGCCGACCTGCCGCCAGAGCAGGCGGTCACGGCTGAGGCTATGGAGGCGGCAAAGGTCGTCGTGGACAACCGGGTCAATGGCTTGGGTGTTGCCGAACCCCTGGTGCAACGTCAGGGGGAAGACCGCATTATCGTAGAGCTGCCAGGCATCGAAAACCCCGATCAGGCGATCGCTACGCTGCGAGGCACTGGCCTCTTGGAGTTTGTAGAGGCCGGCCGGACGCCTCTCCTGGAGGGCACTATCCTCCAGACGGATTTCGGGGCTACTAGCGTGGTCTCTGGCACGGAACAAGTGGGCCTTATGGACCCGACGACCGGGCGGCCATATCGGACATTAATGACGGGAGCAGACCTCAGGTTGGCCCAGGTGGCTGCGGATCCAACCACTGGCTTGCCTGTGATAGCCTTTGAGCTCACCGACAGCGGCCGTGAGATCTTTCGGGAGTATACTCGCAACCACATCGGCGACGTGGTGGCCATCACCATGGACAAACAGGTGCTGTCGGCACCGGTTATCCGGGCCGTTATCGACGGCAGCGGCGAGATCAGCGGGGGTTTCACTCAGGAGCAGGCACGCGGTTTGGCGGTTCAGATGCAGTACGGCGCGCTGCCAGTGCCCCTACGAGTGGTCGATGCACGCTCGGTGGGGGCCTCCCTAGGCGCTGATTCGGTACGTAGCAGCATCATTGCCGGCGCGATTGGCTTATCGGTGGTGTTACTCTTCATGCTGCTTTATTATCGCTTGCCCGGCCTCCTAGCCGATTTTGCGCTGATAATCTTCGTGTTGCTCAATCTGGCGTTATACGAGCTGATTCCGATCACCCTCACTCTACCAGGTATCGCCGGATTTCTACTGGCGACGGGCACCGCAGTGGATGCCAACGTCCTGATCTTTGAGCGCATGAAGGAAGAATTACGCAATGGCAAGCCCTTGAAAGCCTCAGTGGAGGCTGGTTTCAATCGGGCCTGGACGTCGATCCTGGACTCCAATCTCTCAACGCTGATCACCTGTGGTATCCTCTACTTTTTTGGCGGCGCGTTCGGTGCCAGCACCGTGCGGGGCTTCGCCCTCACCTTGTTCCTCGGCGTGCTGATCAGCATGTTCACGGCCGTTTTTGTCACCCGCACCTTCATGCGGCTGGTGTTCGAGCGTCCTCAGGCCGAAGAGACGGTCGCTGAGCACGCGTGGATCGTGGGAGCGTAAGCCATGTACGAGATTGTTCAGCACCGTAAGTGGTACTACCTGATATCGGCGTTGATCATCATCCCGGGCCTGATTGCTATGGTGTACTCGACCATCACGTACGGATTCCCCCTCCGGCCCGGCATTGACTTCACCGGTGGCGTACGCTGGGAGTTCGAAGTGGGCGAGGCGGCGGCACCCGCCGAGGTACGCGCTGTGTTCCTTGCCCAGGGGCTCAGCGATGCAGCGGTAACTACCTTAGGCGCCGAAGGCAATCGTTTTCAGGCCAGACTCAAGGAGATCGATCAGGCGACTAAGGAGCAGATTCAGGCGCAACTGGACGCCGAGTTCGGCGGCTTCACCAGCCTGGACTATCGCAATGTGGGACCTTCGGTGGGTGCCGAGGTAACGCGAGCCGCTTTCCTGGCAGTGCTGGTGGCCGCAGTGGCGATCCTGCTGTTCATTACCTTCGCTTTCCGCAATGTGCCACACCCGGTGCGCTATGGCACGTGTGCTATCGCCGCCATGATCCACGACATATTGGTCACCTGCGGATTCTACTCCATCATGGGCATCTTCTTTGGTTGGGAGGTGGACGCCCTCTTTCTGACCGCACTGCTAACCGTTATTGGTTTCAGCGTTCAAGATACCATTGTGGTGTTCGACCGCATTCGCGAGAACACGGCTCGCCATCGCGGGGAAGATTTCGAGACGATCGCCAACCGCAGCCTGTTGGAGACCTTACATCGATCGCTGGTCACTCAGCTTAACGCTATGTTCATCCTGGTGGCCCTGCTATTGTTTGGCGGCGCAACCATCCGGCCGTTTATTGCTACACTACTGGTTGGCATGTTGAGCGGCACCTACTCGTCCATCTTCAACGCCGTACCGCTGCTGGTGTCCTGGGAGATGGGCGATTTTCGGCGGCTTCTGGGCGGCAAACAGAACCAGCGCCCGGCTACCGCATAAGATGGTGCGGCTGACAGCGATCAACCGAGCTGATGAACACAATACGGAGGCGAGATAATCGCCACCGTGTAGTATTTGCGGACAAGCATGGCGCACAATTCTGCGACCACGATCCCATCCAGCTTGGGCGCGCGTGCGCAGGGCGCGGCTAGGCTATCGAGAAGACTCGGGGAGCTTTGGTGGCCGGTCTTGATCGGTATGCTGAGCCTGCTTTGCGTTGCGGCCGGTCCTCCGGGCTTGAGTGGCACGCAACCGGGTTCGCCAGTGCTCTACGCTGAAGACATTGCAGCGATCGAGTCCACCAAGCTTCCCCCACTTCTGAGCGCACCAGAGGCGCTTCTGGCGGATAGCGACACCAGCCAAGTCCTGCTGGCCGTAAACCCGGACAACCCACGCCCCATGGCCAGCATCACAAAACTCATGACTGCCCTGCTGGCGCTTGAGCGCTCGCATCTTGAGGATCAGGTGGTGGTGTCTCCCACTGCATTGGTTGGAGAATCTACCATGGGACTCCAGTCTGGGGAAGTCGTGACGGTGGAAGATCTGTTGTGGGGGTTGCTCCTGAACTCGGGAAATGATGCAGCCGTGGCTCTGGCGGAGCATGTGGCAGGCTCAGTGCCGGGGTTTGTCGTCATGATGAACACCCGGGCGGCCGAGCTTGGCTTACTGAGCACGCATTTCGCCAATCCCCACGGCATGGACGCCCCGGATCACTATAGCAGCGCTCACGACCTATGGCGGCTGGCTGAGGAGACGCTGGCTTATCCCAAAGTCCGCGAGATTGTGGGCACCCAAAGCACAACCAGGGCAGGGCATCCCCTTTGGAACCAGAACGTGCTGCTGGCCACCTACCCGGATGCGGACGGCGTCAAGACCGGAACCACGGACCTGGCCGGCCAGAGCCTGGTGGCATCGGTCACGCGCGATGGCCACCGTGTCCTGGCCATAATCCTGGGCAGCACTGATCGATACGCCGATGCCCGGGCACTCTTGGACTTCTACTTCTCAGTTTTCCGTTGGACTGAGGCCCCCCAACCGTCCGGGCCAACAGCCTGGGTGCGAGACCATGAGGACCGTCCCCTCCGAATTGTAGCACCAAACGCTCCGGATCTGTTTCTGCCTGTCTGGCAATGGCCTAGGGTGCGGGCACAGGTAGTCCTGGACACCCCTGGCCGGCCGCAGCCGGGCTCATCCGTGGGAACGGTACGTTGGTACCTCGGCACCGAGCTCCTTGGTGAAGCGCCGGCCATAACGTCCTTTCATTGAGCTGATCATGCCTGAAGAGCGTCTGCAGAAAGTGATGGCACGGGCCGGCATCGCCTCGCGGCGAGCTTGTGAGGAGATCATCCTACAAGGCCGGGTCGAAGTCAATGGCCGGATAGTAAAGGAGATGGGTTTGAAGGTCGATCCGGAAAAGGATCGTATCGTGATTGACGGCCAGGTGCTGGCCTGGGACGCCAAGCCGCGTTACTACTACCTCATGCTGTACAAGCCACCGGGCGTATTGTCGGTCTTCGACGACCCCAGAGGACGGCCGGGCCTCGAGCAGCTGGTGAAGACAGAGGAGCGCCTGTTTGCAGTGGGAAGGCTGGATCTGGATAGCGAGGGCCTGATGCTGCTGACGAACAATGGCGAAATCGCCCAGACCCTAAGCCATCCGCGACACGAGCATGCCAAGACCTACCTTGTGCTGGTCGATCGACGTCCTGGCACCGATGCCATCGCCAGGCTACGACACGGGGTTGTGCTGGAAGGCGAAAAGACCGCGCCATCCAGGTGGGAGATTCTACACGACATGCCGCGCGTCCATTCACTAGCCGGCGCGGAAAATGTAGAGGGCGTCTGGCTCAAGGTAACTCTGCGCGAGGGGCGTAAGCGCCAGATCCGGCGAATGGCGGCACTGGAAGGGATTGCGGTACGTCGCTTGATCCGCATCCGTATAGGCCCTCTCACCCTCGACGGGTCACTAGCCCCTGGCCAGAGCCGGCCCCTGACTCGCACTGAAGTGCAACGTTTGCGGGCTCAAGTGGCAGGCGCTCGCAAAGGATCCCGGCCGCGCCGGCGCCGTACAGAAGCTCAGCGTAGCCGGCCACCGCAACGATCGGGCTCTGCCCGCCCACCCGCCAGGCGGTCAACGCACGGCTCGCCATCTAGCAGACCTACGCGCAGGCAAAAGCCTGGATACAAGCCTTGAAGCTTCCATCCACGATTGCTATTGATGGCCCCGCTGCGTCAGGCAAGAGCACGGTCGGTGCACTACTAGCCGAGCGGCTGGGATACACCTATTTCGACACCGGAGTATTGTACCGGGCCGTGACCCGGGCGGCCCTTGACCGGAACGTGTCGCTGCAAGATGCGGCTGCAGTTACCCAGGTGGCCCAGGCTCTCACCATCGACGTGCTACCACCGGCCACGGATGATGGTCGGCAGTACACCGTGACGGTCGATGGAGAGGACGTCACCTGGGCAATCCGCAAACCGGACGTGGAGGGCAATGTCTCCGCCGTATCGGCCTATCCTGGGGTGAGATCGGCCATGCTGGCGCAACAGCGTCGTATTGCGGACCAGGGCCGTATCGTCATGGTTGGAAGGGATATCGGCACGGTTGTGCTGCCGCAGGCGGACCTCAAGGTGTATCTGGATGCCCCAGCGGAGGAGCGGGCCCGGAGGCGTTGGCACGAGGACCAAGCACGTGGAGGCAGTCGCACTTATGAGGATCTCTTAGCCGACGTGCGCCGCCGCGATGCCATCGATTCAACGCGCCAGCTTGCCCCACTGAAGCCGGCTGCCGACGCCATCATCGTCGATACGTCGACCATGACGATCGACGATGTAGTGGCCCATCTATGCGAGTTGGTTCAGACACTGGGTTCAGGATCCCGATAACGGGCCTCCAACGCCGAGCCCTAAACGACCGATCTTGTCAATAGTTCCCCGAGGAGTATTGCCATGATATCGAAAACGTTTGGTCCGACCCTAACAGAGATGCCGCTCCATGATTGGCTGCGGCAGGTGCACGTAGTGTTCGCACCGGATGGGACGAGCCCGCTGCTGGAAGAGACGCTTTCAGGGATGCGACGCCATTTCGACCGCCATGGCCACGTCGTCCAGGAGACCCCAAATGATCAGACCGACGTCATTGTGACGACTGCAGCCTTGGGCGACGTGGTACATTGGCGCAGAGCTCTCATATTTACCGCACGCCAGCGCTACAAGCTTGACCACACTCCGGTCTTTGTGACGGTAGTCCATGCCCGGCCAGGGCAGTGGCAGGCCCTCCTTAGTCGCTTCAGCCACGCTCTCGAGACGGCCGCAGTGGATCGGGCCGACTACGATTTTCCCGGCCTTTCACCCCAGGCCTACATGGTGTTGCACGAACAGGGCCGGCGCGGTGGCCCAATTCTGGCCGCGGAGCGCCTGGTCCAGGCTCAGATTAAGAGCATCCGGGTATTGCTGGTGATTGGCGAGGATCAGCCCCAGCTGGCCTACCACTTTGACCTGGTTGGCGCACATCCCGCCAGCGATGGCCGCGACCGGGCGCGATTCTATGACGACATCGTGCTGCGACTGGTGACATCGCTGAGCGCTCAGGAGGTCAACCACCACGTGACGGTGGGCGATCAGGTTGATCGAGTGGCTTGGGACAGGCTGGTAACCCCCGCAGCCATGTGTAACGCGGCTCAGGAGTTTGGGCGGCGTAGCTTTTTCACCGATACCGTACACATTGCTAACCTGGTACAGGTGCCTTCGGTGTCGAGCTCCGTGGCCAGCCAATACAGTGAAGGCTGTTTTGCCACCTGGGATCCGCAACTGAGCGCCCTAATTGCCACGGTGACCGGTAGCGCGCGGCCAGTAGACAAGAAGGCCATCACCGAGGATGATCTGGCCGTGATCGTTGGGGTGCGACCAGACCACATGGGCGCACTGGTACGTGCTGTGGAAGGCAAGCACAACGACCCACCTTCAACCGAGGCGGTCGAGCTGTACGACATGGACGATGGTCTGCCCCGGATCGATCTGGGGCCTGGGTGGGGCCTGCAAAACAACGTGCCTGTGATTCGTTCCAAGTTGCATGGCCATCGGGGGATTCGAGCCTACGATCCACACACAGTGGAGTACGTGCCCATGGCAGCGCCGTACTTCAACTATCTGGTGACCTGCGGCACCGGGGCCCAGGCGGCCGGGGTCAAGGATGCGTTCGGGCGTTCCCAGGCCCTTCGCAACCCAGAAGACCCACGCCAGATCGTTTTCACCATTTTACCCGGGCATGGGATTATCCTGGTCGAGAAGTGGGTGCCGGACAAGGTGCCGTTCCAGGTTCTTTGGGAGGCAATGGATACCGGCCAGGTACAGATCGACAGCTACGTGCCCCAGGGGCCGCTGGCGTATTTGCCCGATAAGACCGGCATGATAGTGTTGTCTTGAACAGTTGGCGAGGAAATCGTCTATGTGTGGAATCGTAGGTTACGTCGGCCCGCAAGCGGCGACCCCTATAGTAGTCAATGGGCTACAGCGCCTGGAGTATCGTGGCTACGACTCGGCCGGCCTGGCCGTATTGGAGAACGATCGCATCGAGGTACGGCGGGATGTCGGCAAGCTCTCCAATCTGATCAGCCTGTTGGCAGACCAGCCGGTGAACGGCCATCTGGCCGTTGGCCACACGCGCTGGGCTACTCACGGCAAGCCCAGCCAGCAGAACGCCCACCCCCATAGCGATGTCACAGGGGAGATCGTAGTAGTCCAGAACGGCATTGTCGAGAACTTCCGTGAGCTGCGTGATGGCCTGCAGGCCGAAGGCATTGAGTTTCGCTCGGAGACCGACACAGAGGTTATCGTTCATCTAATCTCATTGAACTACACACCTGATGGCGGTCTGGCTGAGGCTGTGCGCAGAACCCTGGGCTATCTGAGGGGGCCCAGCGCGATTGTAGCCATGACTAGCCGTGAACCGGACCGGCTGGTGGCGGCCCGTCTGGGCAACGCGGGCGGGGTGACCATCGGTCTCGGCGATGGCGAGACCTTTATCGCCTCGGACATGCCCGCCATTCTGGAGCACACACGGCGCATGGTGTTTCTGGAGGATCGCCAGATGGCTGTGATCACCCAAGATGGTGCCGACATCATGACCCTTGAGGGCCAGCGCATAACGCCGGAGATTCACCACATCCCATGGGATCCGATATCGGCAGCCAAGGGGGAGTACCGGCACTTCATGCAGAAGGAGATCGCCGAGCAGGCCCGCTCCATCACCGACACCATCCGTGGACGCGTGGACTTCGATGCCGGTGAAGTCTATCTTGAGGACCTGGAGTTCAGTGCGGAGCAAGCACAGGCTTTTAGCCGCATGGTGACGGTGGCGTGCGGCACCTCCGCCTACGCCGGGCTGGTGGGGAAGTTCTGGTTTGAGAATATCGCCAGACTGCCTACCGAGGTGGACTATGCCTCGGAGTTCCGTTATCGCAACCCAGTGATCGACAGTCGCACGCTGCTGCTAGCCATCACTCAGTCCGGTGAAACCGTGGATACCCTGGCGGCCATGGAGGAAGGCCGCAATCAGGGCGCCTGGCTGGCGTCCATCGTGAATGTCATGGGCAGCCAGGCCGCGCGGATAGCAGACGGTGTTGTCTACATGCATTGCGGGCCGGAGATAGGCGTAGCTAGCACCAAGGCTTTCACGGCATCGCTGGTGGACCAGTATTTGTTGGCGGTCTACCTGGGCCAGCTGCGCAACACTGTGGGGCCGGCGCAGCGGCAGAGACTCCTGGACGACCTGGCTCATTTGCCCTCGCTGGTGGGACAGGTGCTGGAGGAAGAAGGGCCCTACACGGAGCTAGCCGAGCGCTTCCATGACTTCTACAACTTCCTGTATCTTGGCCGCGGCATCAACTATCCGGTGGCACTGGAGGGGGCGCTGAAGCTGAAGGAGATCAGCTATATCCATGCCGAGGGCTACCCCGCGGGAGAGATGAAACATGGCCCCATTGCCCTGATTGACCGCAATATGCCGGTGGTGGCAATTGCCGTGTTGGACGACGTCTATGATAAGATGATCAGCCAGATAGAACAGGTGAAGGCGCGCAGCGGTATCGTCATCGCCGTTGCCAACCAAGAGGATGAGTTCATCACCAGCAAGGCGGACTACGTTATCCGCATCCCCAAGGCCCCGGCCTTGCTCACGCCAGTTCTGACCGTGCTGCCCTTGCAGCGCCTGGCCTACGAGATTGCGGTCTGGCGTGGGGCGGACGTGGACCAGCCGCGCAACCTGGCCAAGAGCGTGACTGTCGAGTAAGACCTACCTGCAGCGTCAGCCGCGGTTGCCGTTGCCGGCGGAATTGCTTGAAGTGACCACGACGCATTACGATAGCCGGAGCCTTATGTGACTCACATTCAGGTCCAGGACATCACCGTCGTTCTGGGCGGTGACGACCACGGAGGCTCTGTAGCGGTGGTGGCCTTGGACGGCGCGTCGCTGACCGTGCGCAGCGGCGAGGTAATGGGCATCATTGGGCCTACCGGTTGTGGCAAATCAACGCTGCTGCGCGCCGTGGCAGGCCTGGTGCCGCTTAACCAGGGGCGGGTGCTATTCGACGGCGTGGATCAGCGAGAAATCCCCACCGGCGATCGCCAGATCGGTATGGTCTTTCAAGACTACGCCCTCTATCCGCACTATTCAGTCCTGGATAATCTATCATTCTACTTTCGGCTACGGCACCGGGAGGAGGAGGTATCCGAGCGCATCAGGGAGGCCGCCGCTATTCTCAACGTAGATTTCCGGTTGATATTAGGCCGGCACCCCAGCAGCCTGTCGGTGGGACAGCGCCAGCAGGTGGCCGTGGCTCGCTGCCTGGTGCGGGATCCACGCATTTTTCTCATGGATGAACCCTTTGCGAGCCTCGATGCCCAACAACGCCAGCACGCTCGCCTGCAGATCAAGCGGCTATTACACCGTTTCCGTGTTACGACGCTCCACGTGACCCACGACCAGGCAGAGGCAGTGGCACTGTGCGATCGTATTGCGGTCATGGTCCGCGGGCGCATCCGGCAGGTGGATACGTATCACAACCTCTGTCGCTGGCCAGTTGATCTCGATGTGGCGGAATTTGTGGCCGAGCCTCATACCCAGTTGGTGGAAGGCGCGTACCTCGACGAGCATTTCGTTTGCCCGGACTTTCAGCTGCCGTTGATACCGGCTATATGCGTACGGACACAGCAGGGCCAGGGCCTCACAGCGCAGATTGCTCCATCTGCCGTACAACGGGTGACGGATGCGGGCTCAATGAGCCAAGCGGTGCCGGCGATGGTTGAATGGATCGAGCCTGTACCAATGGCCCGAGCCCTACGGGCCCTGTGCCGGGCGGGAGCGGTGCTATTGCCCGTCGAACTTCCAGCAGATCAGCCGCTAAAGGTAGGAGATGCTTTGCACTTGCGGATTGACCCGGACAGAGTCCTGATGTTCGACCTAGTGACCGGTGCCAACCTCTCTTTGGGGGTGGCGGGCAGAGCTATCTAAGGAGCCGGACATGCGTGTGGCCATGGTGGCACCCTTTGCTCTGGCTCCTAAGGGCACCACCCGCTGGCGCGTGATGCCGCTGGCACGGGCGCTGGCCGCGGCCGGACACCAGGTGCGGGTCGTCGTGCCGCCCTATGACTGGCCAGCCAGCGCCGGCTTGAGGTGGGTGGACCAGGGCGTGGAGGTGGTCCATGTGGGGCAGCCATCTCGAGGGAACTTGCCCGATCGCGGCGTGCTAGCCCTACAATTGGCTCGCAGTGTGCTATGCTGGCGTCCCGATGTGGTACACGTCTTCAAGCCGGTTGGATACAGTGGCATGGCAGCCATGATCCTCGCTTTGGTGCGTCCCGCTTTACCATGGGTGATCGATCTCGACGACTGGGAGCGGGGATGGCACGCCAGGCAGGGCCATGCTCGTACCCTGCAGAGGGTCTTGCGGTGGCAGGAGGACTGGCTGCTGCATCGGGCCGGCGCGGTGACCGCCGCCAGCCAGTGGCTGGTGGCATGGGCTAGCGCAGCCAGGAGGGGGCGTGACGGAGTTTTCTATCTCCCTAATGGGGTAGAGCTGCCGGAGATAGGGAGAGGTAAGGTACCAGCCAGGGCGACGCCCCGTGTGTTGCTTTATACCCGTTTTGTGGAGCATACGCCCCTGACCGTGGCAACGGTTTGGTGTCTGGTGTTGGCACAGGTACCGGATGCCGAGCTGGTGGTTGCCGGTCAGGGACTGGCGGGCCAGGAGCGGGAGCTCATGACCCTGGCCACAGCCTGGGGGATTGCGGACGGCGTGCAATTGCTGGGCTGGGTGCCCGAGCTGTCCCGAGCTGGCCTCTTTGCTGCCGTGGACGCGGCCGTGCTACCGGTGGCGGACACGGCATTAAACAGGGCCAAGTGTCCCATGCGCCTGGCCGACCTGCTGGCCCATGGGGTTCCTGTGGCGGCCCACGCGGTTGGCGAATATGCGGTCTACATACGGCAGCAGGAGACCGGCCTGCTGGCGCTGGCCGGCGACGATGTTGCCCTGGCCAACGCCATTGTGCAGCTGCTGAGAGAGCCCGAACTAGGGGCGAACCTAGGGCGGGCTGCCGCATCGTTCATGAAGTCTGACTACAACTGGACCAAGTTGGCCGGGGTGGCGCTGGCCGCCTGTGATAGGGCAATCGCCGACTAGCTGGCCTGGTTGGCAACAGGGTGGGGGCCATGTATAATAGTGCACCTATGAGTGGACTAGAAGCTGCGGCGGAGGTTGTCCGGCCCTGGCGCCGAGCAGCAGTAACGTTCTTCGGACGAGCCTGGATATGGTGGATGCTGGTTCTGGTGTGGATGGGTGTGATCTTCATCCTGTCTAGCCAGCCGAGATTTGCTTTCGTGCCCTTGGCATGGCAGTCTGAGCTCATGTCGGTGGCAGCCCACGTTACAGAGTATCTCATCCTGGCTGTGCTGTTGTGGATGGCCGTTGTTCGGGTACCGCGATTCCGGGAACGGGTGGTGGTCGTGGTGCTAGGGATGGCATGTCTCTACGCGGTGTCCGACGAGGTGCATCAGTTTTTTGTGCCAGGCCGGGTAACCGATCTGCGCGATCTGTTGGTGGACGTGTTTGGTGTAGCTCTGGGCGTGTGGCTGATGCACCGCTGCAGCGGGTTAGCTGAGGGAAAGAGGTGAAAGCGGCCATGGGTGTTGATCGGAAAGAAAAGGAATTGAAAGTAGGGGAGCAGGGCAGCGGGAAAAGGAAGCGCACGCCGCGCGCCATGGCGCTGAATGCTCCCTATCTCTACATCAATCGTGAGTTAAGCTGGCTGGAGTTCAACCGTCGCGTGCTAGAGGAAGCGCTTGACCCAACTCTGCATCCACTGCTAGAGCGGGTCAAATTTCTGGCCATCTTCGGTTCCAACCTGGACGAGTTCTTTATGATCCGCGTCTCGGGATTGAAGGAGCAGCTGTCTGCTGGCGCGGTGGCGTTACCGCCCGATGGCATGACGCCGGCTGAGCAATTGGCGGCGATCCGCGAGCGGCTGCTACCGATGCTGGAGCAGGCTGTCACCTGCTGGCACCACGATCTCAAGCCGAACCTGGCCGCCGCAGGCATACGGATTCGCTCCTACGAGGACCTGTCCGAGGCCGGACGGGCCTGGCTGACCGATTACTTTCGGCAGGAGGTCTTTCCGGTCCTGACGCCGTTGGTCTTCGACTCTGGACATCCTTTCCCGCACATCTCCAACCTCAGTCTCAACCTGGTCGTCAGCCTGGTGGACACCGATCAGGGGGTGCGCATCGGTAGAGTCAAGATACCCACCACCCTGCCCCGGTTGATCAACCTGCCCTTCATAGGGAACGACAGCCTGGTAGTGGAGGGCAATGGCCAAGATCCACACCTGCGCCCGGAGGCACCAGCCGGCCCGCAGCAGGACTTTGTATGGTTGGAGGATGTGGTGGCCGCCAATCTGCAGGATTTGTACCCTGGCGTGGACATTATGGAAGCCTATGCGTTTCGCGTCACGCGCGATGCGGACTTTGAGATCCAGGAGGATGAGGCTGACGACCTCTTGCGTACTATCGAACAGGGGTTGCACCGCCGGCGCTTCGGCCCTGTGGTCCGTCTCGAGATCGAGCGAGCCATGCCTGCAGCTACGCGGGCCCTGCTCATGGAGAACCTGCAGGTTGGCCCGCAGGATGTCTACGAGTTCGACGAGCTCCTGGGCATGAGCAGCCTGATGCGGCTGATGGAGGTTGATCGCTACGATCTCAAGGACCACCCCTTCCTGGCCCAGGTGCCGGCAGTGCTGAGCGGTCGTGAGGATATCTTTTCCGTCATCCGGCGGGGCGACGTGCTACTGCACCATCCCTACGACTCCTTTGCGCCGGTGGTGAACTTCATCAAGCAGGCCGCCGAGGATCCCCATGTCCTGGCGATCAAGCAGACGCTTTACAGGGTAGGTAGTAACTCTCCCATCGTCGAGGCCCTGATGCGCGCGCGAGAGAATAACAAACAGGTTGCGGTCCTGGTGGAGCTGAAGGCACGGTTTGACGAAGAGAACAACATCGGCTGGGCCCGGGCACTGGAGCGCGAAGGGGTGCATGTGGTGTATGGGCTAGTGGGGCTGAAGACCCACGGCAAGGTTGCCCTGGTGGTGCGTCGCGAGCATGATGGACTGCGCCGCTACGTGCATCTCGGCACAGGCAACTACAATACCGCCACCTCGCGCATCTACACCGATCTTGGGCTGTTCACCTGCCAGCCGGACCTCGGGGCCGATGTGTCCGAGCTGTTCAACTACCTGACGGGCTTTTCCAAGCAGACGGCCTATCGCCAACTAGCCGTGGCACCGGTCAATTTGCGAGAGGAAGTTGCCCGCATGATCCGGCGCGAGATCGAGCACGCACGGGCTGGCCGCCACGGGCGCCTGCTATTCAAGATCAATGCGTTGACCGATCCGGATATGATCCGTCTGCTCTACGAGGCATCCAGGGCTGGCGTGGAGATCGACCTCATCACCCGCGGGATCTGCTGTTTGCGTCCTGGAGTGTCCGGCGTGAGCGACAACATCCGTGTCACCAGCATAGTGGGTCGTTTTCTCGAACACACGCGCATCTTCCATTTCCATAACAATGGCCAGGAAGAGATCTATCTCAGTAGCGCCGACCTGATGGAGCGTAACCTGACGCGGCGGGTGGAGATCTTGTTCCCGGTGCTGGAGCCTATCCTGCGGGACCACATTCGCGATGACATCCTCCAGGTCTATCTAGCGGACAACGTGAAGGCTCGCCGGTTGCGTGCCGACGGCAGCTACGAATGGGTGGTGCAAGCCGAGACACCACAGATTGACAGCCAGAAGTTGTTGCTGGAGCATCGCACACTGCTCCAGATGGGTGCGGAAGCTAGGGGGTGAGCCTGCGGGCGAGCCAAGGAAGACTATGACCCAACTTCTTTTTCAAACTGACAGTTACCTACGGGAATTCGGGGCGACGGTAGTAGCTGTCGATCCGGAGCTCAACGCCGTGGCCTTGGACCGGACGACCTTCTACCCCGGCGGTGGGGGGCAGCCCCACGATAGGGGCTGGCTCGAGGGTGACGGCATCCAATACACGGTGGTGGGCGTGAAACGGGCTGGCGACCGGCTGTGGCATAGCCTGGAGGTGGGCGATGGCTTGCCCGCCGCGGGCTCCCAGGTGACAGGGCGCCTGAACTGGGATCGCCGTTATGCGTTGATGCGCACGCATACGGCCCTGCACGTGTTGTGTGGCGTGGTGTGGCGCGACTATGGGGCCCAGGTCACCGGTGGCAACATGGAGCCCGGTGAAGGGCGGATGGATTTCGAGTTTGCCACGCTGCGCGGGGAGTTGGTGGGCGAGATCGAGGCTCGATGCAACGCCGAGGTGGCGGCCGCGCGGCCCGTACGGGTCAGGATACTGCCCAGGGAAGAGGCGTTCGAGATCCCTGATCTGATTCGCACCAAGGTCAACCTGCTGCCGGAGGGAATCCCGGAGGTGCGCACGGTGGAGATCGTCGGGCTGGACCTGCAGGCCGACGGCGGCACGCATGTGGCCAATACCCAGGAGGTCGGCCGCATCCTGGTGACAGATTACAAGTCTAAGGGCGCGATCAACAAGCGGATTTACATCAGGCTGGAGTAGTATGGGGATTAAGACTCGCCGGCGAAGGCCTGGGCCGCCAGCATCGGTGGCGCGGACGATCCCACATACTGTGTTTTCCCGGAGAAACGGTTAGTGGTACATGGGAAACACCCTCCGAGGTCCGGGATGGGCTGGGAGGTGGGGGTGGTCAGGGCCGCTCGCGGCCGGGCTCGTCGGGGGCCATGCCCGGGGGCGGCAGCATGCCGCCCAGGCTGCGGATGGAGTCGGGGATGATCAGGTCGTCCGGGTTCATGAAGGGAGCAGGGTCGCAGCAGCCGCCCCAGCCGTCGCCGCGGCGGAAGGGGAGCACGCGGATGCCGAAGTGCAGGTGAGGGCCGCTGCTGTTGCCGGTGTTGTCAGACGGCCCCAGAAGCTCGCCGCGCGCCACCTGGGCCCCCTCCTTGACATGGACGCTCTTCAAGTGAGCATACAGAGACTCACCCCAGGGATGCACCAGCTTCACATAATATCCAAAGCCCTTGGCTTCGAAACCAACCTGGGCCACCTTGCCATCGCTGGCGGCGAGGATGCTGGTGCCGTTAGGGGTGCCGAAGTCGATGCCGTTGTGCCCGCGCAGGGGGACGCCATCGTAGCTGAACTGCTGGTAGAACGCGGGGCGGTCGGCAAAGAGCTGGGTGACGCGCCAGGAGCCGGCGAAGGGGCGGCCGAGCCCGATGGCGTTTTGGAGTGAGATGGGTACCAGGAAGCGCTGGCCGGCAGGGCCGACCTCGGCGATCCAGCCGGCCACGGTTTCGGCGCTGATTCGGGCCTCGATGCGCCACCAGCGCAAGGCATCAGCATCTTGGGGGCCGGCCACAATAGTGGCGGCAGCCGCTGCCGGCAGCTTGCCGATGACATCACCGGCAGTCTGCTGCAGGTAGCCCGGTGTACGGCGGACGTTGACCGGCTCGCGGTAGGCGTTGTAGACAGTTTGGCCGACGGCGAGAGTCTTAGTTGGAACAGCAGGTGGGGCTGGGGTAGGTGCCGGTGCGGGCGGCTGAGAAGCGGCCAGGAACTCCCGGCCCGCCTGGTCGGCCTCAGCCATCCAGCCGTCGATGGACCGGCCCTCGGCGACGTAGCGGACCTTCCACCAGGTGAGGTCGTCCGCCGGTTGAGGGCCGGAGTAGATGACCACCTCGGTGCGGGGCGGGGCTTCATGCAGCACGTCGTCCTCGCCCTTATCAACGTAGCCTGGGCTACGGCGGGTGTTCAGGAAGGTGGTGGTGTAAACATGCTGGCCCAGGCGAAAGCGGGCGGGGGGGGCAGGCTCGGGTGGTGTGGCAACCGGTGGCGTGGCCACGGGGGGCGGGACAGCAGGGGGCTGGCCGGACACAGGATCCAGGAGCCTGGACCCGGACGCCGTGGCCTCGCCGGCCCAGCCGGTGAAGGTATTGCCGAAGGGGCTAGCATAGCGAATCTGCCACCAGTTGACGCCATCGGCCGCCTGGGGGCCGGCAAGCAGAGTCACCTGAGAGCCGGGTGGGATGGCGTAGAGGACATCGTTGGCCGGCTTGCCACGAAAGCCGGGGGAGCGCCGCAGGTTGACCTCATCCAGGGTGGTGGCAGAGGCACCGGGCTCGAGGTGTGGTGCGGGCGCGGCGCTCTCGCGGAGGAGGGCAGCGCCTGTGGCGCTGTTCTGGGCGGCCCAGCCGTCCACGACCTGCTTCTCCGAGGTAAGATGGCGTACACGCCACCAGGCCAGGCCATCGGCCTCTTGCGGGCCGCTAATGACCTGCATCATGGCACCAGCGGGCGCTTTCGCCAGCACATCATCATCCGGCTTGCCGCGCCAGCCAGGCGAGCGACGGATATTGACCTCCAGCCCAGCCTCTAGCCAGGCGCCCAGGCGCCAGCTGGCCACCGCCGGAGCCTGGGGTGGCGCGGCAACTGCAGGTGGCTTAGGCTTGGTTGCGGGAGGTTTGGGTTCCGGGGGCTGCGGTGCCGGTGCGGGCACCTCTCGCCAGCGGTAGTCTTGTTGCAAGACCTGGCGGAAATCCTCGATCACGCCGTTCTTGCCCTCGATGACCCAGCGGTCGATATTGGGCCAACGGTACAGCACCAGGGCCCTGATCTGCTGGTTGCCGGGTTGCTGGTTCCAGTGGTCGATCTCCCCGTAGGCGCGCTGGACCCAGCTATTGTTCTGGTCGAGCCAGGGTACGTCCTGGTCGGCCTCGGTGATATAGGCTGGCAGATGGCGCATGTTGGCCGGGACGGCGGCCAGGAAGTCACGATAGGTGCGGAAGTTGTACTGGTAGCGCTGGAATGGTGGCCCCATGAAGTGATCGTTGTAGATCTCCTCGGGGTTAGGCGAATGGGTATAGGCGTGCAGGGTGAAGCCGTCGCACTGCTGGGGGCCTAGCAGCTGGAGGATATCGCGAAAATACTGGACCCAGTCGCCGCTGGGGTTGCCATCGTAGGCCGTCAAGTTGTTCCAGGGCGCCACACCGCCCACCAGCACCTGGTCGTCGTGGTGGCCGGGCAGGCGGCGGATCGCTTCCCGGCACTGCCGGTAGCAGTGGACGTAGCGCTGGGGGGTGATGATCTCGCCGGGGTTGATCAAGGCCATGCGGGAGGAGCGGGTCTCCTCCTGGAGCGCGTTGAAGCGCCAGGGCACGGCGCGCCCGCGTGCTGATACCTCAGAGCGTCCCACGGTACGCGACCAATCGATGCGGGCGCCGGGCCGCTCCACCGGGTGGTTCATCTCGTTGCCGATGATCCAGATCTTGCAGCCGGGGCTGGCGGCGACGTAGTTGGCGCAGCGCTGGGCGAAATCCGAGTAGTGCTGGCTGGGCGGGATGGTGCCGTCGGGGTTATAGCCGTGGTTGAGCCGGCAGAGAATGCCCAGACCCTGGTTGCTCCAGGTGCGAAAGTCCTTGCCGCTGCGGTCGCCGGGATTGGCGCCGATGCCCTCGGTGAAGACGATCCAGCCTGGCCGGCCGGCGGCGACCATGTGGTGCTCGCCTCCGGGCTCGTGGATACCGAAGATGAAGGGAGAATCGAAGAGAGGACGAGGCATGAGCGGTTCTCCTATCTCTTGAGAGCACGCCCACTCCAACCCAACATGGAGCGGGCACGGCCTTACCGGGGCAACGCCTGTGGCGACCGGGTGGTGCAGTCGCAACAGCGGCAGGATCAGGTCGTAGTAGCCGTCTGGCGGCGCAGGCGTTCGGCCATGGTGCGCATGACGTCCAGGGCGAAGTTGGGGGTCATCTGAACCAGGAAGTTGAACCGGTCGGTACTGATCGCGGCCAGGCGACAATCGGTTCGGGCCACAGCTGAGGCGCTGCGGACGCAGTGCTCCAAGAGGGCCATCTCGCCAAAGATGCCTCCTGATGGAACTGTCTCCAGCAGCCGGTCCGGGGGCGCGACAATATCGACCTCGCCCTCGATCACGGCGTACATGACGTCACCGGGGTCGCCCTTGCTGAAGATCGTCTCGCCAGCGGCGAAAGTACGGACATCCTTTTCATTCCGCAGTAGTTTGAAGCTAGACACGGTCGCCACAACATGCTCCTACACATCGATGACATTGTCCCACCCAGCTTTGCTACCGCTCGCCTGTGCCTGCCGAACTCAACGACGACGGGATGATACCACAGGCGAGGCCGGGCCACAAGTCTGCTGCCTGCGGGTCACTAGATTGCCAAGCTCTCGCTTTGTGTTATAATCAACGATCATAGTCACGTCTGGCCGGGTTGCCAGGGATGGCTGCCGCTGGTGGTACCGGCCAGGGTGGCCGTACGGCATTTCATCCTCTTAAGATCGGAGTTCATCCAGTGGAGATCAGCCGCGTCAAGCGCTTCTTGATTGGGGAGCCGTTCCCTACCAGCCGTGAGATGCACGAGCGGTTGGACAAGGTGCGGGGCTTGGCGGTATTTGCCTCGGATCCCATCAGCAGCAATGCCTATGCTACTGAGGCGATCATGACCGTCCTGATCGTCCTCGGCAGCGGCGCCCTGTGGTTGACCCTGCCCATTGCGCTGGCGGTGGCCGGGCTGGTGCTGCTGGTTGTATTCAGCTACATTCAGACGATCCTGCACTATCCATTAGGGGGTGGGTCATATATCGTCTCCAGGGACAATCTGGGGTATTATCCCGCCTTGGTGGCCGGAGCCGCCCTGCTCACGGACTACATCCTCACGGTGTCGGTGTCGGCGTCAGCCGGGGTGCGGGCGGTGACGTCGGCGTTTCCGCAGCTGAATGACTGGCGCGTGGTGATGGCATTGGTGGCCATCTTTGTCATCACCTGGGTAAACCTGCGGGGCGTGCGGGAAAGCGGCACGGTTTTCGCGCTGCCCACCTACGCGTTCGTAGTGGGGGTCCTGTTCATGGTAGGGATCGGGTTGGTGCGCCATTTCGGCCTGTTTGGCGCGGCACCGCTGACATACGAAGCTGAGGTGGTGCCTGCAGAGAGCGCCATTACCGGAGTGTTCCTGATCTGGTTGGTCTTGCGGGCCTTTGCAGCCGGGTGTACGGCGCTGACCGGCATCGAGGCTATCAGCGATGGCGTGCCGGCGTTCAAGCCGCCCGAAGCGAGGAACGCCGCAACCACGATGGTAATCATGGGCTTCATGGCGATGGCTCTCTTCCTGGGCATTTCCTTTCTGGCCACCCAGCTGCGGCTGGTGCCGTCGCACGAGCAGAGCACCCTTTCCCAGCTGACCCGAGCCGTGGCAGGCAACGGAGTCGTCTACTTCTGGGTGCAGGTGTCCACGGCGCTGATCTTGTTCCTGGCCGCCAATACGGGATACCAGGACTTCCCGCGGCTGAGCTCCTTCCTGGCGCGCGATGGGTTCTTACCGCGCTGGATGCAGAATCGGGGAGACCGCCTGGTGTTCAGCTCAGGCATCATCGTGTTGGCGGTGCTGGCTTCTCTGATGGTGATCATCTTCCAGGCCAACGAGATCGCCATGCTGCCGTTATACGCGCTGGGTGTCATGCTGGCGTTCACCCTATCGCAGGCTGGCATGACCAGGCTGTTCTCCAAGATTGCGACCCTGGCACCTGGGGAGAAGATGGTCACCAGTGCCACGGTGTTGCATTACGAGAAGGGCTGGCGGTGGAAACGGACGGTCAGTTTCGTGGGCGCCGTGGTAACGGGCATCGTGTTCATCATCTTGGTGGCTACCAAGTTCATTGAAGGGGCCTGGGTGGTGGCGCTGATTATCCCGCTTCTGGTGGTTCTGTTCGATCAGATCAACAAACACTACGAGCGGGTGGCCGATTCCCTGAGCACCCGGGGGCTGGCCGAGCAGGACCTGGGCACGGTGGCCGATGTGGCGCTGGTGCCGATTGCGGACGTGCATCGGGGCACCTTGCAGGCGCTGCAGTATGCCAAGCGCCTATCCGACGACGTTCGAGCCGTATGCATCGCCACCTCGCCGGAGATGCGGGAGCGCGTGCAGCGGCGGTGGGCCCGGTTCCCCAAGCTCACGGAAGGCGTGGAGCTGGTGATCATCGAGTACGATTTTCGGGATGTGCTGGAGCCGCTGATCGAGTACATCGAGAAGGTAAATTTTGAGGAGTTTCCTGGGG
>JAULUH010000483.1:0-19648 GCA_032111745.1 Anaerolineae bacterium | reverse complement strand
TTTCATGAGCGAGATCTGGAGCAAGGGCGATATGGACACGATCGAGGAATTGATCGACCCCAACTTCGCCTTCATCCTGGCCTTCACCCGCACCGATACCATCGAGGGCTTCCGCCAGATGGTGATCCGCAACCGCATCGCGTTCGAGGGCCTGACCTACGTCCCCAACGACGTGGTGGCCGACGACACGAAGGGCGCCTGCTGGTGGACCATGAGCAGCAAGCACGTGGGCACCTGGCGCAACGTGCCGGGCAGCAACCGCAACGTGTCCATCGACGGCGTGACCTTCTTCTGGTTCTCGCCGGAGGGCAAGTTCGTCAAGGCCATCGTCGAAAACGACGTGATGGGCTTGATGCGCCAGATCGATGGCATCAAGATGCTCTACGAAGGCTAGCGCATGCGGTTGATCATCATCCCGCGCTGGTCTGGCACGCCGGCCAGCGACTGGTACCCCTGGATCACGGCGGAGCTGAGCGCCCGGGAGCCACAGCCCTTCGCCCCAGTCGTGGTGGCTGCCATGCCCGACCCGGGCCTGCCAACAATCCCGGCTTGGACGAGCAGGGTCAGGCAGTTGCTCGGCAATGATCCGGCTGAGCTGGCGCAGACGGTGATCGTCGGCCACAGCGTCGGCTGCCAGGCGGTGCTGCGGGCCCTGGCCGAGCTGCCTGAGGGCGTCCATGTGGCCGGCGCGCTGTGCGTGGCCGGCTGGTTCTGGACCGACTCGCCGTGGGACAGCCTGCTGCCGTGGATCGACATGCCCTTCGACCTGGCCCGCGCCCAGCAGGCTGCCAGCAACCGGGTGGTGGTCATCATGTCCGACAACGACCCGCACACCTCGGATTGGCGCGCCAATACGGCCGCCTGGCAGGATCGCTTGGGTGCCGAGGTGGTGCTGGTTCCCGGCGGGCAGCACTTCAACGGCCCAAGATACCCGATCATTCTGCAAACATTGCTAGACCACTTCGGTGGACAAGGAGAATCTTCATGAGCAACATCGAACAGAACAAGGAACTCGTGCGCGGCTACGTGCAGGCGATCCTGGTCGAAAGAGACTTCAGCAAATTCACACAGTTCACGGCGCCCGGCTTCTACATCGACCGTTCGGCCGTGCCCGAGGCCATCGCCGGCGCGGATGCCCTGCACAATCAGATGGACATGCTCTACACCGCCTTCCCCGACCTGGACTTGAGCATTGTCAACATGGTAGCCGAAGACGACATGGTGGTCGTGCGCTTCGCGGCGCCCGGCACCCACACTGGCACTTTCGCCGGCATCCCGGCCACGGGCAAGCGGGCCACGTGGAAAGGCCTGGTCATGTACCACGTGGTCGACGGCAAGATCAAAGAAGCCTGGGCCAACTGGGACGACTGGGGTCTGATCGAGCAGTTGAAGAGCTGAACGGTAGGCGGTATTCGGTGATCGGTGATCGGAAGTCCGTTCTCTGACGCCGTTCACCGATCACCGATCACCGATCACCCAGGAACGCGAGGCCGCATGAACCCAGATCCGCTCGCCAGATACTTGCAGCGCCTGCCGACGCTCATCACCTTCTTCTTCTCGGTGATGCTGGTGACCTTCTTCCGAGAGTTGATGGTGACGTTTCAGCTCACCACCAATCCCACATTCGACTGGTCGACGCCTGGTCATGCGCTGGTCATCGTGTCGTTCATTGCCACCTTATTCTTCGTGGTGGCGGTCTGGCTGTCGTACAGCCTGCTGATCGAACGCTTTCCCTACACGTTGGACTACAGTGTCTTCCTGTTCGACGTGGCGCGCTTTTCGGTGCTGTACATGATCTTCAGCTTCGCCTTTCTGGCTGGCCATCCACCCGACTACTACTACTTCATGTTGGGCCTGGCGCTATTCCATGCCATGATGGCCGCCTGGCACGGCTACCGGCTGCGCCAAATCCAGGGGCCGGAACGCAGCGAGCGCGCCGCGGACGTGCGCGGCCACCTGTTGCGCTCCGGCACCTACTTCCTGCTGGCCGTCATCTACATCGCCACAGTAACGCTGCGCTGGCAAGCGGCCGAGCCCTGGGCCATTCACACCGTGCTGGTGCTGGTAACCTGTGCGCTGTTGGTCTTCTGGAACGCCCGGCGGCTGATGGAGATGAAGGCCAAGGCCCTGGCTGCGCAGGCGACGGCCAAACAGCAGCAGGCGGCGGCAGCCGCGGGCAAGTAAGACGGATCGCACGGTCAGTGACCGGCTCGAGCAGTGCGGGCAGGCTGCGCACAGACCGGCCCGAGCGAGAATGGACCTGCAGCATCAGGAGCAGATCATGACTTCACACCAGTCTTTTGACTACATCATCATTGGCAGCGGCGCATCCGGCGCCGTGGTAGCCAATCG
This sequence comes from Anaerolineae bacterium, assembly GCA_032111745.1. GTDB lineage: Bacteria > Chloroflexota > Anaerolineae > JAAEKA01 > JAAEKA01 > JAULUH01. The sequence continues at coordinate 17,296 of JAULUH010000483.1, read as the reverse complement.
CTTGAGCGCCGACACGTCCATTCGCGTGCTGGTGCTGGAGGCCGGCGTCGCCGACACCAACCCGGCCATCGCCGATCCCGGCGGCTTCGTGACGCTGTGGGGCTCTGAGATCGACTGGACCCTCGGCACCGAGGCGCAGCCGGGCATGGCCGGCCGCAATCTCACCATCAACCAGGGCAAGGTGTTGGGCGGCAGCACCTCGGTCAACGCCATGATGTACGTGCGCGGCAACCGGCTCAACTACGACATGTGGAACGCGCTGGGCGCGGACGGCTGGAGCTATGACGACGTGCTGCCAGCCTTCAAGGCGCTGGAGGACTACGCCGGCGGCGAGTCCGAGGCCCATGGCGCTGGCGGCCCGATCCCGGTAGTGGATTGCCCCGACCCGGTGATGGTTTCTGAGGAGTTCATGGTCGGCGCAACCCAGGTGGGCTACGACGGCCCGTACTGGGACACCAACGGCGCACGGCAGGAGAACGGCGCGGGCCTGTTGCAGTTCCACATCGACCCGGCTGGCCGGCGGGCCAGCGCAGCCACCGTTTTCTTGACCCCGATCCTGGGCCGGCCTAACCTCGCTGTCGAGACTGGCGCCCACGCCACGCGTGTGTTGTTCGAGGGCAAGAAGGCCGTCGGCGTGGAGTACCTCCAAGGCGGCGAGCTGAAGCAGGCGCGGGCCAGCCGTGAGGTGATCGTCAGCGCCGGGGCCTTGCAGTCGCCCAAGGTGCTGATGCTGTCAGGCATCGGTCCGGCCGCGCACCTGGTGGAACACGGCATCGACGTGGTGGCCGACCTGCCGGGCGTGGGCCAGAACCTGCAAGACCATGTGCAGCTTCCCGTGGTGTTCAAGCGCAAGACCGATTCGCCCATGACCACGCTGCTGACCGGCAACGTGCTATTCCTGCGCACCCGCGCGGGCATGGACGCAGCGCCGCCCGACATGCAGCTCAACTTCACGCCCAGCATCCCTGCGCCGCTGGCGCCGATCCTGAACATTCCCTTCGCCGCCTGCATCTTCCTGCCCATCTTGGTGCAGCCCTTCAGCATCGGCCAGGTGACGCTGCGCTCGGCCAACCCGCTGGATGCACCGGTGATCAACCCCAACTACCTGAGCCAGCCGGCCGACGTGCAGGCTTTCGTGCAGGTGATCGAGACCATCCGGGCCATCGCCAACACGCCGGCCTTCAGCGACCTGAACGAGGTCGAGATCCTGCCCGGCGCCGGCGCCGACCTGGAGGGCTTCATCCGCTCGCAGAGCTCGACCCTGTGGCATCCGGCCGGCACGGCCAAGATGGGCCGCGACGCCATGGCCGTGGTCGACCCGCAACTGCGCGTCTACGGCGTCGAGGGCCTGCGTGTCGTCGATGCCTCGGTCATGCCCACCGTCACCAGCGGCAACACGGTGGCGCCGGCGTTCATGATTGGCTGGCGCGCGGCGGAGATGATCCTAACAGCGTAAGTCGTAACTCGTAACCGGAGTACGCGTGGCAAGTGCGTTCCGGGTTACGTGTTAGGCATTACGAGTTACGCAAGCACCAACTCAAGCAATTGGAGACTATTTGTCATGAAGAACGTACCCGACACCCCCCTGGGCCGCATGTACCGCGAGCACATCCAGTTCATCCTGGACAAGAACATCGAGGCGCTGCTGGACCAGTACACCGACGACTGCCTGCTGATCAGCAGCTTCATGAAGGAGCCGATCATCTACAAGGGCCGCGAGCGGCTGCGCGAGCACATGCAGGGGATTCTCGGCATCGATGGCCTGGAGACGGACATCGTCTTCTGGGGCGAGACCGACGACCCGCAGACCCTGATGATCACCGAGCAGATCACCATGACCGCCGGCGGCCAGAAGTCCGAGATGCGCTTCGCCGACAGCTGGGTCCTGCGCGACGGCAAGATCGCCATCCACTTTGCGGGGATGGTGCAGTATCCTGATGGGAGTCTGGCGTAAGAGCTCATGCGTAACAGCCTCCGCATGCGCACTCTGGTTACGCATCACGCATTACTTGTTACTTCGTTACGCGTTTCGCATGGAGCGAACCTATGGCATCACACAGCAAGAAAATCGGCATCCTGATTGAGAGCGACTTCTACGAGAAGGAGATCTTCTACTACGAGCATCGCTTCGCGGAGGAAGGTTACGACGTGCATTGGCTGAGCCGCCTGTGGGGCCAGCCGGGGCTGACCTTCACCGGCCACGAGTACAAGGTCCCCTTCCACTGCGGCGAGAGCTTCGAGGGCATGAGCGACGAGGAGCTGCGCAGCTACGATGCGATCATCGTACCGTCGGCCTTCGTCTCCGACCGGCTGCGCTACAGCGAGGAGCTGGGCAAGCTGGCCCCGGCCACGGAGTTCGTGCAGCGGGCCTTTGCCGAGCCCACGATCCTCAAGGGGATCATCTGCCACGGCATGTGGCTGATCTCCACCGCGCCGGAGTTGGTGAAGGGGCGGCCCGTGGTAGGCCATCCCAACCTCTACGGCGACATCCGCAATATGGGCGCCATTTACACCGACCAGGACGTGGTGGTGGATGGCGACCTGGTCACGGCCCGCACGGGCGGCCACTGCCATCAGTTCGCCCGCAAGATCATCGAGCTGTTGAACGAACGCTGACGCCAATCAGACTTCGGAAGTCGCCGGGATCAGGTCATTTCCGGCGCTAAGTCTGGCGACGTCCGAAGCCTTTGGCACAACACAACCGCCGGATCATCGATCCGGCTCGAGCTAAACTGCAACGAGGAGTGAACAACATGTCGAACATCATGGATCCGATCAATAAGTTCTACCAGGTGTACAACGAGAACAACCTGGACCTGTGGAATGACGCCATGGCTGAGACCTACGTCGGCCACGTCAACGCCGACACTATTCCGCACCGTGACATCGGGAAAGGCTTTGTTGGCCTGCTGCTGACGGCTTTTCCTGACCTGCACTACACGGTGGAAGATCAGCTCATCCAGGGCGAGAAGGTCGTCAGCCGCTGGTCGGCCACAGGCACGCACACCGGCGACTTCTTCGGCATGCCCGCCACCAACAAGAGCGTGAAGATGATCGGCATCACCATCTTCCACGTCAAGGACGGCAAGATCGCCGAACTGTGGGATGTGTGGGATCAGGCCGGCTTGATGGCGCAGCTCAACGGCTAATCTGGTGAATGGTAGATTGGTAGATCGGTGAGTTCAACCGGCGTATCGTCTTGAGCACGTGTGACCACTCTACCAGTTTACCAATCACCAAGCTACCAATTCCCAAACCGGAGGATTCTGTGACTGCTGTCAACTTCCACCACGCCGCCATCTCTTGCCGCGATCCGCTGGCCATCGAGCGCTTCTACACCGAGCACTTCGGCTTCACCCGCAGCCGGGTGATCCCGCTGGGCGATGTGCAGTTGGTGTTCATCAAGTCGGGCAACCTCTACCTGGAGCTGTTCCAGGCCGAGGGCGACGCACCGGCCCCGCCGGCCGGCGGCGATGGCCCGCACTTCCCTGGCTGGCGCCACCTGGCCTTCAAGGTCGACGACGTGGACGCCAAGCTGGCCGAGATGGGCGGCGCCGCCCAGGTCACCCTGGGCCCGCTGGACTTCGACGCCTTCATCCCCGGCTGGCGCACCGTCTGGGTCGCCGACCCAGAGGGCAACATCGTCGAGATCAGCCAGGGCTACGTGGATCAGGAGAACCCGCCGGAGCTGTGATCAGTAACCGGTAATCGGTAATCGGTGATCGGTCACAAATAGCTATTTGTGACCGATCACCGATTACCGATTACCGATCACCGATCACCGATCACCGATTACCGATTACCGATAACCGGTCACCAAAAACGGAGACACAAGTCATGAACCAAGTCAACTTCACCTTTTCCGACACCATCGCCGGCTATGTCACGAAGTTCGACAAGAAGGCCGACACTTTCAGCCTGCGGACCACGGATGGCCGTGAGTACGCCGTGAAGTTTGCGCCGGGCACCTACGCCTGGATCGCCAACAACTTCGAGGAGCCGCGGCAGTGGGTGGGCGGCCAGATGCGCGACATGCTGCAGAAGGGCCGCTACCTGTTCGTCTATGGCATCTACTACCCCGAAGGGGGCGACAACACCTTCGAGGCCCAGTTTATCGTGTTTGTTGGCCGCACCGCCGACAGCTGGGCCTTCGAGCGCCAGGACTGGTGGATGAAGCAGATCGTCGCCCTCGGCGACTTCTATCTGAAAGCCCAGTTCGGCGACCAGCCGGTGGATTATGAGAACTACCGTACCACCATCACCCTCGCCGGAGACAAGGCCCAGGATAACTATCGCCAGGAGACCGACACCATCTCGCGCCTGGTCTACGGCTTTGCCTCGTGCTACCTACTGACCGGCGAAGACCGCTTCCTGGAAGGCGCCGAAAAGGGCACCGAATATCTCCGCGAGCATATGCGCTTCTATGACCCCGATGAAAACGTGGTGTACTGGTACCACGGCATCGACGTTAGCGGCCGCCGGGAGACCAAGGTGTTCGCCTCCGAGTTCGGCGATGACTTCGACGCCATCCCGGCCTATGAGCAGATCTACGCCCTGGCCGGCCCGATCCAGACCTACCGCGTCACGGGCGACCCGCGTATCCTGCGCGATGCCGAGATGACCGTGGACTTGTTCGACCGCTTCTTCCTGGACCGGCACGACGGCGGCTACTTCTCGCACCTGGACCCGATCACCCTCGATCCGCAGAGCGAGGCGCTGGGGCCGAACAAGGGCAAGAAGAACTGGAACTCGGTGGGCGACCACGCGCCGGCCTACCTGATCAACCTCTACCTGGCCACCGGCGAGAAGCGCTACGCCGACTTCCTGGAGTACACCTTCGACACCATCGAGAAGTACTTCCCCAACTACGAGGAAAGCCCCTTCGTCCAGGAGAAGTTCTTCACCGATTGGTCGGCCGATCGCACGCACATGTGGCAGCAGAACCGCGGCGTCGTCGGCCACAACCTGAAGATCGCCTGGAACCTGATGCGCATGCACGGCCTCAAGCCCAAGGCGCAGTATGAGGCTCTGGCGCGCAAGATCGGCGAGGTCATGCCCGCCGTGGGTATGGACCGCCAGCGGGCCGGCTGGTACGATGTCATGGAGCGCATGAAGGCCGGTAGCCAGGAGTGGAACCGCTTCGCCTTCCACGACCGCAAGGCCTGGTGGCAGCAGGAGCAAGGCATCCTGGCCTACCTGATCATGAAGGGCATCCTGGGCGACGAGGAGTACCTGCGCATCGCCCGCGAGTCGCAGGCCTTCTACAACGCCTTCTTCCTGGACCACGACGACGGCGGCGTTTTCTTCAACGTGCTGGCCAACGGCATCCCGTACCTGATGGGCACGGAGCGCTTCAAGGGCAGCCACTCCATGAGCTTCTATCACTCGTCCGAGCTGTGCTACCTGGCCGCGGTGTACAACAACTTGCTGATCTTCAAGCGGCCCATGGACTTCTACTTCAAGCCGTACCCCAACGCCTTCAAGCGTAACATCCTGCGCGTCTCTCCCGACATCCTGCCGGCCGGCAGCATCCGCATCGACCAGGTGTGGATCGACGACGAGCCGTACAGCAACTTCGACGCGGCGGCCTTGACCGTGAAGCTACCGGACACCAAAGAGCAGGTGCGCGTCAAAGTTCGCGTCACGCCTGTGTAGCCACTATCCTCGCCGTGCGAGGTCCACGGCCTCAGGCGTGGCCTTGCACTGAGGGCTTGGACGACAACGTCGGCCACCCTCATAATAGATCTAGGAGACATCGTTCATGGCAAATGCCAGTAGGAGCTACCCGTGGCCCTAAATATCGACTTTGAAACGATCGGCCTCGTAAACGTCGTGCACATCGTCGGCGATATCGACGGTAGCTCGGCGCCCGAAGCCCAGGCCAAGATTATGCCCTTGGCTAAGCCGGACTGCAAAATCGCCCTTGACATGGGGGGCGTCACCTACATGTCCAGCGCCGGCCTGCGCCTTTTGTTGGTGATCTATCGCACCATCAAGGGCCTGGGCGGTGAAGTAGTTCTTGTCAACCTCCCGGCGGATCTGAAGGATACCATGGAGATGACAGGGTTTCTGGACTTCTTTCAGTACGTCGCGACTCTGGACGACGGGTTGGCCGCGCTGGCCTAGCACGAGGAGCCAAGATGGATCCTGTTCGTATCGATACCTACTCTACTCACGAATACCAGGGCTACCGGCTGCGGCCTGGCAAGCCAGTGCCCTTTGGCGCCACAATGGTTCCCGGCGGCGCAAACTTCTCGGTGTACTCGAGCCACGCCACTTCGTGTACCCTGGTGCTGTTCGACAAAGGCGAGCCCCAGCCCAGGATCGAGATACCCTTTCCTCCGGAGTTCCGCATCGGCGACGTCTGGTCGATGGTGGTCTACGGCCTGGACTACGAAAACATCGAGTACGGGTATCGCATGGACGGACCGTTCGACCCCAGGGCCGGCGATCGGTTTGATCCATCGAAGATCCTCAGCGACCCCTATGCCAGGGCGCTCGGCGGCCGGGACCAGTGGGGCAAACAGCCCGATTGGAACGATATCTACCAGCACCGGTCACGCCTGGTCCTCGACGACTTCGACTGGGAACAGGACCGCCCCTTGGAGATTCCTGCGGAAGACCTGATCATCTACGAAATGCACGTGCGCGGCCTGACGAAGCACCCCTCTTCGGGCGTCAAGTATCCCGGCACCTTTGCCGGCCTGCGCCAGAAGATCCCCTATCTCAAGGAGCTGGGCGTCAACTGTGTTGAGCTATTGCCGGTCTACGAGTTCGACGAATTCGAGAACAGCCGGGTCAACGAGGCAACTGGCCAGATGCTGATGCAGTACTGGGGCTACAGCACGGTCAGCTTCTTTGCTCCCAAGGCCGGCTATGCCGCGATGGGCAAGCTGGCCATGCAGGTGGACGAGTTCAAGGCCTTGGTCAAGGAGCTGCATCGCAACGGCATCGAGGTGTTCCTGGACGTGGTGTTCAACCACACCGCCGAGGGCAACGAGATGGGACCGTATATCTCCTTCCGCGGGCTCGACAACCGGGTCTACTACATGCTGACGCCCGACGGCTACTATTTCAACTTCAGCGGCACCGGCAACACCCTGAACTGCAACAACCCGATCGTGCGCGGCATGGTGTTGGATTGCCTGCGTTACTGGGCGGCGGAATACCACATCGACGGCTTCCGCTTCGACCTGGCCGCCATCTTGGGGCGCGATCCCTCGGGTAGACCGCTGTTGAACCCGCCGCTGCTGGAAACGTTAGCTTTCGACCCCGTGCTGGCGAAGTGCAAGCTGATCGCCGAAGCTTGGGACGCCGGCGGCCTGTACCAGGTCGGTACCTTCCCGGCCTACGGCCGCTGGGGCGAGTGGAACGGCAAGTATCGCGACGCACTGCGCAAGTTCCTCAAGGGCGAAGCTGGCCTGGTGGGCGAGATGGCCCAGCGGCTGCAAGGGTCGCCGGATCTGTACGCCGGCCGTGGGGCCACAGCCTCTGTCAACTTCATCACCGCCCACGATGGCTTCACGCTGATGGACCTGGTGTCCTACAACGACAAGCACAACTGGGCCAATGGCGAAAACAACAACGACGGCGGCAACGACAACGAGAGCTGGAACTGCGGCTGGGAAGGCCCGACGGAAGATCCCGGCATCAACGCCTTACGCAGGCGGCAGATCAAGAACGCCGTGACCATGCTCATGGTCAGCCAGGGCGTGCCGATGATCCTGATGGGCGATGAAATCGGCCGCACCCAGCAGGGTAACAACAACACCTACTGCCAGGACAATGAACTCAACTGGATGGACTGGGCTCTGCTGGAGAGCAACGCCGACCTTTTCCGCTACTTCAAGCAGATGATTGCCTTCCGGTACGCCCATCCCGTGTTGCGCAACCGCTGGCACCTTAGCGGTCGCGACTACGTCGGCAGCGGTTACGCCGATATCACCTGGCACGGCGCCAAAGCCTGGAGCGCCGACTGGTCCGACAGCAACCGGACCCTGGCTTTCATGCTGTGTGGCAAGCACGCGCGCGGCGGCGCCGTGCAGGACAACTACATCTACGTGGCCATGAACATGCATTGGGACGCCCATTGGTTTGAGCTGCCAGGGCTACCGGAAGGGATGCAGTGGCACGTGGCGGTTAACACCGGCGCTCCCCATCCGGAGGATATCTGGGAAGTGGGCAGCGAGCCGGTGCTGGGCGATCAGAGCGGGCTGTTGATCGGCGACCGCTCGGTGGTGGTTCTGGTGGGCAAATAGACTATTCCGAAGAGGAGCAAACAACCATGGCTTTTACCCTAACCTCTGAGACGACCAACGGCGTGGCCTGGATCACGCTGGTGGGCGAGCTTGATGCCAGCGTCGCCGGCCAGTTGCGCGACGCAGTGCTGGAAGCGACCAATGCCCAGGTTACGCGGCTGATCCTGGACATGTCAACCCTGGAGTTCATGGCGAGCGCGGGCCTGCGGGGCCTGGTTTTCGCCAGGCAGAAGATGGGCTCCGATGTGGACATCTACATCGTGGGCGCCCATGATGCCGTTCTGGACACCATCACCATGACCGGCTTTCACCACAGCGTCTTCATGGTGGATGAGTACGACGAGGGCGCGTCCTAGGGCCCGTGCCGGCGCAGGCGATTGCAGAACACCCATGAAAACACTTACTGTGCCCGGCGAACTGCCGTCCCTGCCAGAGATCGGCGGCTTCGTCATGGCTGCTGCCGCCGACGCCGGTCTCGACAGGAAGCGCAGCTACCGCCTGCGACTGGCTGTCGACGAGATCGCAACCAATATCGTCAACTACGGCTATGCCCGGCATCAGCGCGTTGGGCAGATCGTGGTGTCCGCAGGGGTGGTGGGCGACACCCTGAGCGTGGTGCTGGAGGATACCGCGCCCCCCTTCAACCCGTTGAACCAGCCTCTACCCACCAAGGAAGAGCTGGGAGATCCGTTGGAGGAACGTCCCATAGGCGGGTTGGGCATCTTCCTGGCTATTGAAAACGTCGACGAGTTTCGTTACGAGCCTGTGGACGGCGGCAATCGCAACGTCTTCATCGTCAGGCTCGACGAGCCGCCCGCAAGCTCGTAGCCATTCACTGGGCCCCAGCCCCGTATGGCGACTCTAGACAGGGCAAAGCCTTGCCTGGATTTCCGCCTGTCCAATGGACAAGATAGGCCTCTTATGCAGATGACAACACTCACGTCGGTTTCCTCTGGCCCCACTCTCGATCGGCTCCTGATTGTTGGCGCAGATCCGGGCGAGTACGACGGGCTTGCCGGCGCCGCAGCCCGGTCTGGCCAACGGATCATGTTTGCCGGCGATGCCGGCGCCGCAGCCGAGATGCTGGCGGTTGAAGGGCAGGACACTGACGTGCTGCTGGTTGACCTGGCAGCCGGCGATGCCAGCGGAGCAGGCAGCCCGAAAGATCGCATGGCTGGGCTCCCAGACCACCTCCCCATCATTGTGATCCTGGACGAAGCTATGGTCTCCGACCTGCCAGCTTATCTTGCAGCCGGCGCGGACGATTTCCTGGTGAAACCCCTGCGGCGCTGGCCGGTGGTCCTCGCCCGCATCGAGGGCGCAGCCCAGCGCAGGCGACTGGCACAACTTCAGGCGGCTGACCATCAGCGCGTTCGTGAGCTGCAACGCCACACCCGCGACCTGACCGAGATCATTCTTCCCCTGGGTGTGGCGCTCTCGGCCGAGAAGGACTTCGATCGCCTCCTGGAGCGTATTCTCCTGGAGGCCAAGGCCATCTGCAACGCCGATGCCGGCACTCTGTACCTCCCCACCGAGGCGGGGGATGCTTTGCGCTTCGCCATGGTGCACACCACCTCCCTCGGCATCGGCCTGGGGGGTACCACAGGCAAGCCGATTGCGCTGCCCAACCTGCCCTGCTTCGACCCGAAAACCGGCAAGGCCAATGTCCGGAACGTGGCCAGCTATGTGGCCCTGGAAGGGCGTTCGGTCAACATTCCCGACATCTATGCGGACCAGGGCTTTGATTTTGCCGGCGCCAAGGACTTCGACCGCCGGAACAACTATCGCTCCATCTCCAACCTCACCGTGCCCCTGAAGGATCCCGACGGCCGGGTCATTGGCGTGCTGCAGCTGCTCAACGCCCAGGATCGGGAGACGGGGGAGGTGGTGCCCTTTGACGCCTACGCCCAGCAGGTGGTCGAGTCCCTGGCCTCGCAGGCTGCGGTTGCCATGACCAATCAGATGCTTCTGGAGCGGCAGCAGAAGCTGGTCAAGATCGAGCGGGAGATGGAGATTGCTCGCCAGATCCAGACCGACTTCCTGCCCAAGGTGTTGGAGCAGCCGGCGGGCTGGCAGGCGGCTGCCCTCTTCTACCCGGCGCGCGAGGTAGCCGGCGATTTCTACGATGTCTTTCGCTTGCCCAACCAGCATCTTTGCCTGGTGGTGGCCGACGTCGCCGACAAGGGCGTGGGCGCTGCCCTGTTCATGGCCCTGATCCGCAGCCTGATACGGGCCTTCTCGGAGGACACATCGGCGCTGGGCCTGTCTGGGGCTGCCCGGACCGCCGGTATCAACGTAGACAGCCCCACCGGGCGCCAGATCGCTGCCCTCACCACCAACCTGCAGGCCCTGAACACGGTCGTGCTCACCAACGACTACCTGATCCGCAACCACATCGAGGCCAACATGTTCGCCACGGCGTTCTTCGGCCTGCTGGATCCGCGCAGCGGCCTGTTGACCTACGTCAACGCCGGCCACAACCCACCCATGATCCGGCGGGCCAGTGGCCAGGTGGAGCGACTGCAGCCCACCGGGCCGGCGCTGGGCATGTTCCCGGGAACCACCTTCATCTACTCCCAGGTACAACTGGACGAGGGAGATACGCTGTATACCTTCACCGACGGTGTCACCGAGGCCAGGGGACCCGACGGGGCTTTCTTCACCGAGAAGCCCCTGTTGCAGTTGCTGGTCGAACCGGTGACCTCGGCCTCAGCACTGGCGGACCAGGTGATGAGCCAGTTGTGGACCCACATCGCCGACGCGGACCAATTCGACGACATCACCATGCTGGTCCTGCGTCGCACACCCGTCCAATAGCGCCAGGCCACCATGCCCGCTTCGGGCCCATCCCATCGCAGGGGCGGGACTCCGTACTCATCGCGTTCCAGACCCCCGCCCCACCAGCCTACGGCAGCGGTACTACCATAAAAAAGCCGTTCAGCATCAGCGCCAGCCCCAGCACGCCGAAGCCGATGGCCGCGGCGCGGGCCAGTGTTGACAATGACAGGATTGCCACCGACGCCAGGACAATCGCGATCTGGAAGGAGGCCTCGGCCATGTCGAAATTGCCGTCCTGCGCTGTCGCCTCCTCCCGCGCCGCCTCGTAGTACTGGGCGCGCTGGGCCAGCTCCCGTTTGCCCTCGCCCTTTAGGAAATCCTCAGGATCCTCAGGATCCGGCTCGCTGTCGTAGCGCGCGATGGTGGCCTGGTACGACTCGATCAGCTCTAGCGCCTTCTCCCGCTGGGCAGGCGTGAACGAGTCTCCGGCCAGCCGCAGCTCCAGCTCATCTCTGGCCAGGGCCAGGCTGGTCTGCCGGATGTTTTTGGCCTGGTAAAAGGCCCAGCTGTCCGTGGCCAGGATATTGCTGTTGAGCGCGTCCTCGGCCGCATTGCTGCCGCCGAGGCTGGCGATAGCCAGCAGCACCGCCAGGATCGCCACCAGCAACCCCATCTGGGTCCGGAAACGGCGCTCGTGGGCCTCCTCGACCTTATCCTCGTCCACCATCTCTGCCAGTTGATCAGCACCCTCTGCCAGTGCCATATGGTCTCCTTCAAACTCGCTTTCTTATCTTTCGCGGACCAATCATACCCAAAGCCACCGGCCCCGACAAGTCTGGACCATAAACACGCGAAGGGCGTTGCACCGCCCGGCACGGCGTGCAGGATAGCGGAGTTCTCCAGGGATGGGACATTCCTCCTCTGGCGGCTCATTTCGTCGGCGCCGATGCTTGATGTGAGACACGTAGCTGGCCTCAGCTACCACGAGATGAACATCGATATCGGTACACACTGACACCGGAAGTCCGCGGGTTTCATCTTGGACTCAGTTTAGTCGATTCAGTGCTGTCCTTCCAGGGGCTGTCCATGGCCTTGATGCGCTGCAGTTACATGCCCCGGCCAGTAGGGAGGACTTGTTGGGGAACCCAAGCTGGCTGCGCATGCTGCACCGGGACGGTGCAAACCATGCGAAATACTCAGTCTGGTGGTATAGTATGGGTGAGAGTTTCGACCGCGTCCCCATAACGCTGCGACAAATGCTTCGTTCGCAAGCATTCTGAACTGCGCGACGTCACTCCCAGGAGATGGCCATGGCCCTACCTACCTTCATCGCCTTGCTTCGCGGGATCAATGTCACCGGTCGAAACAAGATCGCGATGGCCGATCTCCGCGCCCTATGTGCCTATATCGGTTGGACGGATGTCCAAACCTACATCCAGAGCGGGAACCTGATCTTCAAAGCCGCTGTCCCACCCGCGAGCCTGGAGGGCGAGCTTGAGCAGGCCATCGAGCGCCGCTTTGGTCTCTCCATTCCGGTTGTCGTCCGTGCTGCCGTGGACTGGCCGGCCTATGTGCGGGGCAACCCATTTCCCGAGGAGTCGCAACGCAAGCCAAACCTGGTCATGCTGGCTCTCTCCAAGGCCGGCCCACTGCCTGGCGCTGCGTCCGCCCTTCAGGGCCGCGCAGCTAACGGCGAGCGCATCGCTCAAGTCGGCGACGCCCTGTGGATACACTACCCGGATGGCGCCGGCCGGTCCAAGCTATCGCCAGCACTCTTCGATCGGCTGGTTGGCTCCCCCGTCACCGCACGCAACTGGCGCACCATGCTTCAGCTAGACGAGTTAGCCCGAAATGCCTTCTAATCCAGACGGAACCGTCAGAAATGAAGCGAATGCCCCGCTGAACGCGCATTGTAGTTGTGAGATAAATCGTCAGGTAAGATAACGAATTCAGTTGTTGCTGGATAGAGATTGGAGATACTCAGAAAGCCGGGCGTTGACTCGGGCGAACACGCTGTCGACGTTGGAAATGCCCTCTGCCATCCTTGCCCAATCCAGTTGAAACCCGTAGCTATGGAAAATGACGTGACGAAAGCGACGGTAGGGAGCCAATTCGGCAGCCAGAGTGTGGTCAAACAGTTCAGGAAGGGGTGGATAGCCAGGCGAAGTGAAGCGTTGGAACAACTCAATGTGCCAGGTCTCGCCAGTTGGCAATGGCACAGCATGATAGACGCAGATTCGCTTTAGTATGTTCTCGATGCCGCTGTAGAACTGGGCCAGAAACGCTGCTGCAGCCGTCTTTTCACGGATGGTCGGTGGCCTACCGGCAACATCGGCCGATAGCGCCAGCAGTTCAGCGACCGTTAGCGCCAGGGCTTGAGTCTCGATAGCGACTTCCGCCCTCAAATCTTTCGGGTTCATAGCAGAACTCTTCCCCTGAGCTCAATGAGACGCGTGAATGGAGTTGGTGGGCTGAGAGGTACCAGATCGAGAGGCATATTGAGCTCTTCTTCCAACTGGGCGCCGAACTCGAACAGCTTCCATCCAGCAATGCCATCGCAGGCCAGATCGAGATCGCGCGCCTGCTGCGGTCGAGAGAGCGCGCTCCCAAACAGAATCAGGCGCGTTGCCCCAAACGTCTTTGCCAAGGTGATAGCCTTCTCGATATGTTCCGGTCTAACCGCCATGATGTCCCTCCAATTGGAACAACCTCCGAAACGCTGTCGACAAGAACAATGGTGCCACACCATCAACCAGATGTCAAAGAGGTTCAAACTGGGAACGTTGGTCCCTGGGGAAGCTCGTCTAATCAGTTCCACCCATCCTCTCATACAGGTAGCCACTGGTGCCGGCCCGTGTTCATCCGGGGCAGTCCCTTTCGTGCCCATCGCGCTTCACGCCCTTCGAGAGCCTTCGTGTGATCGTGTCCCAGACCCTACGCGACGAGGGCCCCCGGATACCCCCATCCAGGAGCCCTCGCCCACACAAGGAGGACACCAACGGCCCGACCAGGCGCAGGACCGCGCCCGGCAACTAGTGCAATGCCAGGGTTACTGCCCCCTCCGATCCTACTACGCCTCGCCGGCTTAGCTCTTGCGCGGCCCGGGCCCGCATGTCGTCCGGATCGCGGCCGAGGAAGAGGTTGTAGCGATCCTCGTGCGGCCGATACTCTGCCACCACATAGGTGCGCGCCGTGCGGTACAACGGCAGCTCCACCGGCACGCCGTCGTCCGCCGCATAGCGCATGGCGTAGGGCTGCAGCTGGAGGTGGCCGCGCAGCGCCTCCCAGGTGGGCGGGAACAGGCGATCGGGCCGCAGGTCGTTCTGGTCGGCCAGCCGGTGGTCGTCGATTAATGCCCCCGCCACCACCTGCTGCAGATCCAACACCTCGCGGCCAGTATCCACCGGCACCTCCCGCAGCGCGCTGGCGGCGTAGGTGTACACCTTGCGGCCGCACGCCGAGCGGAACACCGGGGCCCAGAACTCGTTCTCTCCCACCACGCGCTTCTTCAGATAAAACACGGGCCGGATCAGGCCGAGGGTAGTGGGGTCTACTCCGCGCACGTGCAGAGTCTCGGCCCGGCCCAGGGTGCCCAGTTCCTCCATGGTGTGCAGGTAGTCGCCCAGGTAGCGCCGCACCCGGGCCAGCTCCACGTGGCGGAACACGGGGCCACCCGGCGTCGTCGCAAACACCTCGTCCGCTACCGTGTACACCGGATAGATGAGCATGGAGCGGCCGGCGGCGAAGATATAGGTGGGCAGCCGCGCCATGTTGATCAGCCCCGAGAGCAGCCGGCTGGTCGGCACCAACAGGTCGTCGGGTACGTCCGACTCCAGCCGAAAGCCGCAGATCTCCACATTGTAGCGCCGGCCGTGGCCGTTGTGGGGGTGGTCGTCGTGGTAGATGGGCACGTGATAGCTCGTGTGCGGCGGGATGACCTCGCCGTCCAGCGACACCGCCATGACGTAGGGCACCTGTTCCGTATCGTCGCTGCCGCTCTTGTAGATCGAAAGCTTCATGGCGTATCTCCGGGTTGGGTTCCCTGGACGGCACGGCCGGGGAAGGGAGGGGCTGCGCAGTCCAGGGCCGAGGAAAGCTAGGCCAACGCCCCCGGCATCACCCGCTCGGCCGGCTCCGCAACCACCGTGGTGCCGAACTCGGGATAGCCGACGGTGCCGTGCTCGGAGATGTCCAGACCCTCCAGCTCCTCCTTGGCCGACACCCGGATGCCGTAGATCACAGACATGAGCTTGAAGAGGATGAAAGTGCTGGTGAAGGCAAAGGCAGCTACAGAGATGACTCCCAGGGCCTGTACGCCCAACTGGGCCAGGCCTCCGCCGTAGAGCAGGCCGGCCTGCCCCCAGGTGACCTGTGTGTAGGCCATCACCTCGGGGCTGGCAAAGAGGCCTACCATGAGGGTGCCGAACACCCCACACCCCGCATGCACCGACACCGCGCCCACCGGGTCATCCACCCGCAACACCCGCTCCACGAACCACAGGAAGAACACCACCAGCGCGCCCGCCAGCAGGCCGATCAGCATCGCCGACGCCGGGGTGACCACTGCACAGCCCGCCGTGATGCCTACGAGGCCGGCCAGCGCGCCGTTCAACGCCATCTCCACCGATGGTCGCTTGCTGCGGACCCACTGCACGATCAGGGCTGACACTGCCGCCGCGGCTGCCGCGATGTTGGTGGTGAAGGCAATGTAGCCGATTCCGCCGTTCAGGCCGCTCAGGGTGCTGCCCGGGTTGAAGCCGAACCACCCGAACCACAGGATGAAGACGCCCAGGGCGGCCAGGGCCAGGTTGTGGCCGGGGATGACGTTGCTGGTACCGTCCTTGTTGAATTTACCGATGCGGGGCCCCAGCGCTATGGCCGCGGCCAAGGCGGCCCAGCCGCCAACACTGTGCACCACCGTCGATCCTGCGAAGTCGATCAGCCCCAGGTCCGCCAGCCAGCCGCCGCCCCAGATCCAGTGGCCGACGATGGGATAGATCAGGGCGCTGATCACCACCGTGTAGATCAGGTAGCTGGATACCTTCAGCCGCTCCGCCACGGCACCGGATACGATCGTCGCCGCGGTGGCCGCGAACATCAGCTGGTACATGAAGAAGGCCCAGTTGAAGGAGCTCTCCTCGGTGAAGGAGAAGCCGCCCAGGAAGAAGTTGTCCGTGCCGACCAGCCCAAAGCGGTCCGAGCCGAACATGATGGCATAGCCTACGGCGAAAAACAGCAGGCTACCCGTGGCGAAGTCCATCAGGTTCTTCAGCATCAGGTTGCCCACGTTCTTGGCCCGGCACATGCCGCCCTCGACCATGGCAAAGCCGGCCTGCATGAAGAAGACCAGGAAGCCGGCGACCAGCACCCACATGATATTGATCGCGTTGCCGAGAAACTCAACGGTGGGTGGCTCCTCACCCTGCGCCGAGGCTATGCCGGTGACAGCCAGCATCAGCACCAGGGCACCCAGGGGGATGATGAAACGGAGACCAAGCTTGCGGGACATGTCGGCATACCTCCGGCGAACAAGGTATCCCTGCCCAGTGTGGGCTGCGATGCTCAGATCATAGCAGCCGCGGGTGGAATGGGCTAGTACCCATTTGGGTACTCTTTTGGGCCGATATAGGCATGCCGCCAGCCCGGGCCGGGGACGCGCTCGGACCCGGCGTGACTGTGGCCGCCATTAGGGGCTGGCGATGGCTACTGGGCATGCTCCACCTCGACCGCGGTGGCGAGGGCCACGGGCAGGGAGGGCTGCGTGCCTGCCACCTGGCCTGGCGCAGTGACCTTGAGCAGCAGGGGAGTCAACAGGGTCGTCGCCACGGTCATCAAAACCACTACGGTGAACGTGGCCTCGTCCAGCAGGCCACTGCTGAGACCCAGCGTAGCCATGACCAGGGCTACCTCGCCGCGCGCAATCATGCCCGCGCCGACCGCCACTGCCTCCCGGCGATCGCAGCCACCCCGGCGTGCACTCAGGGCCGAGCCCGCCAGCTTGGTGACCACGGCGGTCACCACCACCACCAGAGTCAGGCCCGGCGCCAGCATCACGTTGCGCACATCGGTCACCAGGCCCACGGTGACGAAGAACACCGGTACGAACAGGCCATAGCCCATGACCGACGCGCCGTCCACGACCCATTCCCGGGCCTCGGGCAGGCGAGCCACCAGCACGCCGGCCAGGTAGGCGCCGGTGATTGCGGCCAGTCCACCCAGGGCCTCCGCCGCCCAGGCGTACACCAGCACCAGGGCGATGA
>JAULUH010000482.1:1042-9467 GCA_032111745.1 Anaerolineae bacterium | reverse complement strand
CTGTGGTCCTCGAAGGAGGAATTGCCAGTAGTTGATGCGGCCGGCGCGGTGGATCATGCTGCCGTGGTCAGCTTGCAGTAAATCGGCTGGCCCCTTTTGTTGTGCCCGGGGAACCCCATTTGGACTCGTAGATGCGCTTCTGGCCATCGGTTTCTTCGAGGTAGATCTTTGCCGATTTCGCCACTTCCTTGCGCAAGTAGTGGCTGATGGCGCCCAGGCGAAGGCCGGCCCCAATCGCAACGAGTTGGCGTTGCCTTTCTGCACATTTCATACAAGCACGATGGGACACTGCTCCAGCAGGTCGATAAGGTTGATAACCGTGCGGCGATCGATCTCAGGCGCCTGGCCCAGCTCCTGATGGGAGACCTCGTGGCCGATCTGCCTGGCCAGCAGCCGCGGGATCATCACGCTCTCATTCGTGACAGTCTATTCCTGGAATTCATCGGAATTGCGGCATAGCGATGCCGGTTCTGTTGTATCCGGGCCGTGGAATTCGTCCACTGCGTGGGGCACTCTCGTGCTGAGTTCCCACAGGAGCCGGAACGAGAATCGCCGCAGAGGCCATGAAGGACGCAAAGGGGAAACAGGGCTGGAGGAGCCGGAGGGGAGCACGGATGGCAGGGGCCGCGGCTGGTAGATAGACGGGTGAGCCGGAGGGGTTAGAAGTGCATGACGCTGTCGAGGCCGCGGTGGAGGCCGGTGAGGTGGCCGACCTCGCGGATGGCCAGCAGCGCGCCGCCGACGTAGGGCTCGGCGCTGGTGCCGGACTCGTGGCGCAGGATCAGCTTTTGGTCGGGCAGGCCGAAGATGGCGTCGACGGAGATGACGTAGCCGGGGAGGCGGATGGAGTGGACCTGGGTGCCCTCAAGGCGGGCGCCGCAGCTCTCGGGCAGGCCCTCGACCTCGTCCAGGGGGACGGCCAGGGGGGCTGCCTCCACACTGGCCAGGCGATGGGCCAGCTCCCGGGCCGTGCCGCTGGGCGCGTCACGCTTGCCCGCAGAGGCGTAGTCGACGATCTCCCAGTGGGGGATATAGCGGGCGGCCATCTCGGCGAACTTTTGCAGCAGGACCGCGGTGAGGGCGAAGTTGCCCACGGCCAGGACGCCCAGGCCGGCTTGCTGCGCCACGGGGTCGATCTCGTCGTAGTCCGCGCTGGGCAGCCCTGAGGTGCCCACGACCACGTGCGCGCCGCCCTGCAGGGCCGCCAGGATATGGGCCTTGGCCACGGCCGGCTTGGTGTACTCCACAAACACCTGCGGCCGCGTTTGGAGGGCCTTCTCCACGGTGTCGAAGATGGGCGTATCCAGGCCGGGGAGCTCCAGCACCTCGCCCAGGGTTTGGCCGGCGTGGTGCCGCGCAACCGCGGCTACCAGCGCCATGTCGCCGGCAGCGGCGATGCCGCGCGCCAGGGCCGAGCCGGCCCAGCCCGTGGCGCCGGCCAGGCAGACCTTCAGTTGATTCATCTGACTCATCACAGCTGATCCTTTCGTCAAGACCGCGGGGAGCGGCGTATTCCATTCCTCCTCATTCTACCTCCAGTTGGCGCATCCTGGTACCTCGAGGATCGCCATGGAGGCTCATAGGTGGTACCTCCCTTTCCCTGGCCGCCACAGGGGGCAAGCAGAAGCCCTGGCAGGTGGTCGACGAAGGGGACATCGGGGGCCAGCATATCGGCGAGCTTGCCGGCATCCGGGCCGCCGGCAAGGACGCGCAGGGGCCGCGGCGCGTGGTCATCGCGGTGGGCCGGCGGCAACAGTGCCGTAAGGGTGGAAGTAGCGCGGAAAAGGACACCCCGCCATTTTGGCGGGGTGTCAGAACGGCTGTGGCAGCGATGGGCCGGCAGGCGGCCGGTAGCCTGCTAGTGCAAGCGGGCGGAGTCTCGCCCCTGGTTCGGAGTCGAGGCTTCAGCCGGGTTTGCGCTGAAGACCCGGCTAAAGCCTCGACTCCGGCGTGGAAGGCGGCGCTGGAGACCCGGCTAAAGCCTCGGCTCCAGCGTAGAGCACCGGTGGCGGATTTCAGCCGCCCTGTACTAAACTGATTCCACGATGAAATCCGCAGTCGCCAACCACGGAACCATGTAGATTTCACCCTGGACTCAGTTTAGTCCAGGTATTGGGCGAGGAAGCTCAGGGTACTGGCGGTGTCGACGCGATAGGTGGTGTTCGTGGCCACACAGACGGCGTCGCCCCAGGATGTCACGGCCACCAGGATCTCATCGTTCCAGAAGTTGGGGCCCCCTGAGTCGCCGCCACAAGTGCCCCCGTCGTCTCGCCCAGGGGCGTGGTTCTGCGACATGTGCAGCCAGGCTGGACGCAGATTAAGGAACTCCGAGGTGGAGAACTGGCGCACCCGCTCGCTGCCAAAGACGGGCGGGGGCCAGTCGAGAGAGAGGCCATAGCCCACCGCGATGAAGGTGGCCCGGTACTTGCCATGCTTGAGCAACCCTTGCTCGTTCAGGTCGTCCAGGAATCCCTCCGTGGGCAACGTGGCCGGGGTGATGCCCACTACCGGCTCCTGGAGCAACACGACGCCCACATCATGCGGATCGGATAGGGCTCCCCAGTAGAAGTCAGGGTGGGAGATGGGCGTACCCTCTGTGGAGGAAGGGCCTCCATAGGGATATTCGGGATTGCCCTCGACGATCTCGTCGAACCAGACCCGAGCCGCCACGGCGCCGTCGGTGCAGTGCCCGGCGGTCAGCACCACGTCCGGGGCAATCAGGGTGCCCGTGCAACGCCAGGCCGGCCCATCCTCGTCGTCGAAGATGATCAGGCCTACGTTGGGGTGCCTGTCTCCGTCGGGCTCGCCCCAGGTGATGGCGCTGGCCAGGCCGAAGGTCATGACCAACAACAGCAGCGTCAGGATGGGTATCGCTTTCCTCATGGTTGCATCCTCCTGTGGTTTGGGTTTCCCATCTCAAGGGGTGGTCAGGCAGCCAAGCGGGACAGAAGCTCGCAGCATGTTCGTGCTCTTGTGCTTCAGAGGGACAGTTAGCAGGTAGATGGGCCCCACCACTTCCTTAAGTATAGCACATGATCGACGTCTTCGACCTTAAAAGTCGCCTGACCCTGACTGCAATAATCATCGCTTGACACACATGGACAAGGTTCGTACAATAGAACTATTAGCGTGCAAACTACCTATGCGGAAAAAGGAGTGTCCCATGTTTCAGCGAAGCGACTCGAACAGGAGAGGATCCAGGGCAGCGATTGCGGTGATCATCATGGCGGCTGCGCTGCTGTTGACCGCACTGCCGGCCTTGGCGGGAAGCGGAACTTTCCCGCCGCTGATCCCGTTGCCGGCTGGTTTCCAGCCCGAGGGCATCGCAACCGGTCGCGGCAGCAGTTTCTTTGTGGGCGATCTGTATAGTGGAGCGCTGTACCGGGGCGACTATCGTACGGGGACTGTCCAGGCGCTGGCACCATCGCCCGGGCCCGGTGGCCAGGCGGTTGGACTGAAGGTCGACCTGCGCACGGGCTATCTCTACGTGGCAGCCAGCACCTTCGGGGCGCGTGTCTACGACACGGCGACCGGCGCGCTGGTGGGAGAATATCCTTTTACTCCGACCGGAGCCAATCCGGTCCTGGCCAACGACGTTGAGGTCACGCAGGACGCAGCGTACTTCACCGATTCGTGCAGCGAGACACTGTACAAGCTGCCGCTGGGCCCAGGAGGACGGCTGCCTGATCCCTCGGCCGTAGAGGCGATCGCGCTGACCGGGGATTTCACCTTCGTCTTCGTTCCGTTGCCGGGCTATCCCTGCGGTCTTCCGAACATGAACGGAATCGTCGCTACGGAGAACGGGAAATGGCTGATCGTCAACAACACGGCCACCGATCAGCTATACCGGGTGGATCCAAGCACGGGCGCGTCTGTACAGATCCAGTTGCTCAATGATCCGTTCAGAACCCCCTTCACGGATGGGCTATTGCTGCATGGCGACACGCTCTACTCGGTGGAGAACTTCCCGAACCGGATTGCGGCGATCACCCTTTCGAAGGACCTTCTGACAGGGACGATCGAGCGCTACATCACGTCGCCGAACTTCGACGTGCCCAGCACGGCGGCCTTCTTCGGCGATTGGATCTACGCTGTCAACGCGCGTTTCCGCATGGACGGCAGCACGCCGCCCAACGCCGACGACGATATCGTGCAGGTGGCCCGCTAACTTCACCTGCTCACGCAGCCGCTGATGCTCCATCTCCCGAGGGAGATGGAGCGCACGGCTTGGTTCAGCACGCGACCCAGCTTGCCCGCGTGACCCGCGCCGGCTCTGCCGGCGCGATGCGCGGCAGCGTGGGACCATCCCTGCCCCCGCCTGGAGCCGCCGTCCGGCCACGCACTGCCGCGTCGAGCAGTCCCGGCAGCGGGGTCGCGTGGTCTGGCGGCGGCACCCTGCCGGCCGGGCAGGAGCAGCGCAGCCAGGCTGCCGGCTGTGCCCTGCGTGCTCTCACGAGAGACCCTAACCACCCAGTCGTGGTGTCTGTGTCCCTCGCCATATCCTCTTCTCACCAGGCAGGAGGATTCCGGCCCTGGGCTCCTCAGCCTGCGGCCAGGGCCCAGAAGAACTCAAACCCAATGGTGATGGCGCTGGCCAGCGCCAGGTTGACGATGGCCCTGGCCCAGCCCTGCTGGTAGACGGCCCGCAGCGCCACCAGCGTCAGGAAGGCGCCGTAGGCCAGGGGGACGATGGACGTGCTCGTGAGCAGGATCATGTCCACGGGGTCTGTGGGGCTGACCAGCGCTGCGCCAACCAGGGCCACGGTCATGTAGGTGCCCAGGATCGCAACGATGCCCAGGGGCGCGGCAAACGCGGCATAGGCATAGACCAGGTCCTGGAACCGGCCCTGGCGCCTGAGGATGGCCCTGGCCACAAACTGGGCGAAGGCCAGAAAGGCCACGTCCGCCAGCAGCCCTTGCCTGGCTCGCACGAGGATGTCATAGGCGGTTGCGGGCCACTCGCCCAGGCCCATCTGCTGGTAGGGCTGGGCCAGGGCTGGCGCAAACCCCAGCAGGAGCACGGCCTCGAGGGCATAGGGGATTGCCAGCCACAGGAGGCCCTTCCAGAGCCCGGAGCGCGGATCGGCGATCAGCTCCCGGTAGGTCGCAACGCGCGGGCGGGCCAGTGCCCGGTACCAGGCCTGGTACCAGGTTAAGCTCGGCGGCGCTGCCCCCCCTGGGGCCCATTCCATCCCCTGGCCTGGCCAGGAGTCCATCGATTCTGCAAAGCCGTCAAGCTGGGCCGGGGCCACGGGCATGCCGCCGCGCGCGGGCTCGGCTGAGGTATCCGATGGCCCGGCCACCTGGTTGGTGGGCATCATCGACATGGGGTTCCTCCTCAGGCACGGCCCAAGGCCGTACCCCGGGCGATCAGGCCGGATGGACCTGGCCTGGTCCGCGATTCTCCATGCGCCGCAACCCCTCCGGCGGCCCCGCGCGGCCGGCGTGGGCCTGGCGCAGCGCGGCGTAGTCCGCGGCGCCAGGGTTCGCCAGGGCCGGTGCCACGACATCCTTGAGGCTCATAGGTAGTCCCTCCCATTCCCCGGGCACGAGGCGGGGCAAGCCATGCTCCGGCAGGTCACGCGGATCCACCGGGGCCAGGTGCAGGCATCGTACCGGCCATGGACGTCCCCGGCGACTCGGTGTCCCCCACATCTACCGGTAGCGCCCCGCGAAGGGAGCTGCGCCCGCCATGGGCCGGCCATGCAGGAGCAGCACATCCAGACCGCCAGCTCCTCTCTGCATACTTCTATTATACACCCAATCGCGGTGGTTGTGTCACGTGGATTTGGGCACTGTCGCACCTTTCGCGAGGGCCGGGGCCAATGAGACTGGCGTAGAGGACACTGCGTCCTGTGCAACCATTGCGGTTCCCTCTCCGCTCTCAGGCGGCCGCGGCCGGCAGGGCCACCGGGCCCGGCGAGTTGCCCCCAGGTCGGTGCCCCATTCCCTGCCCAGCTCCTCCAGAGCCAGGTACATGGCGACATCCATGTCATTGCTGCTGCCGGTGATGTCGCGCTGGGCCTTGAGCAGGCCGGCGACGCGATCGGTGCCGGCGAGCAGCACGCCCATGACCGGCACGAACTCGCGCACGCAGAGGCCTTCCTGCTGCAGCAGGGCGTCCGCGCGGTGGAGGGCGGCGCGGATCATGCGGACCTCGGCGGTCAGGTCCGGGCTGGCGGCCATGGTGGCCATGGCCGGCCACGACTCGCGCAACACGCAACTGACCCTCGATGGGTGACGGTTGAGGCGCTTGTTTGGCGCCTGGCCGTGTGCTATACTCAGGTGGCCCAGGAGGTTACGATGTATACGTCATTCACAGCGCGGCATTTCCGGTGCTTTCAAGACCTCACGGTTGCCCCACTGGCGCAGATCAACCTGGTCTCGGGGAAGAACAACGTGGGCAAGACGGCTTTGCTGGAAGCCCTGTGGATCCACCACGGCTACTTCAACCCGGAGCTGGGCATTCGGGTCTCGGCCTTTCGCGGCCTGACGCGCATCAAGACGGCCGAGGCCTTCCATGATCTGTTCTCCGGCTTCGACGTATCGACTCCCATTGAGTTCGAAAGCCAGGACGACAGCGGAACCGTGCGCACCCTGCGCATCACCGTTCGTGAACAGACTACCTCCCGCCTGGAGTTTCGGCGCGAGGAGCCGGATGGCGGCAACGGCCACCAGGACTCCGCAACCGATCGGATCAGCCAGGAGTCGACCGAGCTGAGCACGGCTCGCATCGAGTTCGAGTCTGTGGCGGGCAATGGAACGGTCACGCGCAGCCAGGCCTTTGTCGAGCCGAGCGCCATCCGTGTGGAGCCGGCACCCGGCGTCAAAGAGCCGACGGGCATCTTCCTGGCCGCCCGGCAGGCCGGAGGGCTGGAGGAGTTGGCGGAGCGCTTCGCCAACCTGGCAGTGGCCAAGCAAGAGGAGCAGGTGGTGCGGTTCCTGCAGATCGTCGAGCTGCGCCTGCAGCGCCTGGCCGTGCAATATCGCGGAGGGGTTCCGGTCATCTACGGCGACATCGGCCTGCCCCGCCTGATTCCTTTGCCGATCATGGGCCAGGGCATGGGCCGGCTCTTGCAGATTGCCCTGGCTATTCCCAATGCCAGGAACGGCATCCTGCTCGTCGACGAGGTGGAGAACGGCATCCATCATGAGATCATGCCGTCCGTATGGCGCGGCATGGCCGGGCTGGCCTATGCCTACGGGGTGCAGGTGGTGGCGACGACCCACAGCCGGGAATGCATCGACGCCGCCCGGGAGGCGTTTCAGGACAGCCCGGAAACAGGTTTTGCCCTGCACCGCCTGGGGAGCGTGGCCGGGGAGGCACGCTCGATGACCTATGACCTGGGCATGTTGGAAGCCGCCACAGAGGTCAATGCGGAGGTACGTTGAATGACGCGGGGGACTGCAAAGCGTAAGGTGTTGTTGGTGGAGGGCCGGGACGAGGAGGCATTCTTCGCGGCACTGTTGGAGAAACTGGGCCGGGGAAGATCGCCAGCTCTCACGAAAAGTGCTGAAGACCCACCCATCCGGTGGCGCCGGCCAGGCAAACCGTGAGTCGGTCCATGGAGGTCGATCCTTTCGTCCGGGCCGCGGGGAGCGGCGTGGTCCATCACGCCCCATTGTACTTCCAGTACGAGGATTATGGTGGTGAGGTAGTCGTCTAGCCCAGTCTATTCGGAACTATTCGGAAATATTCGGAACGTCGAAGGACGGATTTGACACCTCATGTTTGGCGTTCAATCGACCGCAATCGGTACTGGTCTTCTGCATATCATGGCGCAGATAGACTAGGGAACTATCCCAAGGCTATAGGCAGCATCGGCTTCATTGCCCCAGGCACGTTGGAGGGAGGCTTCCGAAAGCAGCGACCATCCCTCGCGCTCGGCGTCCTCGTCGAGAAGCCCGGTGAGACTAAACAGGATGTCCAGGGCCTGTGCGACCACCTGGTCCTCGGTCAGCCCGCGCTGCTCGGCCAGCCGGCGCAATAGGAGGGCGCGCTGCTGAGATAGTTGGATGCGGATTTCGACGGTGGTGGGTGGTTGTGTCATCATCGCAGGCCTCCATGCTCATGGTACTCATTCCTGGGCCCCAGGCAAGGTGGCGCGTGGGCAATGGGCACTGCGGTACAAGCATGCTCAGCCAGGCGGGCCTGTCCCGAGCCCTTTCACTGCCTTGCCTGCCTCGGATTTTCAGACGAGCGTCAGTTTCGTCCCCTATACCTGACGCAGATCATAGAACGTGACTGCGATCGATGGTATACTGGCGGCATCGATTGCTTTTTCTCTTCGCTGCGGAGGAGACCCTCGCATGCCGGCACCCGCCTGCCCCACGGGCTAAGGGCGCAGCCTCGCCAGCCTGGCGATGTGTGGTAGGTGCTGGCACAACAAGCAGAAGTAGGTGAAGCCGGACAGGTGGAGCGCAG
>JAULUH010000482.1:0-1032 GCA_032111745.1 Anaerolineae bacterium | reverse complement strand
CCGGCGTGTGGTAGGCATGTGAGGTTGCCCATGCGCGTGTTTGGGGCACCCCTACAGGAGTTCCAGCACAAGCTGCTGACCAACGAGCTCTTCGCCGAGCTGGAGGGCAACTTCCCGCGGCTGACGGGCTACACCGTGGGGCGCGGCGAGGGAAGCTCCTGGCGCTCGTCGCTGCCGCGGCTGGAGGGGGCGTTGCGCCTGGCCGAGGTGCCGGCTGACACCTACATCACGCTGGAGGAGCAGATCCCCTACTTCAGCAAGCGCATGGATGCCTGCCTCTTCGGCCACACCAGGGACGGCTGGCCCTACTCCGTGATCGTGGAGCTGAAGGGCTGGTCCGAGGCCGAGGCCACGGACGACGGCAACGTCAAGACCTTCCTCGGCGGCGCCAACCAGTACGAGCCGCACCCGTCGGCCCAGGTGCGGGGCTATCACGAGCATCTCGAGGACTTCCGCCGGGCCTTCCAGGGAGATGGGCGGGTAGGCCTGGCCTCCTGCGCCTACTGCCACAATTACCCAGGCATCATCCCGGACGATGGCCTGTTCCACCCCCAGTTCGATCACCTGCGCTCCCAGAGCCCCACCTTCGGCGAGCGCGACGCCACCCTGCTGGCGGGCTATCTGCACAGCCGACTGGCGCAAGGCAACGGCCGCCAGGTGCTCGACGCGTACGACAACCAGGGCATCGGCCCGTCCAAGCAGCTGATCGACCATGCCGGCGAGATGATCGAGCGCCAGGACGTGTTTCGCCTGCTGGACGAGCAGATGGCGGCCAACAACGCCATCCTGCGCGCAGTGCGGGGCGCCACCAAGCTGAAGCACAAGCAGGTCATCCTGGTGCGCGGAGGCCCGGGCACGGGAAAGTCGGTCATCGCGCTCAACGCACTGGGGGAGGTGCTGCGCCGTGAGCTGAGCGTCTACCTGGTCACGGGTTCGTCCGCGTTCACCCACGGCATGCGCCGCACCCTCGGCCGGCGGATGGAGGGGCTGGTGCGCTTCACCGATTTCTTCTGGGACGCGGAGCCCAACAGC
>JAULUH010000481.1:0-4479 GCA_032111745.1 Anaerolineae bacterium | reverse complement strand
AAGTAGTTCACGCGCCAGGGCTGGTTGGGCCAGTACTTGTCGGAGACGAAGGGGGTGTAGGGGCCGCCCAGCTCGGTGGCGGCAGCGCTGGTCAGCGGGATCACCCCCTCCAGGTCGGAGAAGGCTCCGCCGCGGAACCCGACACCGCGTAGCACCAGCCCGGGCACCGAGACGTTGTTGGCGTCCAGGGGCAGGAGAGGCTGGGCCGGGAAGGCTACGGTACCGTCCTTGCCGGACAGGTAGACCGTATCGACGGCGCTACCGGGGTCAGCAGCATTGTTGAGGGAGACCGTCTCAAGGGTTGTGGGGGTGGCCAGGGCCAGGTCGGCATAGCGCAGGCCCAGGGCCTGGCCAGAGCCGTCGGCATAGCCATTGGTGCTACCGACCAGGGATCCCTCGACGGGGGCGGTGGTGCGGCCGGGGAGGTCGACTTGGAGCATGGGCAGGCCATAGAGGGTGGTCTGGAGCAAGGACTTGGCCGTAATGCCGTCCATCTCCGCGACGTTGGCCTGGAAGGCCTGGTTGGCCGCTACCAGGGCCTGGCCAATGGGCACAGGGCCCTGGCCCAGGCGTAGCTGCCGGCTGAGCTGCAGGTAGAGCTCCTCGCTGTAGGCGATACCCTCGGTGTCACCATACTGGTAGCCGGTGCCGCCGACGAGGGTGACGCCCTTGCTGGCGAAGGCCTGGGGCCAGTCGGGCTGGCGGGTGATGCCGGGCACGCCATGCTCGTCGATCGTGTTATAGCCGGAGTGGCAGCCCACGCTGAACACGATGCTGTTGACCAGGTTCAGGGGAGACTGGGCTATCTCTGCGGCCAGCAGGCGGGTCTCGTAGTCGGCGGCCAGGGCACTGCTGGCGCTGAAATGGCCGGCCAGGAAGACCAGGTCCTGGCGGCTGGAGAGGAGGGCCTGGCGCAGGTCGCTGGCGGTCCAGGACTGGGGATCGTCGGGCAGGACGTCGGGGGGTG
Source organism: Anaerolineae bacterium (assembly GCA_032111745.1). Classification (GTDB taxonomy): domain Bacteria; phylum Chloroflexota; class Anaerolineae; order JAAEKA01; family JAAEKA01; genus JAULUH01. Next base: position 3,512 of record JAULUH010000481.1, on the reverse strand, counting down.
TCCTGAGCACGTTCACGACGCCGGAGGCACCCAGCCCATGGCGCAGCTCGTCCTCGACCAGGTCGGCGGAATCTACCAGGAAGTCGTAGCTGGTGACCAGGCCGGTCTGCGGCGTGGGCACCACCCCCGCCGGGGTCTGGAGGTAGGCATCGACCAGGCTGATGATCTCGGCCGGCGACTCGACCAGGCGGCCGGTGGCGAGGTCCATGAGTGGGAGCACCTGGCCGTTGCGGGAGAGCTGGATGGTGCTGCCGTACTGGTCCTGACTGAGCACGTAGCCCAGGCGGAGGCTGGCCTGGGATGATGTATCATTCAGGACAGGGGGGACGAAGTTCTTCTCGTTGGCCAGCAGGGCCTGGTCGGGATGGCGGAAGAAGGGGATGACGTCGTCGTTGCCGGCGAGCACGAGGTAGGCCAGGCCGGGGTTGGCGGCGCGGTAGTCGTCCACAATGCCCTTGATGGCATAGGCCAGGAGGTTCTTGGCGAAGGGGCAGGCGGTAGCCTGGTCGGCCTGGACATTGAGATCCTGGATGGCCGGGATGGCAGCCAGGTCGACGATGGCACCGGCTACCTCGGGACGCGCGGCAAGCTCGTTCAGCTTGGCCAGCAACTGATCCTTGTCGCCGGGAGTGCCCGCCATGCGTCCAAGGTCGGTCAGGATGAGAGTCTTGATCCCGGTCTGGGGATTCGGCACCAGGCCCTGGGGGATGGTGGTATCGAGGGCGGCGCACTGGCCGGTGAGCACAGTCACGTCCAGCTGGAAGGGAGCGCCCAGGCTGAAGGCGCCGTTGCGGCCGACCACGCGCACGTAGAAATCGCCGGTGTTATCCCAGGTGTTGACCTCGACCAGCTCCTGGGTGGTACCGTCCAGGGCCGAGACGCCGACCAGGCTGCGATACTGGGCACTGGAGTAGGACTCCAGGCTGAAGGCGTCGGGCAGGCTGAAGGCGTCGGGCAGGCTGAAGGCATCGGGCAGGCTGAAGGCGTCCGGGCTGAAGGCCTCCACCAGGCTGAAGGCGTCGGGCAGGCTGAACGCATCCGGCAGGCTGAAGGCGTCTGGGAAGAAGGTGGTCGAGAGGCTGAAGGCGTCGGGCAGGCTGAAGGCATCGGGTAGGCTGAAGGCATCCGGCAGGCTGAAGGCGTCCGGAGCGAACTCGGCGTTGAGCTGAGTCAGGTCCCCAGTATCCTGCGGCTGGGTCAGCGAGTCGTAGACGGCCTGGATATCCTTGTAGAGGATGAGGTCATAGTTGGCCGGCAGATTGGACAGGGTCACCACGGCCTTGCTGCCCGGCTGCACCGGGAACCTGTACCAGCGGGACTGCCCGACGGTGTCGAGGAAATGGGACGCCGAGGCGACGTTGGTGCCGGGCACGAGCGCCAGGGGCAGGGCGTTGGGCCAGGAATCATTGCCGGGGGAGACCGTGATGCACGGCGAGAACTCCGACGTGTTGCCGGCCTGGTCGGTGGCCGTGGCGGTGACGAACGTGCCTTCAGGCAGGCCCTGATCTAAGGTGTAGGTAAAGCTCAGGTTGCCGGTCTCGTCGGTGGTCAGCAGGGTGCTGCCGATCAAGGTGGCACCTTCGCCGGCACCCGAGGGATCGCAGGTCTCGTTGGCGAAGAACTCAGCGGTATAGCTGAGGACGCCGGGCAGGCTGTTCAGCCGCCCCTGCAACAGGGTCTGGCCACTGCCCGTGACCGCACGCACGACGCTGGGATAATTCTGGCCGTCGTTGGCACCGGTATCGGCGTCGCCCACGTCGTTGGCCGTGTCGTCGTCGCGGTTCAGGTCGATGCCGAGGCCACCGTTGTCGAAGACCCGGTTGGCGGTGATGGTATTGTGCACGCCCTGCCAGACCAGGACGCCAGCCGCCTGGTTGTGGTGCAGGGTATTGCCTTCGATACGATGGCCGTCGCCGGAGACAACGATGGCGCTGTCGCCAAACCCGGTGATGTCCAGGCCCTGCAGCAAAGAGCCGTTGCCCTCCAGAGTAAGACCGGGCACGGCGGCGCCGGCTCTAGTGCCATCCAGGGTGACGAGGCCACCGGGCTGGGAACCGCCGTAGACGAGAACAGCCTCGGCGATGGCGGGAAGGGCAGAGGTCACGGCGATAGTCTGAGGGCCAGGGGGAGCGATGGCGAACTGGATCTGATCGGGGGAGGCGTCGTTAGGGTGCTGGTTGGCGGCCAGGATGGCCTCGCGCAGGGAGCAGTGGCTATCATCGCACAGCCCGTCGTCCATATCATCGGCGGTATTGACGGTGAAAACAGGGCCAGGCTGGCCCAGGCGGACTTCTACGGCACCGATATCACAGGCGGCGCCTTGCGGCCGGGCGACCCCGCGCTGGTCGACGGGGGGACGCCGTCGCAGGTGCCGGCGTCGATGGCAGGGCTGCCTGGTAGGGGCTGGTGGGTAGCGGTAGGTCCGCCATTATCCTGGAGGGGGCCCAGCAGGGGATCGACGCCAGACTGGTCACCTGGGCCAACCGGTTGGCAGGTGCTATCGCTGGTGAGATTATAGCCGGCGGACAGCAGAAAGCTCTGCGGATGCTGCGAGCAGTTGTCGCCGGAGGGGCTATAGGCGACGATAGTGTTCTGCAGGGTAACGCTACCCCGCCAGACGCGGATGGCGCCACCCGTGGGAGAGGCGTTGCCGGCGAAGGTGCTGCTGACGATGGACACCACTGGGCCGGTGCCGGTGCCGGTGGCGAGGCCACCGCCAGACTTACCGGCGGTGTTGCCGGAGACCGTGACATTGACGAGGGCCAGCGTGCCCTCCACCGAGTAGAGCGCGCCGCCGCTATTAGCGTCGGCGTGGTTGTCGGCAAAAGTGCTACGGGTCACGGTGGCGGTATTGCCGCCATGATACAGGGCGCCGCCGTAGGTGGCCTGGTTCTGGCGGAAGGAGGAGTCCTCGACCAGGAGAGGGCCCTGGGAGAGAATGGCGCCACCGTTGTTGGCGCTGTTGGTCTCCAGTACGGTGCGCTGCAGGGTGAGACTGCCGGCGCTGCGGATGGCACCGCCCTCGGGGGTGTTGCCGCCGTTGCGGATGGTGAGGTCGGCGATGGTGAGGCTGGCGCCTGTGGGGACATCGAAGGCGCGATCGATGCCGTTGGCGTCGATAATGGTCAGGGCGGCACCGCTGCCCACGACATCCAGTTCGCCGGTGATGTCCAGATCTCCACTTTGCGGAGATTCGGCACCTCCGCCGTTGATAGCCAAGATATATGTGCCTGGGGAAGCACGATCTGGTCCCGGCCGCTACCTGCGATACAATCGCCGAGGGTGTTGTCCGAGTCGGCGTTGGCGTTGACGATGGCCTCGCGCAACGAGCATAGGCCGTCGCCGGCAAGGATAGTGTCGTCGAACGTAGTGACGCCGATGCTGGCAGCTAGGGCGGGGGCCGGGGATGCCAGGCCTCCGAGAAAGCTCAGGGCGATGGCAAGGGCCATCAGGACTCTGAAGTAGCGCAAATTATGAGTGGAAATCCCCCGCTACGCGCGGGACTGGCGCGA
>JAULUH010000480.1:0-1966 GCA_032111745.1 Anaerolineae bacterium | reverse complement strand
GTCCGGGCCTGGGCCCGGCGTAGACCTAGATCATGACCAGGTATCGCGCATGAGCGGCTTTGGCGGCAGCGAGGACTTTGGCGGCGTTCCAGCCAACCGGTGGTACGGTGTCTTTCCGGCCCTGGTGGTAGACGTCGTCGACCCGGATCAGCAGGGCCGGGTACGGGTACGGGTGCCGGGCCTGGTCGATCCCGGCGGTGCCGGCTACGAGGCCTGGGCCCGTCTGGCCACCATGATGGCCGGCAATAACCGGGGCACCTGGTTCATCCCCGACGTGGACGACGAGGTGCTGGTAAGCTTTGCCGCCGGCGAGCCCAGCCGCCCCATCGTCATCGGCGCCCTGTGGAACGGGCAGGACGCTCCGCCGGAGCAGATGGACGGTGCCGGCGATAACAATGTCAAGACCATCCTGTCCCGCCAGGGTGTGCGCATCACCCTGGACGACACCGACGGCGATGTCCAGCTGCGCCTGGAGACGCCGGGCGGGCACCGGGTGGTGCTGGGCGACGGCGACCGCTCCGTGCTGGTGAGCGACAGCAACGGCAACTCCATCAAGCTGGAGGCCGGCGGCATCACCGTTACCGCGGCCAGCAAGGTCACCATCAACGGCGCCACCGCCGAGGTCAACGCCGGCATGGTGACCGTCAACGCCGGTATGTCCAAGTTCAGCGGCGTGGTGCAGTGCGACACCCTGATCAGCAACGCCGTGGTCAGTGCCAGCTACACCCCGGGCGCCGGGAACGTCTGGTAGAGGAGAGCCATGCCGAGCATCGAGTGGGTCAAGCCCAGCCCCTTGTGGGCATCCCCCGAAACGGATTTCGTTAAGCCCCAGCTCATCAAGCTGTCCGGCGACCAGTTCCTGCCCGAGTTTCTGGAGGCCATGCAGGGCAAGCTACCTACCGCCACCCCGGCAGCCTACCTGGCCGATCCCAGCCGCGCCTTCCTCGCGCCCGAGGACGGCGACGAGAAGGGCCTGCGGCTATATCACCCGGCCCATGGCCGCTATTACCTGGTCACGGCCTCCCTGGTCTGCCGCCAGCTGGGCCTGCCCGATCGCAGCGTGGCCCTGCAGGACGGCGAGAGCATCTCCTTCGTCGTCCGGCGCCGGATCCCGCCCGCGACGAATGGCAGCGGCCAGCTGGCAACGGTCGAGCAGGGTTGGGTGGACGAGGGCCCCCAACGGGGCTGGCGTGACCTGGTGGATGCCCGCGGCCTGCCTGTGGCCGTGCGGCCCGACGAGGAGCGCTTCCGCCTGCACCCGGTAACGGTCAACGGCATTACTCCGGCCAACGGCGCCCGGCGCCTCAACGGCACTGCCACCAGCCCGCAGGAGGCCCTGGACCTCATCGTAGCGGAACAGCGCCGCGTCTACTATGGCTACATCGCCGTGGGTAACCGGGACAAGTACCTGGACCGGCGCCCGGTGCAGGTGAGCGACCCGGACCAGGCCCTGGCCGACTACGTTGCGGCAGTGCGCGACGAGTCCAGCCTGGAGAGCACCTACGACTTTCGTCTGGACCAGGTTAGCAGCCGGGTGCTGGATCCCTGGCGTGGCATCTACACCGCGCCGGATGAGGTCGACCAGCTCAAGGGCAAGGGGGAGGCCCGGTTGGGCGAGTTCTCGCTGTATCTGATCCTCGACTTGGCCGATTGGCTCAACAGCTACCTGCCCGAGGTGTTCAAGGCCATCACCGGCGGCACCACCCTGCCAGCCGGCTCCAAGCGCCAGGCACTGCTCAAAGCATTGCAGGACATCAACATTAAGGTCCGGCGTCCCGGCGCCGGCAGCGAGATCTCCCTCGGCCTGGACGACGCCATCGCCGAGCTGGCGAACCGGCTTGGCCTGGTGCACGGGGAGGGAGAGGAGCCCGCCGACCGCTACAACGTGCGCGATGCCGACCGGCCCAAATCGGGCGGCGGCCGTATCCCCCTCTCGGACAACAAGGGAAGCTATCTGTCGACGTTT
>JAULUH010000479.1:0-1840 GCA_032111745.1 Anaerolineae bacterium | reverse complement strand
GAACGTGGCCTCGGCATTTCTGACCTGCATGGTTCACTCCTTACCAAACCACACTCAAGGACAGCGGCTACGCTGCCCCTTGCTTCACGTTTCGCCAAAGTATTGAGGGGAAGGCGTTGGATCGACCAGCCGTACCTGCCGCCCTGTGCGCTGCACGGCCCAGGTCCGTTGGAGCAGCCCACGCCGGCCAAGCCGGTTACGCACGACCAGGGTGACCGTGCGGGCATCGGGGCCGAGGCGGTCGAGGGGCAGGCGCGACCCGGTGTGGATCAGCAGCCCGCGGTGGTCGAACCAGAGCAGATCAGGGCCGGAGACGCTACGCCCGGTTTCATCGTGCACCATCGCCCGCCAGCTGCCGATGTCCGCCTGCCCGGACCTGCTAACCCGGCGCCCTTGCGGGCGGACGGCCAGGGAATAGGCACGCCGCCGGCGCGGAGGCGCGACCTCGCACACCGCCATCGTCGTGGCGATGCCGGAGGTCGCCAGGACCCTGACTGCGCCCTGTGGCCCCAGGAGGCCCCCGGGCACGAAGGCATGGGTCTCTTGCGTACGGGGCCCGAGGCCGCGCCACTTCCCGGCAGGATCCCGCCACTGCAGCAGGTACCATGCCCCTGCGGTGGGGCTGGAGCTCCAGTCCAGCTCCAGGCCGGCCGAGGTCAGCTGGCAGCGCAGGTCCAGGCTGGGCGGTGTGGGCAGGCACTCCTCGTAGAGCAACCGGTCCCCCTCCCACACCAGCAGCCATTTGACCCCGGCCGGGTACGGCACCTGGGCAACTAGCCGGCGTGGCCAGCAGGTGCGCCCCACCGGCTCGCCGCCCAGGGGCCAGCATACCAGCCTGTCCCGGCATTCGTCGACCAGCTCGACGGTGAAGCCGGTGTCGCCAACCGGCGCCAGGCGAGGCGGGGCAGGGTAGTGGAAGGACGGCAGGCGCTGCACAGACCGGTCGCGGCGGATGTCCACGGCCAGGAACAACGTCTCAACCAGCCGGCGCGGCCGTCCCTGCATGAGCGGACCGCCTCCACCCTGGATCATGCCGGGAGGAACTGCAGCGGCCAACAGCGCCGAATACGTGTAGGGGCTGATCCAGACAATATCCTTATAGCTCATGAAATCATACGTGCTGACCGGGGATTCAATCGGGAATAGGTCATCGGTCGTGTCGACGCCGTGCTGCCCAATGCTGCCCCACGGGTAGCTGCCGTAGTGGGGGAAGTTCGGGTCAATACCAGGCGTGTCCTCAACCCCAGGGGCGTGCTCGCGTCCCAGCAGGTGGCCCATCTCATGGGCCACTGTGCGCAGGCCACCGCGCGGCATGCTCCAGGCGATCCCCTCCTCGCGGATGGCCGAGCCCCCCAGGGCGGTGCCCTCGCTGCCTGGGATCTCGGCGTCGAAATCGGGGCCGAACAGACCATAGTAGAACTCGTCGGTGGCATCCCCTTTCAGATCACGCAGGGCCTGAAAGATCCTGTCTTCGAAAACCGGGCTGGAACCAGGCCCCTCGATATCGATCACCTGGTAGCCAGTGAACTCGACTTCGGGCACCGGGAACATGTCCAGCAGCATGTCGAACATGGCCTCGGCTTCCTCCTGGGTGGGGGCGGCAGCCGGTTGGTCCAGCACGTTATCCGGATCGCCCAGGTAGTTGAAACCCACCAGGAACACCGGCAGGGCCCTGGTCTGAGAAAACTGCAGGTGGGTTTGGAAGGTTGGCGACCATCCGGTCTCCAGAGCGCCGGGTGGTCGATTGACCCGCAAGCGCCCGCGCAGTGTGATCGTCCCCGTACAGAATTCGGGCGGGACGACAAAGTGCGGCACCTGGCCGGAAGTGAGCGGCATGGCG
>JAULUH010000478.1:1656-3266 GCA_032111745.1 Anaerolineae bacterium | reverse complement strand
CCGTAGTCTCAATGCTGGAACGTGCCATCGTTCCTCCTTAGATTAGAGTAGAAGTCAGGTATAGAAAGGACGTAACGCCGGGAAAAACCGGCACCTTGAGGGACCAAAGATGGTGACTGTGCGCTTGGCCGCCTACCGGTTCGACAGCGAACAAGTGCTGCATCACCCAAACAACCGACCTACATTGTAGCCGGGTACCGGGCTTTGTCCAATTGCCAGGGCCCGATGCCAGTGCTCAGGCCGGCACCAGCTCTCTGACGGCGCCCAGCCTCTGGCTCACATACTCCTCCAGGCCGGCCATGGCCTTGGAGAAGCTGGCGACGGTGTCGATGGTGGCCGGGTGAGCGTTGAATTGTTCCAGCCACATGCCGTTGGGCTCGTAGGATTGCAGGGCATAGGGGATTTGCAGCACCTTGTCCAACACCCGTTGCGGCACCTGGACGGCCTCGATGTTCTCGAAGGTGAGGTCATCCCCCACTTCGAAGAGCGGCTCCAGCACGTAGGGTGGGCAGGTGAACACCACCTCGCCGGCCAGCTTCTCCAGGTCCCAGAACTTCTGCCGGCCGGCCACCACGGGGCCCTGGCGCATGGAGCACGCCAGCATCTTGCTGGGGTAGCCCTCGTCTTTGAGAAGGCGATAGGCGCGCTGGAACACGGCAATGCCGAACCAGTGCTTTTCCTGCCAGGTGAGCTCAATGCCCTGGCGGCGGGCCTGCACATCTAGTGCTGGGTTCTCGGTGAGCCGGCCGATCATCATAGTGATCACCGCGCGCCATCTGTGCAGGTCAACGGTTTCGGGGAGGTAGAATGAGCCCTTCTGGCCCAGCTTCAGTCCAGCCTCGGTAGCCCTGGCCGAGGCCAGGATCTGCGGCAGGGTGAAGCAGACGGTGGTGTTGGTGGAAATGCCTCTGGCGGCCAGGGCTTGCAGCACGGCGATGCCCTCCGTGCTGGCAGGCACCTTGATCATCACGTTGGGGCACATGGAGCTTAGCTCCTCGGCCTGGGCAATCATCACATCCGTCTCCACGAAGAGACGGGGGTCGAGCTGCCCCGAGATCCAGCCATAGCGTCCATGGGATGCCTGCCAGATGGGCAGCATCATCTCCGCGCCGCGCCTGACGACCTCTTTGTAGGTCAGCCAGGCCAGCTCTCTGTAGTCCAGGTCGGGGTTAGTATCGATGAGGTCGCCAATCCACTCGTTCCAGAAGGCCGGGTCGCTCTTGAGCGCGGCGAGGGAGAGGGGGGGATTGGTGGTACAACCTCGGACCAGACTCGCCGCGGGGTCTTGGGTGTTGTAGAGACGCCGCAGTTGTTCTGCGAGGACTGGCCGCCGGTCGGGAGCAGCGGCATCGACCATCTTCCGGGCCCACTTATCGTAGACCAGGGGGGAGGAGTCCCACCAGACTTCCAGGTCAGGGTGGTTTTTGGTGAAGCGTTCGATAGGGCTTTCCAGCATTGCTAGACACCTCCAGTTCCACCCCAGCCCGCATGGTCGAGGCCAAGGCTGGGGAAACGAACCCGCTAGTAGAAGGTGGCTGAGATCCACCAGCTGTCATTTACGGTGGAGTCGAGGCTTTAGCCGGGTCTTTAGCGCAAACCCGGCTAAAGCC
>JAULUH010000478.1:0-1646 GCA_032111745.1 Anaerolineae bacterium | reverse complement strand
ACCCCCTCGACTCCGAACTACGGGCGGGATTTTGCCCTGATGACCTAGCTCTGACGGCTGGCCAGAACCTTCTCCAGGTCGGCCACGCCAAAACAGGCAACCGGTTTGGCGTCAGTGCGGTTCTCCAGAACCACGGCTTGCTCACCACCGGGGTCCCCCAGGCAGGTCAGGACAATCGCGGCCTCGCTAAAATCCTCGTCCTTGGTGAGCTCGTTGATCGTGATGATACTGGTCATTCCGGCGGCCACGACCGCCAGGAGGCCGTTGCGCGAGTCCTCGACCACGACGCAGCCGGCCGGGTCTAGATCCAATTCCCTGGCCGCCAGGTTGTAGACATCGGGGGCGGGCTTCTTGGCCTTGACCATGTCGCCGGCAAAAACCCCGGCAAATCTCGCCGCGGTCTCCACGCCCATCACGTGCTCGAGCACCGCCTGCACCGACGACAGCGCAGATGTGGAGCAAACAGCCAGGGTCCAGCCATGTGCCAGGGCCTCCTCGGCCAGCCGCTTTACGCCGGGCCGGCCGGGGAGTGCGCCGGAGGCGATAAGCTCCTTGTAGATCTCGCTCTTGCGCTTGTGCCAGCCGGCTACAGTCTGCCACCACTCCTCGTCCGACTCCGGCACCGGGTACACAGCGCGAAAGTCATCATCTTGGGCCAGGCTGGCCATGCGCTCCTTGCCACCGCCGATCTTCACCTTGTCAGCGTACTGGGCGAGGCTCCACTGCCAGTTGACGCCCTGGCCGCGCCACATCTGGTTGAAGGCCACCAGGTGCCCATCGCGCTCGGTGTCGGCCAGCACGCCATCGCAATCGAAGATGAGGGCTTTGGTCATGCTTTGCCCTCGCTGCCAAAGATCTTGAAATAGCCTTGGGCCATCTTCATCACATCGCTGCGCACGGCGCCGATGAGCTTCATGGGGTTGTACTCAGTGGGCTTGGCTTCCAGATAGGTGCGGAACCCGTCGGCGTAAGTCTTCTTCAGGTCCGTCGAGATGTTGACCTTGGCTGCGCCCAGGGCGATCAAACGCTGGAAGACCTCGGTGGTCAGGCCGCTGCCACCATGCAGGACCATAGGCATGTGCGTCGCTTCGACCAACTGGCGCATGCGATCGTAGCGTATGGCGGGCTCAGTGCTGTAGAAGCCATGAGCCGTGCCGATGGGGGGCGCGTAGCAGTAGATACCGGTCTGGCGGATGAACTCAATCTCCTGCTCGATGGGCAGCAGCTCGCCCTCCTCGTCGCTGCCCATGCCATCCTCGACGCCACCCACGGTGACCAGCTCACCCTCCACGCTGGCCCCGGTCTGGTTGGCAAGCTTGACGACGTCCACGGTGTGTTGAAAGTTCTCTTCGTAGCTCAAACCGGAGCCATCGAAGAGAACCGAGTTCCAGCCCAGCTCCAGGCAGGTCCTGGCTACGGCGGGGTCCGGGCAATGATCCAGGTGCAGAGTCACCGGCACGTCCACTCGCCTGGCCATGTTAGTGAACATGTCCTTGACCATATCGGCCCCCCAGAACTGCACCGTCTTCACCGAGACTTGCACGATCAAAGGGGAACGAGACGCTTCGGCCGCCTTGATCAGGCCGTCCATCGTGATGTCGTCCACGGCGTTGAAGGCCGCCACACCATAGCGTTGTTGGAACGCG
>JAULUH010000477.1:7867-8160 GCA_032111745.1 Anaerolineae bacterium | reverse complement strand
TTCGGCTCTACCGGCCAGCTGGCCCAGCAGATCGAGCAAGGTGCCCCGGTAGACCTCTTTGCGGCTGCCAATGTCAGCTATGTGGAGGAGTTGGCTGGCCAAGGCCTGGTGCTGCCTGACACCGTACAACTGTGTGCCCGTGGCCGCATCACCCTGTGGACACGCCGCGACAGCCCGTTGCAGATCACCCAGCTTGAGGACCTGCTGCGTCCTGCCGTGCAGCGCGTCGCCATCGCCAACCCCGACCACGCCCCCTACGGCATCGCCGCGCGGCAGGCCATGCAGGCGGCCGC
>JAULUH010000477.1:5630-7857 GCA_032111745.1 Anaerolineae bacterium | reverse complement strand
TATATGGGAGGCAGTGCAGCCGAAGCTGGTGCTGGGGGAGAACGTGCGCCAGACCCTGCAATACGCCGAGACAGGCAATGTAGACGTGGCCATCGTGGCGCTCTCCCTCAGCGTGCCAGCGGCCGCAGGGCCGGATGGGCCTGGGCGGTGGACGTTGATCCCCCAGGAGCTCCATCCGCCCATCGACCAAGCTTTGGCAGTGATCGAGGGTACGCCGCACGAGGGTGCCGCGCGTGCGTTCGCTGCGTTCGTCAACGGCCCCCAGGGCCGACCGATCATGCGCAAGTATGGCTTCATCTTGCCTGGCGAGGAGCCTGTGCAATGAACTGGCATCCCCTCCTGCTGTCGCTGCAGGTGACGGCGGTGGCCACCATCTTGATGACGGCCTGCGGGCTGCCGTTGGCCCTGTTGCTGGCCCGGCGGCGCTTTCCCGGCGCCACTGCGCTGGAAGCGTTGATCAGCCTGCCTCTGGTGTTGCCGCCGACCGTCGTAGGCTATTACCTGCTGCTGGTGCTGGGGCGTAACAGCCCTATGGTCGAGGTGTTCGGCTGGCGCATTCTCTTCACGTGGGGCGCGGCAGCCATCGCTTCGGCGGTGGTCGGCCTGCCACTGCTGGTGCTATCGGCGCGGGCGGCCATTGCCGGCGTGGACCCCGCGTTGGAGAATGCAGCGCGCACGTTGGGGTCGGCGGAACCGGCGGTGCTGTGGCGCGTCACCCTGCCGTTGGCGCGGCGTGGCATCCTGGCCGGCCTGGTGTTGGGTGCAGCGCGCGCCCTGGGGGAGTTCGGCGCCACGCTGATGGTGGCGGGCAACATCCCCGGCCGCACCCAGACGTTGCCGCTGGCCATCTACGACGCCGTGCAGAACCGCGACTATGCCCAGGCCAATTGGATGGTGCTGCTGATGACCGGCGTGGCGTTCCTGAGCCTATGGGCGGTGCGGCGCTTTGAGCAGCCTCGGCGGCCGGCGGCTGCGGGCAGCCAGGACCAGGGGTGAGATGATGGTGTCCCTCCTCTTCTACGAAGCTTGACAATGCTATCAGTAGTGGTGTCATACATGTGTGACCCGAATTGACGACACCCTGGCCGATATCGTTTAACCTATCGAGTGACCTGGTCAGAGGAGGACGAGGAATACGCCGGCCTGTGTGCTGAGTTCCCCAGTCTGAGCTGGCTGGCCGCCTCTCCTGAGCAGGCGCTGGCAGGGATTCGGGCCGTGGTGGCCGAAGCGGCGGCCAACATGCAGGCCAACCACGAGCCGATGCCCGAGCCCCTCGCCGCTCGGCGCTATAGCGGCCGCTTCATGGTGCGAGTGCCACCTGAGCTGCATCGACGCCTGGCGTTAGAAGCGGCGGAGGCCGGCGTCAGCCTCAACCGGCTGGCCAGCGCCGAGCTCAGTCGCTAGCATGCTTGCCCATGGTCGACACGCCGTGTCGTCACAGCCAAAGACAAGCGCGTGGACTTCTAGCGAAACGCCGGCATCTGTCCCAGCATCGCCTCGAGCTCGGCCAGCTGGCCGGCGAAGGCCGGCTCCAGCAGTGGGGGGCACTCCACCGGCTGCTGCTGGCCGGCGATCAGCTTGAGGGCGAAGGTGAAACAGGTAGGTTGGCCACACTGGCGGCAGTTGGTGCCGGGTAACAGCTTGAAAACGGCCAGCGGCACGGGCCGCTGCCGTGACTCGAAGTCCGGCTCGATCTCGTCCCGCCGCTCCCAGCTGCGGTTGACCAGCTTGACCAGCCCCTCCACCTCCTCCACCGCCGCCTGTCGATCCTGGACGTTGCTGACGGCGATGCGGTCGGCCTGGAACACCACGTAGTGGCCGGCCTTCTTCCAGCTCAGGGAGGGCACAACCGCATTGTAGACCGCGCCGCGCAGGGTGGCGTTGAGGTAGGGCAATACCTCGCGGATATCGGCCGGCAGGAAAGCCACCGCGCTGAAGCGCTCAGCGCCCGGCTCGCAGGGCGGGGTGAACACATCCAATTCGTAGCTAGGGATAAGCATGGTGCCTCCATAGCGGGAGTGCGGAGCCCGCACGGGGAATGTGGAGCACTGCCAGGCCTGCCCTGGCCGGCGGTGCCTGGACTGCGAGTAGGATCCCTCGTTGTGTAGAACTCCCATATACTCAACATTTCCCGAAGAAACGGTTAATGGGTATATGGGAGGGTGCGTTGCGCCTGGATGCATTGTACCCCGCGGCAGGGAATTCTCACAACCCTGCGGCCGTGCGT
>JAULUH010000477.1:0-5620 GCA_032111745.1 Anaerolineae bacterium | reverse complement strand
CTTCAGCCAGCTCTGCCAGGGCCTTACTCAGCGGCGTTGGGTTGTCTCTAGCACGGCTCGTACCAGGGCGTCCGCCTCCAGCTCGGGCAGGGTGTAACAGGGCGCGCCCAGAGCTGTGGCCAGCTTCTGTGCCAGCCCCACCTGGGCCGCCGGGTATTCGAAATCGATCACGACCGAGCGCACGCCGCTCTGGCGCAGCAAGCCGGCCAGGTGATATCCCTCCTCTAGCACGGGCATCCCGGTCAAGGAAACATTGCCATTGCCGTCCGTCAGCAGAATCACCAGGGGCACGATCTCAGGGTCGCGCCGGCGGGCCAGGATGCAGACGCGATGAGCGGCTACTAAAGCGGCCGAGAGCGGCGTCTTGCCTCCGATGGGTATGTCCGGTAGCACACGCCGGGCGAGCTCGACGCTTGAGGTCGGCGGCAGCACAACCTCAGCGCCCTGGCCGCGAAATGTGATCAATCCCACCTGGTCACGGCGGCGATAGGCATCATGTAGGAGTGACAACACAGCTCCCTTGGCTGCCTCGATGCGCTGCGAGCTGGCCATGCTCCAGGAGGCATCGACGACAAACAACACCAGGTTGGCCGCACGGCGAACCCGCACTTTGCGCTGAAGATCCTGGCGCTGAACCACGAAGGCCGGCTGGCGACCGGCGCGTCCGGCCTGCCTGCGGCGCTGGTAGGGGGCTGCGGTGCGGATGGTGGCGTCGAAGGCCAGGTCATCTGGCCTGCCCTCCAGGGCACGGGCCCGCACATAGCGCCCGCGCTTGCGTGAGGTCAACGTGTAGCTACGCCTCCCTGCCGTGCGACGCGTCAGTTTGTCCAGCGGCGTGGCCAGCCGTCGGGGCAGGAGTTCGGCGCCGATCCCGGGGACGCGTGCCGTGAACGGCTCATCGCCGGACGAAAAGGCTTGGCGAGTGCTGTCTGCTTGTGGGGTGCCGTCAACCGACGCAGATGTGTCGTCAGTTAACGGCTGAGTGCTTTTTTTGAGCCAGCCCGGCTCTCCAGGACGCCTATCTCGGGCGGCGCGCGGCGGGCTTCCTGCAGCCGGTTCTCAAGGCTGCCGGCATCCAACACCGCGTCTTCGAAAGGCTGTCGTTTCAACCGGTGTGGCAGGGCCAGCTCGGCTGCCAGCAGGATGTCGTGGTCGCTGATCGCCAGGCGCCCGGCCCAGGCTGCGTGCGCGCGAGCCGTCTTCAAGATGACGATGTCGGCCCTGTGGCCATCGACGCGCAGCCCAGCGGTGAGTTGAGCGATGGTGAGAAGGTCCCCGGGTGAATGCTGCATCTGCGACAAACGGCTGCGTGCCTGGACGATCTCCTCAGAGAGTTGCATCTCGCTGGCCAACCACTCCTGGCAGAAGCCATCCGGATCCTCCTCGTAGGCCACCCAGCGCTCCACGATGGCTGCGCGCTGATGGGGGTCACTTACGCCCCTGATGTCCACGCAGAGGGCGAAGCGATCGAGCAATTGTGGCCGCAGGTCGCCTTCTTCGGGGTTCATCGTGCCTACCAGCATGAAGCGGGCCGGGTGGCTGAAGCTGATCCCCTCCCGCTCGACCACGTTGACGCCCATGGCTGCCGAGTCCAGCAGCAAGTCCACCACGTGATCGTCCAGGAGGTTGACCTCATCCACGTAGAGCAGGCCGCGGTTGGCGGCCGCCAGCACGCCTGGCTCGAAGCGACGCTCGCCATGCTGGATGGCGCGCTCGATGTCCAGGGTGCCCACGACGCGATCCTCGGTGGCGCTCACGGGCAGATCGACGAAACGCGTCCGGCGCCAGGCCCTGGGCAAGGTCTCGCCGCCCCCCAACCGCTCTCGACAATTGTCGCACAGCGCATCGGTGTTGTTGGGGTCGCAAGCGAAAGGACAGTCTGCTACCACCTCGACCTCAGGTAACAGGGCGGCCAGGGCGCGCGCAGCAGTCGATTTGGCCGTACCTCGCTCGCCGCGGATCAGTACGCCGCCAATGTGGCTGTTGACCGCGTTGAGGATCAGGGCACGTTTCATGCGCTCCTGGCCGACGATGGCAGTGAAAGGAAAGGGTCGTGCGGCAAGCACAGGTGGTCCTTCTACTTTCGCGGCATGGGCTTGACGCCCAGAGCTTCCAGCCGCTGCCGGATCACAGGCATAGCCAGCTTGCCGCCGCTGATGACCGTCTCGCCGTCGATGGTCACCAGCGGCAGCTGACCATCCGGTGGTAGCGGCGGGCAGGCGGGGTCGAACAGGTCGAAGTAGGTCACCCGGACCTGGTCGTCGTAGCGTGCGTGTAGTTGTTCGGCAAACCAGCCGGCCAGCTCGCGCCAGGTGTCCTTGACTCCATCCGCACAGGCGATGGGGGCACCCACAATTGCGACGAAGGCGCCGGCGGTGCTCATGAGCAGCACCCGCTGCCCGGTCCACACCCCCAGGTCGGGGTGCTGGTAACTCCAGCCGCGCCCCGACCACTCAGAAACCATCCGGCGGAGATCAACTGGTGGGCGTGCTGGCCGTGACACTGCGGGCACGCCGGCTCCAGGCCTTGCTCCTTCTCCTGGAACGAAGCCCGCACGTCGAAGACCGCCTGGCAGTCGTTGCATTCGTAACTGTACAGAGGCATCGTCACTCTCCTCTAATGCGTCACCCGCAGCAGCTGCTTGGCCGGCGGGCCAGGGCGGCGAAGTCCATGCCCAGCCACTGGCTGATCTCCTGGTTGATCTGTTGCAGGTAGGCGATGGCCTCGTTCTGGGCCTGGATGTAGCCTGTGATCAGCTGATTGTCCTGGACCTCTGCCTGGAGGATGCGGAACTGGGCGATGTCAGCCTGCGAGAGGCTGCCATTGCTCTGGCGGGCGCGCAAACTGGTCTGCGACTGGGTCAGGTCGCGCATCAGTCCACTGGCCTTAGGATCGGGGCTGAAGCGCGCATAGGCCTGGTCGAAGGCCGCAAAGGGCTCGGATGCCAGGAGGTTTTCGGCTAGTGCCTCGATGGCCTCGACCAGATCGGGGGTAAGGGCGGTGTTTGCCATGGCTATGCCTCCTAGCAACAGCCGCCCGACCTGCAGGCCGCGGCGTAATCGAGCCCGATGTGGCGGGAGAGCAGGTCGCCCGCCTCCTGGCACAGGGTTCTGAGATCGGCCTCGCTGCGGACATAGGCCTGAAAGCTGGGCCGGCCGGCGAAGGCCTGGTACAGCCGGGTCAGCTCGGCGCGATCCTCGGCGCTGATGGCGTTGAGCATCAGCATCATCTGCAACGCCTGCTGTTTGGCCTGGTAAGCCTGCAGCGCGGACTGGGCTGCCTTGTCTTGCTGAAAGGCATGGGCAGCCTCCTCAAAGGCCTTGAACTGGGGCACAGCGGCCAGGGCCGCGGCGAAGTCGTGGGCGGCCTGCTGCACTACCTCGGGTGGTGCGATGTCGAAATCGCTTAGAATGAAGTCAGTCATTGCTGTCATTGATCTCCAATCAGAAGTTTGCAGTAGGAAACAGCGATAGGTCCGTGTGCGGTAGGAACAGGGCGGCGGTGTACTCGTCGAAGTAGCGGGGCTCAACGGTCAGTTCCAGCGCGGTCACACTGCCCGCGATCTCCAGCGTGCGCCGCCGCGCCTGGCCAGAGAGCAGCGCAAGACGTGCGCCGGCCAGCGAGCTGTTTCCGATAAAGCGGATGCGTTCGCGCGCTATGTCCGGCAGCAGGCCGATGCCGACCGCCTGCTCGATGTCCAGGGAACGCCCGAAATTGCCGGCGATCAGCACCTGCTCGACGTCATCGAAGTCTAGGCCGGCATTGCTGAGCAGAATACGCGACCCGGCATACAGCGCCGCCTTGTCCCGAATCAGGTTCTCGATGTCCGGTTGGCGCAGGGCGATGTCACGACCGACGGCCGTCTCGGTTGCCCTCGCCACAGGGATTTCAAGATGATGGTCGCCACGGCGAACTCCTGGCGCTAGGTGGTTCGGCTTGCCTGCCCGGTCGATGATGCCCGCATGCAGAAAGCTCCCCAGGCCTTCGATCAGTCCCGATCCGCAGATTCCTCGTGGGCGTTCACCGCCCACGGTGCTGTAGCGAATCCGGCCCTCCTCCACCCAAAGCCGTTCAATCGCGCCGGCGGTGGCATTCATGCCCCACTCGAGCCCACAGCCCTCGAAGGCCGATCCGGCCGATCCTGAACAGGCCATCAGCCAGTCGCGATTGCCCAGCACGGTCTCGCCATTGGTGCCGATATCGATCAGGATCGAGAGTGGCTCGTCATCGGCAATGCCAGTGGTCAGGAGCCCGGCCGTAATGTCGCCGCCCAGGTAACCGCTGATCGCAGGCACACTGGTGAGCACGGCATCTTCGGCCAGAACAAGGCCGACTTCTCGGGCCAGCACCGTCGGAAAGACCGTGGTCACTGGAACGTACGGCTCGCGACGAATGGCGCTGGGATCGAGGCCCAGCAGCGTGTGCGCCATCACGGTATTGCTGGCAGAGACCGCTGCGTAGACGTCTGAACGCTCCACACCGGCTGCCGTCACTAGCTCTGCCACCAGGGCGTCGAGGGTCGTCAGCAGCGCATCGTGCAATGCCTGCACTCCTCCCGGCTTCTCCGCCTGTATCAACCGGCTGGTCACATCGGCGCCGAACACACGCTGACCGTTGTAATCCAGCCGGGCGGCGAGGGTTGCGCCACTTACCAGGTCCACCAGCTCAGCCGAGACCGTGGTTGTACCGACGTCGATGGCCAGGCCCAAGCAGCGACCTGCCACCTGTCCCGGTTCTATGCTAATGACCCAGGGCGTTCCGTCGAGGTCGACCACAGTGACTGTGACCTGCCAATCGCTTTGGCGCAAGGCACTTCCCAGGCTGCGCAAAGCCGGCAGGGCGAACCGGGGCGTCTGGCCTCCCAGCCAGGGCGCCAGGGATCGCGCCACGCGCTCCTGGTCACTGGCGGTATCCGTGAGTGAGGGCATGTCCACCGCGACCGCCAGCCGGCGCACGAGCGGATCGGTCGCGTTTTCGCGGAGCGGCGGCTGTGTCTCTATTGATAGTGGTGTCATCACATTCCTGACAGCAGAATCGGAATAGCGCGCGCCATGTCGTCGCGCACGGCGCGGAACACGGTCATGACCTCATCGTCGGTCCCTTTGGCCTTGGCCGGATCGGGAAAGCCCATGTGAACTCGCTGGCCTGGTCCCAGCCAGAGCGGGCATTCCTCGGCCGCCGAGTCGCACACGGTGACCGCCAGGTCCAACGGCGTGTTGCGGAACTCGTCGGCATGCTTGGAGCGGCCGCCGTGTTCGATGCCGATCTCCGCCAGCGCCTGCAAGGCCTTGAGGTGGATGTAGCCGGCGGGCTGGTTGCCGGCCGACACGGCCTCCCACGTATCGCCCCATGCCGTTGCGGGTGAACAGCAGCACAGCGTTATCCAAGGCTCATCTCCTTGTGGCCCTGGATCGACGCCAGCGCGTGCGTGCCGTGCCCATAGATCTGCTCGCCCAGGCTGGCCAGGGCGCCCAAGCCCTTGATCTCGGCCGGCAGCAGCGGGATCTGCGCCACGGGCACCGGGAAACGCTGGGCAATCTCGCGCAGGTACGTGTCCTGCATAGCGCGCCGCGCCTGGGTGAAGGGGGTGGTGGCCTGCTCCGCCGGGATGACGAAGTTG
>JAULUH010000476.1:0-2267 GCA_032111745.1 Anaerolineae bacterium | reverse complement strand
TTTATGCAGGGTATCGTTTGGCCGTCTCGTCCCGGCCGTTCTTGTGCCGACATAGTACCTGAGATGCCGGCCGATTTCAGTAGGTGCTCTCCCGGTTCTGACGCGCTCCGGAGTCTGGGTGGCGGACAATTGCCAGACTGGACAGGGCAGGTTATCATAGGGCAGCCCCGGAGGGATCCTGTTATGTTTAGTTTAGACTCGTTGGCTGAGGAGCCCAATCGTTTTCTGCTTTGCGATCCTGACCGTCGTGGCCATGCCGCTCCTATTCAACGCCATCCTGCCTTACGTGCCGGCGCGGCGCAAGCGCATGGTGATCGCCATGGGGGTCAACGACCTGGGACTCCAGGTAGCAGGGGAGCTGCGAGGCCACGGCGACGAGGTGTCGTTCGTGGAGAACGATGCCACGAGGGCGAGGCGGGCAGAGAGCGCAGGATACGGGGTGATTGAGGGCCCGGTGGATGCACCGGCGCTGGAGGAACTGCCGCCGGGCCAGGTGGAGACGGTGTTAGCCCTGCAGGAGGATGACAGCCTGAACTACCGGATTGCGGCCAGGGCCAAGGATCTGCAGGTACCGAACGTCGTGGCGCTGGTCGAGGAGCCGGCGCGGCTGGCCGACTTCAGGGCTCTGGGCGTGCAGCCATTCACCAGCGGCATGCACCAGGCGACCATGATCGCGATGATGGCGCGCAACCCGGATACCTATGCCTTGCTGACCTCGACCAGCGACCAGCGGGACATCGCCGAGGTGCGGTTGCGCAATCCATTCCTGGTGGGCAAGCGGCTGCGCGACCTGCAGCTGCCCGGCGACTACCTCGTGTTGTCGATCAGGCGCCGGAACGAACTATTGATCCCGCACGGCAATACCATCCTGGAATACGACGATCGCCTAAGCCTCCTGGGCGACCTGGCCCGGCTCGACGAGTCCAGAACCCTGCTGGAGGGCGGCTTCGTGACCGCTGACTACAGGCTTTGAGCTCTGGCTCAGTCAGCCAGATCGAAGGCGAAGCTTCGCAGGCGCGCGATAACCGCCCACAGCTCATCTTCGGTGTAGAGCGTGCCCCAGTAGGGCATGGAAGTGCCCATGCCGCCCCGTACCAGCTTGCCATAGTAGAGCAGGTCAGACGCACCGGCCTGGGCGGCCAGGTCGGTGAAGTCTGCGGGAGGCTTGTCCATGGCCATTCCGGCGTGCTGCGCGTCCTGCATGCCGGGCTGGGCCAGCACAGCGGCGCCCGGCCCATCGCCACGGCCACTCACCCCATGGCAACCGGTGCAATCCCGCTCGTAGAGAGCCGTTCCCCGGGCCAGCCGCTCAGGGGTTGTTGCCGCAGCGTAAAGTGCAGCCACGATGTCCCAGCGTTGAGACGGGGTCAGGCCGGCCAGGGCTGCGGCCTCAGGCAGCTCGGGCATCGTCACATCCACCCTGCTAGCCGAATCGCCAGTGCCGTGGCCGTCATGCGGCCCTGAGGCTGGGGGCCGCGTGCCACCAGACGACAGGTACGTGAAGAGATCGCTGGGGCTGAGCTGGCGCATCGGTAGGGCTGCCACCAACTCAGACGGGGGCCTGTGGGAGAGGCTGGCCCAGAGCTGCGCGCCGCTGGCAGAGCGCGGCATCGTCTCCGGGAAGTACTGGCCCTGGTGGGCTGCATCGATGTCGATACCGTAGGATACCCAATCGGTGGCCGGCGGGTCCACATCCCGCGCCGACGCCACCGGATCTTCCGGATCGACGACCTCCAACGTGCCGCGCATGCGCCAGTGGCCAAGCTGGCACCACACCGTACACTGAAACCCATAACGTCCCGCCCGGTCGGCCACGAACTCGACCTCCGTGACCTTGCCCGGCTCGATCCAGTCCACGTCAATGCCCAGCTTGGGGATGCTGAAGCCATGCACCACGTCCTCGCTACTGATGCGCAGCTTCACCCGCTCGCCGCGCCGGACGGTGATTATCTCCGGCGTCCAGCCGCCTTGCTCGGCCGTGGGTAGGCGGGCCGTCAGCTCGATGACCCGCGCTGGCCCGGCAGCTTGCAGGCGCCTGACACCGATCACTGCCAACGGCAGGCCGAGCACCGCCAGTAGAACCAACCCCAGTGCGATGCGCTCGCGGCCGGAGCGGAAGGCGGGATAGGTGTCGGAAGAGGGTTGGGTGGTCATGGCTCGGTTTGCGCCTCCTGCGCCTGGCCTGGGTCACGCCAGGTACAGCATCAGAAACCCCAACGTGGCCGTCGTCAGGAAGGCTACCACGGGCAAGGCCGTGCGCAGGGTAC
>JAULUH010000475.1:0-2664 GCA_032111745.1 Anaerolineae bacterium | reverse complement strand
GGTGTTCCAGAGCGACACCTTCATGCAGACCGTGCAGGCCGGCATGCAGGCCGCCGCGGACGCGGCTGGTGTCGAGCTGATCCTGGGCAACACCGAGAACGACCTGGCCAAAGAGAGTGCCATGATCGACGACTACATCACCCGCGGTGTGGACGCCATCGTGATCACCCCCATCTCGTCCGACGGCTCGCTGGCCTCTCTGAAGAAGGCCAAGGACGCCGGCATCACCATCGTCTGCTTCAACACCTGCGTCTCCGAGCCTGGCATCGCCTCCGGCTACCTGGTCACCAAGAACGAGGACCTGGGCACCACCACCGGTGTCGCGGCGGCCAAGTTCATCACCGAGCAGCTCGGCGGCACAGCCAAGATTGGCATCCTCAACTGCGACCAGTTCGAGGGCTGCCCGCCCCGCAAGGAGGGCTTCCTGGCCGAGATGGCCAAGCTGCCCGGCGTCGAGATCGTGTCCGACCAGGCCGGCTGGCTCGCCGACAAGTCTCAGCCCGTGGCCGAGGCCATGCTCCAGGCCAACCCCGACATCAACCTGCTCTGGTCACGACCATCAAGGTTTTGAACGGCGAGACCGTGCCCGAGCTCACCAACACCCCGACCATCTTCTTCGGCCGCGGCATGGACGACCTGATCAACCAGTTCGTCGAGACCGAGGGCAACGCGATCTTCAAGTAGCCCATAGCAGAAAGGACGCCGGAGGTCGCGGGGACCTCCGGCGTCTGGCTGCTGCGCGTAGGCCTCCGAGGTCGGGCAGACTTCGGAGGTCTACCGGGTAACCGAGATGACCGAAATACCTATGACTACGCCCATTCTGATCCTCGAGGACATCAGCAAGAGCTATCCCGGCGTCCAGGCGTTGGATCACGTGGACTTCTCCTTGGACCGCGGCGAGGTGCGGGCCCTGCTGGGGAAGAACGGCGCCGGGAAGTCGACGATCGTCAAGATCCTGAGCGGCGCTGTGCAACCGGACGCGGGAACCATTCGTATCGATGGCCAGCCGGTCAGCTTTCATAGCCCACCGGACGCCTTTGCCAAGGGCATCGCCACCGTATACCAGGAGATGAGCCTGGTCCCCGGCCTGACCGTCGGCGAGAACATCCTGCTGGGGCGCTGGCCGCGGCGCCGCCTGCTGGGGGTGTCGTTCATCGATCGCCAGAAGATCAACACGGAGGCCAGGGCCGCCCTGGATCAGCTCGAGGTCGACATCGACCTGAATGAGCAGGTCGCGCGCCTGAACGTTGCCCAGCAGCAGCTGGTAGAGATCGCCAAGGCCATCTCCTTTGACCCCAAGGTCATGGTCCTCGACGAGCCGAGCAGCGCCCTGCCTGCCGAGGAGGTGGCGACCCTGCATCGCGTCGTGCGCGGGCTGGCGGCCCAGGGCCGGGCCATCATCTACGTGACGCACCGGCTGCAAGAGGTACCCCGCCTTGCGGACAGTGTCACCGTGCTGCGCGATGGCCGCAACATGGGCACCATCCCCGTCGCCGAGGCCACGCCGGAGCGCATCACCAACATGATGATCGGCGCGGACTGGCAGAAAACCCATTGGGAACGCACCGCGCAGGTGGGTGAAGTCAAGCTGTCGGTGCGAAATCTCACCCGGGCAGGCAAGCTGCAAGATATCTCGTTCGATCTGCGCGGCGGGGAAGTGCTGGGTATCGCCGGGCTGTTGGGATCGGGCCGTACGGAACTACTGCGGGCTATCTTCGGCTTGGATCCCATCGACAGCGGTGAGATCGTGGTCGACGGCGAGCGAGTGGTAAAGCCGAGCCCGCAGGTCATGAAAGCCCACGGAACTGGACTGACGCCGGAGGACCGCAAACGGCAGGGGCTGGTGTTACCCTTTGCGGTATGGGAGAACCTGACCCTCGCCAGCTCGAACCGCTACAGCCGCGCTGGCATTCTGCGGCCCAAAGAGGCGCGGGCGCTGGCCGAGGACATGGTCGAGAGCATCCAAATTAAGACTCCCAGCATCGAATTGTCCACCCGAACGCTAAGTGGCGGCAACCAGCAGAAGGTCGTCATCGGCAACTGGCTGAACACCCAGCCGGGGATTCTGATCATGGACGAGCCAACGCGCGGCATCGACATCCAGGCCAAGGAACAGATCTTCCTGCTCGTGCGCGACCTGGCCCAGCAGGGACTGGCGGTCGTCTTCGTTTCCTCAGAGCTGGAGGAGGTGTTGGACGTCGCCGACCGCATCCTGATTATGAACCAGGGTCGCATCACTGGCGAAGTGCGCCACGATGAGATCGACCTGGAGACGCTCATGGCGCGCGCCATGGAGGAGACAGGAACTGATGGAAGCCACCAAGGTCGAGACTAGCTCATCATCCACCGCGACCGCGCAACTGCGCTCGCTGCTAGCGCGCTCGGGCCTGCTGCTGGCAGTCATCATTCTCTTCGCCGTCCTGGCGCTGGTTGCGCCCAATTTTCTCAACCCGCGCAACCTCCTCAACGTGCTCCTGGCCGTCTCCTTCAACGGCATCATCGCTTGCGGCATGACATTCATCATCATCCAGGGCGACATCGACGTCAGCGTAGGGTCGGCCGTGGCCTGGTGCTCCTCGCTGCTGGGCGTGCTGGCGATCAAGCTGGGCTGGCCGCTGGGTCTGGCCGTGATCGTAGTGCTGGCCCAGCAGGCGCTGATTCACG
>JAULUH010000474.1:0-3092 GCA_032111745.1 Anaerolineae bacterium | reverse complement strand
GCGGCTGGTCGTTTGACCTTGCCCGTGGCCCTGGACGAACGGGTCCAGCCCGGCACCCTGTGGATCCCGTACTCCCTGCCGGCGGCGCCGGTGGAGGCCCTGCTCGACATCCCCGGCGACGGCGCCGGCACGCGCGTCCGGCTGGCACCAACGAGGTAGCCCATGGATTGGCTCGAAACCCTTGGCATCCCGCTGATCAAGAGCCTGGTCCTGATCGTGGCCTTGCTCACCGCGTTCGCCTACATGACATACTACGAGCGCAAGGTGCTGGCGCGGTTCCAGGTGCGCTATGGCCCGAACCGGGCCGGACCTTTTGGCCTCCTCCAGCCCATCGCCGATGCGGTGAAGGCCATCTTCAAGGAGGAGATCATCCCCAGCCGGGCTGACAAATGGATCTACCTGGCCGCGCCGATCCTGGCCCTGATCCCGGCGCTGATCGCCTTTGCCGTGATCCCGATAGGCCCTGACTTGCAGCTTTTTGGGCGGGAAATCTCGCTCTACATTGCCGACGTCAACATCGGCTTCCTCTACATCCTGGCCGTAGCCAGTATCGGCACCTATGGGGTGATCCTGGCCGGCTGGAGCAGCAACAACAACTACTCGATCCTTGGCGCGCTGCGCACCGCGGCGCAGATGGTCAGCTACGAACTACCCATGGGCATCATCCTGGTCAGCATCGTGCTCACCACCAGCCTGGCCTCCGGCGTGGGCTCGCTGAGCCTGGTCGAGCTGGTCGAGAGCCCGCGGCCCATCTGGCTATGGATCTGGCTGTGGATTGCCTTTCCTATCTTCTTCATCTGCATGCTGGCGGAGACCAACCGCAGCCCGTTCGACCTGCCCGAGACCGAGAACGAGCTGGTGGCCGGCTTCCAGACCGAGTACGGGGGTATCAAGTTCGCCCTGTTCTTCATGGCCGAGTATATCCACATGATCACGGCCAGCGCCATCATGGCGACGGTGTTCTTCGGCGGCTGGCAGGGGCCGTTCGTGGATCAGATCCCGCTGCTGGGCATCGGCTATTTTGTGCTCAAGATCATCTTGATCCTGTTCCTGTTCCTATGGGTGCGGGCCAGCGTGCCCCGGGTGCGCTACGACCAGTTGATGAGCTTCTGCTGGAAGTTCCTGTTGCCGCTATCGCTGCTCTACCTCGTCATCACGGCGGTGGTGGTAGCTCTAACGTAATGGATGGGCGTCGAGAGAAACGTTTTGTTATCCCGCATGATTCAGGTGGAGTGACTATGTCCGGTTTAGGTGATATCGTCAAAGGGACCGCGCAGATTGCCGAGGCCATGGGTGTGGCCTTGAAGCACCTGGCCAAAAGGCCGGTGACTGTGGAGTATCCGGAAGAGCCGGCGGCGGTGTTCCCCCGCTATCGGGGGCAACACATGTTGCGGCGCTATGACAACGGCCTGGAGCGCTGTATCGGCTGCTGCCTGTGCGAGGCCGCCTGCCCCACGGGGGCCATCCTGGTGGAGGCTGCGGAGAACGACCCGGCCAGCCCGCACTCGCCCGGCGAGCGCTACGCCAGGGCCTACGAGGTCAACCTGCTGCGCTGCGTGTTCTGCGGCGATTGCGAGGAGGCCTGCCCGACGGAGGCGATCGTCCTGACCCAGGCCTTCCCTATGGCCCAGCGCGACCGCCGCAGCTTCATCCTGGTCAAGGAGCAACTTCTGCAGC
Organism: Anaerolineae bacterium; assembly: GCA_032111745.1. Classification (GTDB taxonomy): domain Bacteria; phylum Chloroflexota; class Anaerolineae; order JAAEKA01; family JAAEKA01; genus JAULUH01. The sequence goes on along the minus strand of JAULUH010000474.1, from coordinate 1,415 downwards.
TACCAGAGATGAACATCATCATCCGGCCCGAGGTGTAACCGTCCTGTGCCCGGGCCTTGCCGCCCGGGCACCACTCCTGGAATCCGTCCCATGCAACTGATCTTCTTCCTAGGGCTGGCCGTCGTCGCCGTGGCGGCTGCGGTCGGGGTGGTGCTCAGCAAGAACGCGGTATATTGCGCCCTGGCGCTCCTGCTGAATTTCGCCGTGCTGGCGGTCATGTACTTCACGCTGCAGGCCCAGTTCCTCGGCGTGGTGCAGATCATCGTCTACGCCGGTGCCATCGTCGTGCTTTTCCTGTTTGTGATTATGCTGATCGGCGGCCAGCTGGCTCCCGATGCCGCGGTGGCCGCCAGCCGCCGCACGGCCCGCATCCTGGCCGTCCTGGCCGGGCTGATGCTGCTGCTCAGCGTGGGCTACTTCGCCTGGCTCGGCCTGGCTACCGTTTCCGGTGGCCCGGTGGCCGGTAGCGGCAGCGTGCAGGCCATTGGCGAGCTCTTGTTCACGGAGTACACCCTGCCCTTCGAGATGGCCTCGGTGCTTCTGCTGGTCGCCATGATCGGCGCCGTGGTGCTGGCCCGGCAGCCGCGGCGGAAGGTGTAGGCCCACCATGGAGATGCTGACCCAGGTTCCCACCAGCTTCTACCTGATCCTGGCCGCGATCGTCTTTGCCATCGGCGCCATTGGCGTCCTGGTGCGCCGCAACGCCCTGATCATCTTCATGTGCGTGGAGCTGATGATGAACGCGGCCAACCTGGCCCTGATCGCCCTGGCCAGCCAGTATGGCCAGCTGGATGGCCAGATCTTTGTGTTCATGGTCATGGCCGTGGCTGCGGCCGAGGTGGCCGTGGGCCTGGCCATCGTCATGGCCCTGGTGCGCCACCGCGACACCACCAACGTCGACGAGATCGACCTGCTCAAGGGCTAGCGGCGCCGTCCCGCGCGTGCTGGCCTGTCCGTGCCGTCCCAACCTGCCTCAAGTCGAGAACGCTCATGCTTGACCTTGCCTGGCTCATCTTCATCCCGCCCCTGGTGGCGCTGCTCATCAATCTCTTCTTCGGCCGGCGTCTCGGCAAGCCAGCCGCCGGCTGGTTGGCCGCCCTGGCCGTGGGGCTGTCCTTCCTGTGGGCCGTGGTGCTCTTCGTCGCGGTCTTCCGGCTGCCCATCGAGGAGCGCAGCCACGAGGTGGTCCTGTGGTCGTGGATCACTATCGGCACCTTCAGCCCGGATTTCGCCCTGCTGATCGACCCGTTGTCGACGCTGATGGCGCTGGTGGTGACCGGGGTTGGCTTCCTGATCCATATCTACTCCATCGAGTACATGAAGATCGACGACGAGCACCACGACCTGAGCGTGCGGCTGTATGCGCGTTACTTCATCTACCTGAACTTCTTCATCGTGGCCATGCTGATCCTGGT
>JAULUH010000473.1:7581-15705 GCA_032111745.1 Anaerolineae bacterium | reverse complement strand
CCGATGTCGTGAGCTTCGCCACCATGCGATCCATGGAAAGTAGTCAATCGAGCTAGAAGACTTCCCGCGTCAGCGGTGCTTTCTTGAGCACGAACGCGCTGAAGGCCCACGACAACACGATTGCCAGCGCGATGACCAGAGGTGCCTTCAGGAACAAGGGCAAGGAGAACCCAACAAACAGGTAGGCCAGGGGATAGAGGATCAGGGGGTGGACATAGTACATGCCGTAGGAATTGGCTGCCAGGCTGCTCCAGAAGCGGCCGATGCCGTTGACCCTGGCATGAAAAACGGCGACGCCGGCGAACAGGGCTGACATACAGAACACGCTGAAGGTAGTGGCGGTCAGGGCCTGGACGACGAGTGACGCCTCAGGCGAGCTCTGGGCGAACAAGCGCATGCTTAGATAAGCCAGGCCGGTTAGGATGCAAGCCCAAAGCCAGGTCCAGGGCTGGGGAAGATAGCCATCAGGCCTGAACCAGCCGTGGCGGAGGGCATAGAGGCCCAAGATGAAGTAGCCGATGTAGAAGGGGACGCGCAGGGGCTGGAAGACAAAGAGATAGACGTGCGACCAGGTATCCAGGGGAAAGAAGAGGCCTATTAACAGGAAGCCGGCCGCGGTAAGCAGGGGAAAGATGATGAAAAGGCTCCGGGGAGGCTGCTGCGTGCGCGGCATGCTGTCGCGCAGCCGCGGGCTGGCCGCGTAGACCAGGGCCAGGGCCACGAACATGGCGAAGAGGATGCCCAGGAACCAATAGACCGACTGCTGGTATAGATCGCCCCAGAAATCGGTGGCCCAGAATTCCAGGTAACCCATGGGCACCTGGCGCGAGACATAGATCATGTAGGCGGTCAGGGGGGCCAGGAAGAGGGCACCGAAGATCCAGGGCAGGCCGACGCGCGTGAACTTCTCCTTGGCGAAGCCCGTAGCGCCGCGCTTGTACAGGGATGGTAGGGCGAAGTAGCCGGCGATGAAGAACATGATCGGCATGATCGGCACATCGACGATCAGCACTACCATGGTGAAGAAGAGGCTATTCTGGGGGTCCAGCACGTACCACCACGATGGGGCGTACGCCATGTAGGTCATGGAGCCATGGAGCACGATCACCAGCATCACGACGAAGGCGCGCAGGTTATCCAGGAAGACCAGACGAGGGGACATAGGCATGAAGTGTCCTAGAGGGGGAGCGCCTAGCTGGGGAGAGCTTGCGCCAACAGCTCCACCACATGGAAAACCGGCCGGCCGGTGACGTGGGCGATCTGTTGGCGGCAGCTGGCGCCGTCGGCGCAGACCACGGCGTCGGGTGCGGCCTCGATGGCGGGGGCCAGGCGATCGCGGGCGATGGCCATCGAGACCTCGTAGTGGTCCGCGGTGTAGCCGAAGGCGCCGGCCATGCCGCAGCAGCCGGCGTCGATGAGGCTGGCCTGCTGCCCGGGCACGGCGCGCAGGGCGGCCAGGGAGCCGGCGGTGCCGACGGTGGCCTTCTGGTGGCAGTGGCCGTGGAAGAGCACCTGTCGGGGCAAGGGCTGCAGGGGCAAGGGTAAACCGTTCGCCACCTGGGCGGCCAGCCAATCGTCGATGAGCCAAACCGCCTCGGCCACGATGGGGATGCGCGTGTCGCCGGGCAACAGGTCGTGGTATTCCTCGTGGAAGGCGGCGGCGCAGCTGGGCTCGCAGACCAGGATGGGCAGCCCTTGGGCGGCCAGAGGGTAGAGGTGGTCGACGTTGCGGGCGGCCTGGCGGCGGGCGTCTGCCACCAGCCCTTGGCTGAGCATGGTGCGGCCACAGCAGATGCGCTCGGCCAGCTGCACGGCGTAGCCAGCGGCCTCCAGCACGGCGACGGCGGCGATGCCGATGGAGGGATAGTTGTAGGTAACAAAGGTATCGGGGAAGAGCACCACGTGCGGCGTCGTGCTGGGCGATGGGGACGGGGTGCGGCGGGCGAACCAGGCGGTGAAGGTAGGGCTGGCAAATGAGGGCAACGTACGGGCCGGGTGGAGACCCAGCACCCGGTGGGCTATGCTGCGGGCAGGGGAGGTGCGCAGGGCGGCGTTGGCCAGAGGGGCCAGCGGCGCGGCCAGCCGGTTGAGGGAGTCGATATGGCCGAAGAGGCGGGCAGGCAGGGGAGTGCCGGCGACGGCGTAGCGCTGGGCCAGCACCTCGGACTTGATCTTGGCCAAGTCCACGGAGGAAGGGCACTCGGTCTTGCAGGCCTTACAGCCCAGGCACAGGTCCAGCGCGTCGTAGACGGCCGGGTCGGTCCAGGCGTTGGCGCTGAGCTGGCCGGAGAGTGCAGCCCGTAACAGGTTGGCCCGGCCACGCGTGCTGTGCTCCTCCTCGCGGGTGGCCTGGAAGGAGGGGCACATCACTCCACTGAACTTACGGCAGTCGCCGGAGCCGTTGCACATCTCGACAGCGCGGGCGAAGCCGCCGTCGACCGACCAGTCGAACAGGGGCACGAAATCGATGGTCTGGTAGGCCGGGCCGTAGCGCAGCTGGGTGGAATCGGTGGAGTGATGATCCGGGTCCGGCGCGGGCTGCTCCGCGGCCCTTCCGGACTGGACTGCAGCCAGCAGATCCTCGGGAACCTTCTTGCCGGGGTTGAAGATGTTATGGGGGTCGAAGGCCAGCTTGAGCTCGGCAAAGGCCGCGGTAACCCGGGGGCCAAAGAGCTGGCGGTTGAGGTGGGTCAACTTGAGGCCGTCGCCGTGCTCGCCGCTGAGCACGCCGCCCAGGGGCTGAATCAGGACCAGGAGCTCGCTCTGCATGGCGTCCATCACGGCGATGTCGGCGGCGGTCTTGAGATTGAGCATGGGCCGGATGTGCAGGCAGCCGGCGCTGGCATGGGCGTAGTACGCAGCCTGCTTGCCGTAGGAGGCAAACATGCGCTGCACGCTGCGCACGTAGGTGGGCAGGTACTCCGGGGGCACGGCCACGTCTTCCATGAAGCCCGCGGGCTTGACGTCGCCGCGGCGGCTGAGCAGGAGGCTGAGCCCGGCCTTGCGCACCGCCCAGGCGTTGGCCTGGTCCGCGGGATCGCTCAGGGGCACGATGGGGCCGCGGTGGCCGTGTGCGGCCAGGTGCGCGGCCAGGGAGTCGAGGCGGGCCTGGCCCTCGGCCTCGCCGTCGACGTAGAACTCCACCGCCAACACGCAGGCCGGGTCGCCCTCGACAAAGGTGAGACGGCGCTTGTACGCCGGCTGCAGGCGGCACAGGTCCAGGAGCACCCGGTCCATCAGCTCGATGGCGGAGGGGCTCAGCTCCAGGAGGGGCGGTGTGGCCTCGGCGGCAGCCACCAGGTCGTCGAAGTGGATGATGGCCAGGACCGTACGCCGGGGCCGGGGCACGACCTGGAGGGTGATTTCGGCCATGAAGGCCAGAGTACCCTCGGAGCCGGCGATGAGCTGGGCGGGGTTGGGACGGGCGGCGGACAGGAGGCGGTCCAGGTTGTAGCCGCTGGCCCGGCGCCAGTGGCGGGGGAAGTCGCGGCGGATGTCGTCGCCGTAGGTGTCAAGGATGTGGCGCAGCGCAGTGGCGATGTTGGTAGCGGCGGCGGGAGGGGGCTCGAAGAAGGCGTCGTCGAAGGTGGCGGTGGAGCCATCCGCCAACACGGCCTCGACGGCCAGCACGTTGTCGGCGAGCATGCCGTAGAGGATGGAGTGGGCGCCGGTGCCATTATTGCCCACGGAACCGCCGACGGTGGCACGGTTGCCGCTGGCGGGGTCGGGGCCGAGCATGAGGCCGTGGGGCTGCAGCGCGGCGTTGAGGTGATCCAGTACCACGCCTGGCTGACAACGCACGTAGCGTTGTTCGGGGTTGATCTCGACGATGCGGTCGAGGTGCCGGGTGGTATCGACGACGACGGCGTGGCCCACGGTCTGCCCGGCCAGGCTGGTGCCGCCGCCGCGCGGCAGCACGGGCACGCCCTGCGCGGCGCAGACGGACACCGTGGCGATGACCTCTTCGACGCTGCGCGGAATGACGACACCGATGGGCTCGATCTGGTAGATGCTGGCGTCGGTACTATAGAGAAGGCGATGGGAGGAATCGAAGCGCACGTCGCCGACGCCGGCGCGGCGGAGGTCGGCGGCCAGGGAGAGATGGGATTCTGAGTTGTACATGGGGACTCTAGACGGCAGTGTATCCTGAGCCGAGGGCGAGAGAAGAAGAAGCTACTGGCTTGAATGATAGCACGGCTGGGGTGGTTCGGCAACCTGGTTGGTCGAAACGTTCCCACTAACAAAACATTCCCCGGAGAAACAATTACCGGGTTAATGGGAGAGCGCGGGGTGGTGATGGGGCGGTCTTGACGGTGTAGCGGCGGACGTGGGCGTTATCGTCCAGACGGATGGACCAGCGGAAGAGGTCCAGGAGGAGCTCCTCGCGAATGGCGGCGTGGGCGGGGCTGGCGGCGTGGGCGGGGCTGGCGGCGAGGTTGTGGAGGTCGCGAGGGTCGGCCTGGATATCGTAGAGCTCCAGCGGGAAACAGGTGTCGACGATCAGCTTCAAGCGGCCTTTGACCAGGGCGCGGCGGTAGCCGCTGGAAGCGACGCGAGTGCCGTCGAAGTTGGTGCGGGGTTGGCCGTGGAGGAAGAAGGTATCGGCCGGCGAGCCGAAGGCGATGTCGTCCTCCTTGGTCAGCGGGAGGCCGTCGCGGCACCAGCGGCACTGGCCGCAGGGGAAGTCGGCGCCGATGGCTAAGCGGTCGCCCTTCCTGAGGCGGCGCACGTTACGGCCGACCTGGACGATGGTACCGGCGGCCTCGTGGCCCATGATGCGGGGCGGGGCGACCCGGGGGTTACCGTGGCGATAGATACGCAGGTCGGAGCCGCAGATGCTGGTGGCCTAGACGCGCAGGAGGGCCGAATCGTCATCGATCCAGGACCTGTCCTGGCTCGGGCTCAGGCCGGGGGACGGCTTCATAGCGCATATCGCCCAGAGCGTGGAGCACCTGGGCCGGTATGACGGGAGGGAGTGGGAGGGTGGCCGGCTCAGGCATGGCGTCGTTCCAGCCCGGCGGCGATGGCCTGGCGGGTTTCGGCGATGTTGTCGGCCAGGGGCCGGCCGGCCTGGAAGACGCTGCTGGTGCCGGCGACCAGGATGTCGGCACCGGCGGCCACCATGGCGGGGATGTTGGCAATGCTGACGTTGCCATCTACCTGGAGGGGGATGGCCAGGTGGTGGTGGTCCAGGTAGGCGCGGGCGGCGGCGATCTTGCGCAGGGCCGAGGGGACCATGGGCTGGGCGGCGAAGCCGGGGTTGACGGTCATGACCAGCAGGTAGTCCAGCCGCTCGGTGACGTAGTCCAGGGCGGAGAGGGGGGTGGCGGGGTTGAGAGCCACGCCGGCCCGCATGCCGAGGGTGCGGATGGTATCGAGGGTGCGGTCGAGGTGGGTGACGGCCTCGGCATGGACGGAGATCTGTTGCACGCCCAGGGTAGCCAGGAGGGGGACGAAAAAGCCGGCGTTGTCGACCACCAGGTGGACGTCGAAGGGGAGGGCGGTGCGGGGGCGCAGCTGCTCCAGGAGGCCTAGACCGAGGGGCAGGTTGGGGACGAAGTGGGCGTCCATGATGTCGAAGTGCAGAATGTCCACGCCGCCGGCCTCGAGGGCGGCCATGGTGAGGTCCAGGCGCCAGAGGTCGGCGCACATCATGGAGGGAGCAATCTGAATGGCGGTCATCGTTGGGGTTCCATGGGGGTAGGCGGCAGGGAGGGTGGGGCGAGGAAGACCTTGCGCACGTAGCGCAGGGAGGTACGGAGGGTGTCCTCCAGCTGCCAGTCGGAGTAGTCACGGCCGGTCTTAGGGCCGCCGAGCTCCAGGTAGGCGACGACAGTATCCACGGGCAGGGTGCCGGCGCGGGCGGCATCCAGGAGCAGGTCGCGGAAGAGGGCTACGTCGACGATACCCCGTTCGCGCTCGTCGGGGGAAAAGCCGAAGGTAGCATTGAAGATGGCATCGGTGTTCTTGAGATGGACGTGGTGCAGGTAGGGCAGGGCGGCCTGGAAGAGGTCGACGTTGCTCCAGCGCACCTGGCCGGAGCGGTCGGCGTAGCCGTGGGAGATGTCGACGCAATAGCCGACGGGCACGGTGGTGGTGGGGTGCTGGCGGTGGTAGGCCAGCAGCTCGTCGGCCAGGCCGCGGATCTCGGCGGGGAGGGTAGGTGGCTCGGCCAGGCAGGACATGGGCTCGACGGCCAGGTAGCGCAGGCCCAGTTGGTGGGCGTAGTGCATGAGCTCTTTCATGTGGGCCAGGTAGCGATCGATGCCCTGGGGCTTGAGGTCCATGTGGTCGCGCATGACCGAACCGGGGTTGCCGCCCACGGATTCGGCGCCCAGAAGGGCGCCGATCTCGATCATGCGGGCGTAGTTGCGATGGGCGACCTCCGCCCAGGCCGGGTGCTCGAAGCGGAAGAAGCCGCCCAGCTCGCGGTGGGCGGTGAAGACGCTGGAGACGGTGATGCCGAAGGACTCGGCCTCGTGGCGGAGGTGGAGGAAGTAGTCGTCAGGCAGGTGGTAGAGCTCGGCGAAGGAGCCGAGTTGGGCATGGTGGATGCCCTCCTCGGCCATGAGGCGGAAGAGCCAGTGGTAGGTAAAGCGGTATTCGATGGGGTCGGTTTTGAGACCGACGGCCAGCTGCAAAGTAGAGGATTCGAGAGTAGACAAGGGGGTGTTCGAATATGGTGTGAGGGACTACGGCAGGCGCTCGAACCAGCGGGGGGAGGGCTGGCTCTGGCCGTGCATGAAGAGCTGGTAGGTGATCTGCATGTGGCCCAGGTGGAGGGCGGTGTGGTCGACGACGTGGAGGATGCCCCAGCGCACGGTGACGAGCCGGTCGCGGGCCTGGCGGGTGGCGTCCAGGTCGGATGGAGATAGGTGGGCGAAGACCGTGCGGGTCTCGGCGCCGACCTCATCGAGGCGGTGCAGGAGGTTGTCCGGGCCGTCTACCTCGGTGACGAACTCGGCCGGCCGGTCGCGGGTGGTAGGATAGCCACCGACGACCTCGGCGATCCAGAAGTGCTCTGCCCCGGCCACGTGGGCGGCCAGGACGGCCAGGGAATTCATAGCGTGGTCGTCGACGGCGGGCAGGGGGCGCCAGTTGAGGGCTTCGGCGGGGAGGCCGGCGATCAGATCGCGCACCTGCAGCCGCAGGTCTTCGATCATGTGAAGGTAATGGGTAAGCTCGGGATGCAGCTCTAGCATAGCTGGTCAATACACCTCATCGTGCGTGCCGATGTCCAGGAGGAGTATGACTTCGCGTCCTGTCTCATGGTCTCTTTCGAAGAGAAACACGATACGACAATCATATCCACACGAGGAAGCCCAGAGTCCGGATAACTGTCCGCTCAACTTAGGCGTCCCCAGGCTTGGAGCGTAACCATCCTCCTGCATCTGCATCAAGGCCGCCTCGATGTCAGTGCAGCTGCTTGTTGCGATGAACAAACTTGCGAAATGCTCGCCGGAACTTGGGCGTCAGAACGAGTTCTCTCATTCCGAGTTTTCAAGTTCCTCGCGCAACTCTCGGATGATTTCATGTGCTGGCTGCGGCTCAAACCTGCCAGCGCGATACTCGGAGAGGGCTGCCTCAGCATCGGCGGCGATTTCCCTACGGAGAGCCTCCACCTGACGCCTATGAATGATGTCCACTAGCATCTCCCTCTGTTCAAATGGCAACTTCATTGCCATGTCGATTACTTGGTCTAGCGTGAGAGTTTCCATGGGCATCCCTAGCCGGCTCAGGCGATCAGCCTATAGCGCGCGACTGTGGCCGCAACTCTCTTCACCGGCACCAGAAGTATACTGCAGGTGGCAAAGACGGTCAACCAATCACGTGAGAGTCTCAGCGCTTCCCGGGGCCAAGGGGCAGTACGGCTACTCCGCTGATACGCCCTTGGCATCGCCGAAAGTGTGTCCAGCTTTGGGGGTGCACTTCACCGCTCCAACCACTGCGGTGGCAGTTCTGAATCGCGCCGATGAAGGGGTCGCGGAAGCCAATGTGGGCATGCGCGCCTGGCATGAGAGGGACCGCATCCGCATAGGGTGTACGTTGATGAACGGAAGGGCATGAATGGTGGTGCAGGGCGGTGCGGGCCAGAAAGCGGCAAGAGTTGGAAGGGATGGGATA
>JAULUH010000473.1:1193-7571 GCA_032111745.1 Anaerolineae bacterium | reverse complement strand
CCCCCCCCCCCCCCACCGCCCTGCACCACCATTCATGCCCCTACGCCAGCACGAGGAGCGGCCACGGATGCTGGTTGGCGGGCCAGAAAGCGGCAAGAGTTGGAAGGGATGGGATATCATCCCGGATGGGACATTATCGCGGATGGGACATCATCCCGGATGGGACCGAGGCTCGGGCGGGCACGGAGGCCCGCCCCTACGAGGAGGTGCGGCTTTCGCGGTCGTAGTTTTGGCCGAGGAAGGCCGGGGCGCGGGCGCCGCGGAAGGCGAAGACCATGACCAGGATGGTCGCCAGGTAGGGCAGCATGCGCAGGAACTGGTGGGGCAGGCCGACGTCGGTGACCTGGACGCGGAGGGCCAGGATCTCCACGGCGGCGAAGAAGAAGGAGCCCAGGAGGATGCCCTGGGGGGTCCAGCCGCCGAAGAAGGTGAGGGCGATGGCCAGCCAGCCGCGGCCGCGCACGATGCCGTCGGTGTAGGTGCCGGTGTAGACCATGGGCAGGTAGGCGCCGGCCAGGCCCATGAGCATGCCGCCGACGATGGCGGTCACGTAGCGGCTGCGCACCACGTTGACGCCCAGGCTGTCGGCGGCCTTGGGGTTCTCGCCCACGGCCCGCAGGGAGAGGCCGGTGCCGGTCTTGTAGAGCAGGTAGTAGAGGAACAGCGACAGCAGGATGCTGAAGTAGACCAGGATGTTCTGGTGGAACAGGATAGGGCCAAGCACCGGGATGTCGCTGAGCAGGGGGATGGGCAGCTTGGCGAGGGTGGGGATGATGGGGGGTTGGAGGGTAACGCCCACGACCAGCTTGAAGAGGAGGCTGGAGAGGCCCAGTCCCAGGAAGAAGAGGGCCAGGCCGATGACGAACTGGTCCATCTTGAGGGTAGTAGTGAAGTAGGCCAGGGCCAGGCCGAAGAGTCCGCCGGCGACCATGGCCAGGAGCATACCGATGGCCAGGCTGTCGAACAGGTAGGCGCCCAGGAAGCCGACGGAGGCGCCGACCAGCATGATGCCTTCCTGGGAGACGATGAAGAGGCCGGTGCGACCGGCCAGCATGGTGCCCTGGCTGGCCAGCAGGTAGGGTACCACGGCCAGCATGACGAGGCTAGCGAAACCGATCAACGGCGTGTCAGCCATAGGCTATTACCTCCTCACCACACGTCCTGTCCCCAAGGGGCCGGTGCATCAGCCATGAACTATCGCCTCCTGACCACATCGCTGAGCAGTACAAAGATCAGGATCAGGGCCTCCACGATGAACACCATCTCGCCGGGAATCGCCATGGTGCGCTGCATGGCGCTGGCGCCTATCTCGAGAACGGCGATGAAGAAGGCCACGAAGGGCACGGCCGCGTTGTTGCCCTTGGCGATCAGGCCGATGATGATGCCCAGCAGCAGGAAGTTGGAGTGAAAGCCCTCGATCAGGCGGCCGTGGACCCCTGCCACCTCGATGGCGCCGGCCAGCCCGGCGATGGCGCCGCCGGCCAGCAGGGAGGTGAAGAACATGCGGCGCACGTTGACGCCGAAGACGCGCGAGGCCCGGGGGTTGGCGCCGGTCACGACCAGCTCGTAGCCCGCGGAGGTGCGGTCGGTATAAATATAGACGGCGATCGCCACCACGATAGCGATGAGGATGCCGCTGTGCAGGGCCGGCCGGGCCAGCAACAGGGGCAGCTCACCCCCGGGACCGATGGGCAGGGTGGTGGGGTGGCCGGCGGCGGGGTCGGGCCAGACCTTGGTGGCGACGAAGTCGACGAGCTGGAAGGCCACGAAGTTCATCAGCACCGTGGTCAGGATCTCGTTGATGCCGAAGCGGAAGAGGAGCCAGGCGGGGCCCAACACCCAGAGCATGCCGCAGAGGGCCCCGGCCAGGAGGACCAGAGGCAAGAGCAGCGGCAGGGGCAGATCGAACAGCAGGATGCCCACGGCAGCGGCGCCGATGCCGCCCACGATCATCTGGCCCTCACCGCCGATGTTGAACTTGCCCGCGGCCAGGGGCACGGTGAAGGCCAGGGCCTGCAGGGTCAGCGGCACCCACTTGATCAGGGTCTGCACGAAGCCGTTGGGCGTGCGGAAGGAGGTGAAGAGGATGGTGGAGTAGGCCCGCAGCACGTCAAAGCCCATCAGCCACAGAAGGATGCCGACGGCGGCAAAGGCAGCCGCCACGGCAACCAGATAGGGGAGGAGGCCGCGGGCCAGGCTGGCCAGCGGCGACTCCTGGCGCAGGGCCTGGGCCTCAGCCATGGGTGGTTGCTCCACTCATCAGGCGGCCGATCTCATAGCGATCGAAGTCCTCTCGCTCCAGGGTGCCGGCGATCTGGCCCTGGTAGATCACGGCGATGCGATCGGACAGCAGCAGGAGCTCGTCCATGTCCTCGGATAGGAGCAGCGTGGCCACACCCTGTTGCTTCAGGGCCAGGATGTGCGAGTAGATGAACTCGACCGAGGGGATGTCGAGCCCGCTGGTGGGGTTGTGAGCGATGAGCAGCCGCAGGGGCCGGGAGAAGGCCCGCGCCAGCATCACCCGCTGGATGTTGCCGCCGGAGAGGTTGGCTGCGGTCTCCCGGGGACCCTGGGCACGGATGCTGTACTCGTCGATCAGCTGCCGGGAGGTGGTGTAGATGGCCTTCCAGTTGAGAAAGCCCCGGCGGCTGCTGTAGGGTGGCTGGCGCTGCGAGCCCAGGATCAAGTTCTGGGCCACGTTGGCTTTGGGCAGGAAGCCATCCTGCAGGCGATCCTGGGGCACGTAGGCCACGCCCCGGGCCAGCAAGCCGGCGGTGGCCGCGGCGGTGACATCCTGGTTGTCTATGTGAACACTGCCTGCCGCAACCGGGCGGATGCCGAGGATGCCCTCCACCAGCTCCTGCTGGCCGTTGCCCGCCACGCCGGCAATTCCGAGGATCTCACCCGCGCGCACCATGAGGGAGACGTCTTTCACCGGGGAGCCGGCTTCGCCGTTGACCCCCAATCCCTCTATGGTCAGGACGGGCTGCCCCACCGAGGCAACCGCCTGCTCCTCCAGCACGGCCGCAGAGAACAGCAGGCTGTCCTCCAGCGCGATCTCGGCACCGACCATGCTGCGGACGATCATCTCCTCAGAAACCTCGTCGCGGGGCCGCGTGAAGATGCGGTGGCCGTCGCGCAGCACGGTGATCACCTGGCAGACGCTCATCACCTCGCGCAGCTTGTGGGTGATGAAGAGGACGCTCATCCCCTCTGCCACCATGAGCTCCAGGGAGTGAAAGAGGGAGTCCACCTCCTCGGGCGTGAGGTGAGTGGTGGGCTCGTCCAGGATGAGCACGTCGACGCCCCGGTAGAGCGCCTTGAGGATCTCGACCCGCTGGCGCACCCCCATGGGCAGGTCCTCGATGCGAGAGCGCGGATCGACGCTCAGGCCGAAGCGCGCCGCCAGGTTCTGGATCTCCTGCTCGGCCGCGGTGAGGTCCATGACGGGCCGGCTGGGCAGGCGGGTGCCCAGCACGATGTTCTCGGCCACGGTGAAGTTGTCCACCTGCAGGAAATGCTGGTGGACCATGCCGATGCCCAGGGCGATGGCGTCCCTGGGCGCCTGGATACTCACGACCTGGTCGCGGCGGTAGATCGTCCCCGCGTCGGGCTTGTAGAGCCCGTAGAGGACGTTCATCAGCGTCGTCTTGCCGGCGCCGTTGCCGCCCAGCAGGCCATGGATCTCGTTGGCCTGTACCGTCAGGTCCACGTCCTTGAGGGCCTGCACCGGGCCGAAGGACTTGCTGATGCCTTCCAGGCGGAGGAGGGGATGGTTGTTCATCCGGATTCCTGGCAAAGACTCGCCGGGACCTTCCCGTTGCCTACTCAATGGGATCGATGTTCTTGACCACCTCAATCTCGCCGCTGATCAGACGGTTGGTGATGTCCTCCATGCTGGCCTTCACCTCATCGGACACGTGCTGGGGAGGCTGCAGAGAGACGCCGGTGTCGAATCCCAGGGGATAGTAGCCACCGCTCTCGCCGGCCATGATGTTACTGACGATGGCCTCCAGGGGCCCGGCGAAGTCGTAGAGGAGAGATGACACGTACTGGTCCGGCGCGAAACTGGACTTGTCCGTGTATTTGGCCGTGACCAAGACCAGGTCGGAGGCGTTCTTGACGGACTCGAAGACGCCCAGCATGCCCAGGTTCAGGCTACCCACGATCACGTCGATGTCCTCGGCGATCATGGCGTCGGCCAGCTCGCGAGCCTTGGTGGGATCGTTGAAGTCGCCCACCCAGACCGGCTTGAGCTCGACATCCAGGCCCAGGTCCGCGATGGCCTGCTGCATGGCGTGGACCTCGGCGTTGGAGAAGGGCAGGGTGAGGCCGCCCAGGTAGCCGACCTTGCCGTTACCGGTGATCTGGGCGGCCAGAGCGCCCACGCCGTAGAAGCCGATGTGGAAGTTGCGGTCGATGACCCAGAGGTTGGGCGGGGGGTTATCGATGGGGGCATCGCCCTCGGCGATAAAGTAGACCTCAGGGAACTCCTGGGCCATGGTCACAGTCTGGTTGACGAACTGGCCGCCGTGGGTGAAGATGACATTGAAGCCATCGTCGATGTACTCGCGCATGACCCGCTCCACGTCGGGCACGGGCACGCTCTCCGAATAGGCGGTCTCGATGCCCAGGCTCTGACCAACCTCGGTGAGGCCGATGTAGCCCAGGGTGTTGTAGTCGGCGTCGGTGATCACGCCGGGGAAGAGGCCGGCCATCTTGTACTGCGTGGCCGGCTGGGCGGCCTGTGGAACAGTGACAACGGGCTGGGCGGGCGGTGCGCAGCTGGGCAGCAGCAGAGCAGCCAGTGCGATGACCATCACAAACAGGATGACTCGCTTGGACATGGGGCTTCTCCTTCCTGGGGACTGGATGAGGGAACGGTCTGGCTCGGTAGCGACGCAGAAAACCGATGTATAGGAGGGTCCAATTCTAACACGGAGGCACGTAATAGGCCAGCGTCCTGAACAGCTCTACGCCAGGTAGGTCTCGGCGTAGGCCATGAGCGCCTTTTCGAAGGCCTCGGCGGGGGGCAGGGCGAGGCCGGCGCCGACCTGGCCGATGCCGGCCTCCCGGTGGGCGATGCCGGTGTTGATGCGGGGCAGGATGCCCAGCTCGACGACCCGGCGGATGTCGACGCCGACGGGGGTGCCCCGGAAGTCCAGGGCCGGGATCTTGAAGTGGGGATGCTCGGCGGCGGTGATCTCGTACATCTCCAGGGTGGTGTTGACGGCGTCCTGGGGGGTGCCGCTGACGAAGGAGACGATGGCGGGCGCGCCGGCCATGGCGAAGGCGCCGATGCCGGCGGTTTCGGTGATGGTGCTGTCGCCGATGTCGGGGTTGGCGTCGGCGCTGGTGAAGCCGGGGAAGTAGAGGCCGTCGGGCACCTGGGCCGGGCCGGTGAACCAGCGGTTGCCCAGGCCGCTGACCCGGATGCCCAGCTCGGTGCCGTTGCGGGCCATGGCGGTCATGATGGTGCTGCCCTCGACGCCGTGCCCGGCATCGGCCATGGCCTTGCAGGCCGCCATGACCGGGTTGAGCACGCTGAGGGCGTTGTCGCCGAGGAACTGCAGGATCTCGGCGGCGGTCTCCCGGTCTTTGACGGTGCGGGCGATGCCCGGGGCCAGGCGGGCGGTGTAGAGGATGGAGCCGGCCTTGTTGCGGTTGTGGCCCTCGTCCCCCATCTGCAGGGACTCGGCCAGCAGCGCGCGCAAGTCGAGGCCCTCGCCGCTGAGGGCCAGGGCGCCGGCCAGGGCGGGGGCCAGCACGTCGTTCATCCAGCGCAGCCTGGCGAGCACCTCGGGGCTGTAGGCGCCGTAGCGCAGCACCTTGCCGTAGCCCTCGTTGAGGTTGGAGTAGGCTCTGTTGCCGTGGGTTACGTTTTCAATTATGTAAACTTGCATGGAGGGGGAGGTCACGCCGGCCATGGGGCCGACGGAGTCGTGCTCGTGGCAGGGCTCGAGGGTGATCTCGCCGGCACGGACCATGGCCGCGGCACTGCCCTCGTCACGAGCCAGCCCCTCGAAGATGAGGGCGCCGATGATGGCCCCGCGCAGGGGGCCGGAGGCGTTGTCCCAGGTGATGGGTGGGCCGGCGTGCAACAACAGATTATCGCGCATGGCGGGGATGACGTCGCGAGCCGGGGCGACACCCTTGAGGATGGGACGCGCCGAGGTCATGCGCTCGACGGCCACGGCATTGGCTTGTTCGATGTCGATCATGTCGGTTTCCTCATCTTGGCCAGGATGGCCATCATGGCCTCGTTGCCGCCAGCGGGGGGGCGCCAGTCGACGTGGACGGCGGATGCGCCCTGATCCTTGAGGCTGTCGTAGAAGGACTCCAGGCCGACGTTGATGGCGGCCAGGCCGTCACCCAAGT
>JAULUH010000473.1:0-1183 GCA_032111745.1 Anaerolineae bacterium | reverse complement strand
CAGGGGCAGCGGAGGGTGGTCGTAGTGATAGGGCTGTTGTAAGCGCGCGGCGACGTGGGCTATGGCGGCCTGGGTGCTGCGAAAGACGGTGGCCCCGGCGGCAGCCAGCTGCTCGACCTGGGCGGCGGCGTCCTGGGGGTCGTCGCCGGTACCGATGACCATGGCGACCACCTCCAGGCCCGGGCGCTGGTGGAGGGCGGCGGCGATGGCGGGAGCCAGCTCGCTGGCCGGGTTGGGGTGGGCGCCCTCGCCCAGCACCACGTCGAGCAGGATCAGGCCCACCGCGGGGTCGGCGGCCTCCTGGCGCAGGCGGCGCAGGCGCAGGTCGTTGTCGAGCATAGGATGCAGGCGGCCCTGGGTGAAGACGTCCTCACCCAGGTCGAGGATGACATGGGCCGTGCTGTGCAGGGGGTCGGCCAGGGCCTGCTCGGGGTGCAGCGGCACGTTGGAGTAGAGGGGCGAGAGGGTGGCCTGCAGGCCGAGGACGGCCTCCACAGCCAGGGTGCCGCCGGAGAAGAGGCCGCGCAGGAAGCCGGGGAGGGGTGTGGCCGGCGCGGTGTCCGCGGCCGGCGGGGCCTGGTGCAGGAGGTCGACGGCCAGGGCCGCGGCTTCGTCCAGATTGACGGCGAAGTGGAGACTGCCCAGCTGGCGGGCCGGAGGCGGGTAGCCGATGAAGGTGACCACCACGGGCTTGCCGGTGGACTGGGCGGCGCCGAGCAGGGCGGTGGCTACCGAGGCGGCGGGCGGCTTGGACACCAGCACGATGACCGCGGTCTGGGGGTCGCGGGCCAGCAGATCCAGGGCCTGCAGGGCCGTGATGCCACCGACATCGGCCTTCAGGTCGCGGCCGCCCGTGCCCAGGGCCTGGGACACGCCGGCGCCCAACTCGTGGATGGCGCTGGTGACCGCTTGCAGGCCGGTGCCGGCGGCGGCGACGATGCCGATGGGGCCGCGGCGGACGCGGTTGGCGAAGCCCAGCCCGACGCCGTTGACGATGGCGGTGCCGCAGTCGGAACCCATGAGGAGGAGGCCCTTCGCGCGGGCGGCCTGCTTCAGCCGGATCTCGTCGGCAAGGTCGACGTTGTCGCTGTAGAGGAAGACGTGCCTGCCCAGGTCCAGAGCCTCCTCCGCCACGCCGGCGGCATAGCGCCCGGGGACCGAGACCAGCACCCAGTTGGCGTCG
>JAULUH010000472.1:0-27389 GCA_032111745.1 Anaerolineae bacterium | reverse complement strand
AATGGTTGTTCTCATCCATCATAGCATATAGCATAGTCATCAATATGTCCAGTTTTTGGTCGCGGGTTTTTGGTTCCAGGGCAGGCGGAACGCGATTTTGCTTAACACGGGGCCGCGAATTTGTTAGAAAGAGGGCGTGCTTGCGACCGCTGGGGGTACGTGTGGAGCAGGCACCCGGTGGCCGCCCTGGGCATATCAACGATCGATGAAAGTCCCGGCTTGCCGCCGGCTGTTTGTCTCAGCCGGCGGCAGCCATCCACTTGGCTACCCTTAATCTAGCAACTGAGTATCTGCCCAAGGAGGTGAGACCAATCGCCTGAGACTGGATTCCCTTGGACTTTGCGACCGTAGGCGTTACAGTGAGGTTGCCGCAATGCGAATGGAGGGAAGACAACCATGCAACGGCGATTACGAGCGCGCCTGGCGCTCAACGCACTGCTCGTCCTGGCCCTGATGGTGCTGGCGATCAGTCCGGCAGTGGCGCAGCAAGAGCCGGAGAAGGCGGCGAGAAAACTCTGGCTGCCGGTGGTGCCCATTTTGAGCCCGAAATCCCACAGTGGGCAGCCTGGAGAGATTCAAGTCAGTCCCCAGCAGGCTACACCCGCATCGGCATCGTCAGCAACGGCTATGCCGTGGTGGGCGGGGGCACCGGCGCCGACGTCGAGTACATCAACCAGATCCTGCCCGACCCGGCCCCACCCAACAACGTGCTGGCGCCCTTCTGGACCGATCTAAACCCCGAGGCTGGTGGTGCCCTACGGATTGGCATCCTCACCGATGGCGTCAACGACTGGCTGATCCTGGACTGGGAGAACGTGCCTAACTGGGGCGACGGTGAGCAGAACGACTTTCAGATCTGGATTAGCGTCAACGGCGTCGAGGACATCAGTTTCACCTTCGGCGACGTGTCCGACGGCGATGGCGGGTTCCTGACCGTTGGTGCTGAGAACAAGTTCGGTGACTCGGGCGAGAACTGGTACGCGGACGGCGCGGGCACGCCGGTGGCGGCGGGAAGCGAAGTACGGGTGCAGTCCCAGCCGGGCGCTCCCGGTGAGACCCGTATCGTCACCTTCTCCGCAATCGCCCGCGGGTTGGGCGACTGGGACAGCTGCGCGTACCTGGCATCCAACCTGTTCGACGGGCTGGCGATTGCCTGTGAGTATGGCACGGTCGGAGCACCATAGATTGGGGGCAGCGGGCCGGCTTCTGGGCTGGCCGGGCTGACCCAAGCTGAGAGGCTGGAACCAGTGCCGGATGGGCTGGATCCGGCCTTGCGAGACACGAAAGGGCGAGCCGCCGGTGGGTGGTTCGCCCTTTTTGCATGCGAGGTCAAGTGGGGCCAAGGGTATGGGGCGAGATCGCTTCCCTACGGGATGCTGCGCGATCGGCGGCCATATTCCCTCGTGACGAGGTATCGGATAAGAGCCAGCTTCGGGGGTGCCACGACCGGGGCGGCCACGGAGGGCACGCCCCTACCAAGGGAATGGTACGGCGTATCCTTGCGATGCCGTATAGATGGCGAGACTGCCGGGCGAAGGAGGTGGCCAGCGCAGGATTAGTTGGAACGGATGGGGGAGACCCCGCCCCTACCCAAGAGCGAGCTGCTGGAAGGTGGCTCGCCCTTGGGCGCGGGAAGAAGGGCGTGTCGACCAGTTGATGCGATGCTGCGTACAGCAAGCATGAGGGATCTGGTTTCATGAGCGACCAGGGCATGAACGGCGGTGCGGCCGGGCCATGGCGGTGCCGAGGTGGTGGGCAACGACCTGGGTGAGCTCGGCGCCGAGGAAGAGGATCTGGGCGGAGTAGAAGACCCAGAGGAGGAAGACGACCAGAGAGCCGGCCACGCCGTAGGCGGTCCCCTCGCCGGCCAGGTAGGCCTCCAGGATGAAGGTGCCCAGGACGAAGAGCAGGGCGGTGACGGCGGCGCCGATCCAGGTGACGCGCCAGCTGATCTTGACGTCGGGCACGTATTTGAAGAGCAGCGCGAACAGCAGGGTGGCTATGGCCAGGGTCAGCAGAAGGTTGGCGCCCTGCCAGAGCCAGGGGGCGGCAGGCAGGCGGGCGTTGATCTCCTGGATGAGCCGGGCGAAGGTTGCGCTGAGCACCAGGGACACCAGGAGCAAGAAGCCGATAGCCAGCACCAGTCCGAAAGAGAAGAGGCGGCTGCGCAGCAGCTGGAGCAGCCCCAGGCCGGGCCGGGGCTGGACGTTCCAGATCTTGTTGAGGGTGTTGAGCAGCTGGTTGAAGACGTTGGCCGCGCCCCAGAAGAGGACGACGAGCTCGAGCACGGCGAACAGGCCGCCGCGGGTGCCCCGCGTGGGCTGGTTGTCGACGACCATCTGGGCGAAGGCGGCGGCCTGTGGCCCCATGAGCTGTGCGATCTGGGCAATCAGCTCGCGCTCTGCGGTGTCGCGGCCGAAGATGGCCCCGACCAGGGTGATGATGGCCATGAGCAGGGGGGCGATGGAGAGGGCGGTGTAGAAGGCCAGGGCGGCGGCCAGGGTGCCGGCGTCGTCGGCGCGCCATTGGTGCCAGGTGTCTTTGAGGAGGCGACGGGTGGTGTTGAGCTTGGTCATGGGAGCGATACCTCGCACAGTTGTGGCGCGGGGCTGGGGATAGGCGGACCGGCCCACGGATGAGCACGGACCGGAGCACGGACACCGGAAGTCACCGGGAGGGGCTCGTGGGAAGGCGTGAGCTGCCGGTGGACGCCGGTGGACATGTGAAGTGGCGTTACGACTCCCTCTGCCGGAGCGGCTGAAGCCGCCACTACGAACCCGGAGCGGCTGAAGCCGCTACTACGAACCCGGAGGCGGTGAGGCCTCGGCAAGGGGTTGGCGGTGGAGGGGGAAGACGTCCAGGATGACGATGGCCTCCGGGTTGGCCGGCAGGGAGGTACCGGGGGGGAGGGCCAGGGTAATGCTCTGGAGATCGCCTGTGGGGCCGGCGGCCTGAGATAGGTTGGCCAGGTAGTCCAAGAAGACGGGCTCACCGGTGGCGTTGTCCACCAGCAGAATGGCGGCCTTGTGAGCGGTGGAGGGATAGGTGGCACCGGGGGCCAAGGCCAGGGTCGCGGTGACCTGGCCGGCGGCCTGGGTGGTGGGTGGGCTGTAGGCCAGGCTGGCTACGCTAACACCGGGTGGCCGCCGGTATGGGGCCGGGCTGGCCGTCCCCTCGGCGCTGGTGGCGGGCAGGGTGCCGTCTCGCATGACGTAGGTGCCCACGGGCAGCAGCTTCTCGAACCAGTTGTTGGCCAGGCCGGCGACCACCATGTAGGGCCCGAAGTTGGGAATCGAGAGCACCTCGGTCTCGGCGTAGGCGGAGGCTGCGGGCAGCAGGGTGCGGTCGGCGCGCAGGCGGCCGCGCAGCTCGAACAGATGGAAGGGCACGTCCACCTCGGTGATCTTCATGTCGAAGTCCTGGTTGCTGAGGATGAAGGCGTCGCCGCGATAGGTGCCGGAGAGCGGCAGGAGGTAGTTGGTCTGGGGATCGACCACAAGCTGGCCGTTGGCGTCGCGCTGGGCACCCACGGCCCAGAGGAGCAGACGGCCCGTGCCGTCGGGGCCAGGCTCGCCCACGTCGACGGCGCCCAGCAGCCAGTCCATGGAGTCGAAGCCGATCTGGTTGAGGCTGGTCAGCATTGGCGGCAGGGGAACCGCCAGCCGGGTCCATTCCAGGGCCGTGACCTCGTCCGGCCCCACCTGTAGCGGGAGGCGGGGGAGGGCGGAGTCCTGGGCGGTGAAGGCGAGGGTGTCGGAGAAGGGGCGGAGGCGGCGGCCGCCGAGGGAGAGGTTGCCGAGGCGCAGGCCACCGGTGTAAGCCTGGCCCTGCACGGCGATGGTGTAGGCCGTGCCTGGCTCGAGAAAGCCGTCAGGGATGATGTGCAGGTAGTGGCCATCGGCCGACTTCTCGACCCGGATGGGGACCTCCGGCGTGATGGTCACCTGGAGGGCGCCGGCGGGGCAGCCCACCGGGCTGTTGCAGACCGCGGCGTCGAGGGTTTGCCCGGCCTCCCGTACCACCAGGCGCAGGGTGATCACGGCGGCGGCGGGCAGGGTGGCCGGATCCTCCAGCAGGGTGCTGCCGCCCGGGGTGACGTAAAAGAGCCCGGCCATGTCGGCAGGCAGGTCGGCGGCGGGGTCGGTGCTGCAGCGGGGGCCGGCGTGGTGCAGGCAATAGTCGTAGGGCACATACCACAGGAAGCCGTGCTCGCCGCCGATGTAGACGCCGGTTTGGCCGAGGGCGGGAGAACCGTTGAGGTCATTGCGATCAGCCAGCTCGGGCTCGTCCACGGTGGTGTCGAAGGACCAGCGGCGGGCGCCGGTGGCGGCATCCAGGGCATAGAGCTTGCCGTTGCCGCTGCCGAAGTAGACGATGGCGCCGTCCTCGCCCTGAGGGGCAGGGCCGAGGGCTGGGGAGGAGCGGATGGGATCGCCGGTGTCGAATTGCCACATTAGGGAGCCGTCGGGGCGCAGGGCGTAGAAGACGCCGTCGGTGGAGCCGAAGTAGATGGCGGTGGTATGGCCGCTGGCGTCCTGGCCCAGGGCCACGGAGCTGTAGATGTGATCGCCGGTGGTGTAGCGCCAGCGGGTCTCGCCGGTAGCAGGATCGAGGGCCAGCAGGGTGCTGTCGAAGGAGCCGATGTAGAGGGTATCGCCCTCTGGGCCGGCACCCAGAGCGGCGGAGGCGGCAATGAAACCGAGGGTGCGTTTGGTCCATTGCTCCTGCCCCGCAGGGTCGACGCGGCGCACGTAGGTGTCGTTGCTG
Source organism: Anaerolineae bacterium (assembly GCA_032111745.1). GTDB lineage: Bacteria > Chloroflexota > Anaerolineae > JAAEKA01 > JAAEKA01 > JAULUH01. The sequence continues at coordinate 22,622 of JAULUH010000472.1, read as the reverse complement.
GCCCAGAAGAGGCTGCCGTCGGGGGCCAGGGCGGCCTGGGACCAGTTGTTGCTGCCGGTGGGATAGCTCCAGGCCAGGGTGCCGTCAGGATGGAGGGCGTAGTAGTTGAAATTGGTGTTGCCGGCGTAGATCGTGCCGTCGTAGCCGAGGGCCACGTTACCCTCGAACCAGTTATTGAAGCCCGTGCCGGGGTGGGCGGCGGCGTCGAAGGCCCAGAGTAGCCGATCTTGCGGCTGGGCGAGGGCAGGGTTGGTGTCCAGGTGGTAGAGGAAGCCGTCGCCCGAGGGAACGGTGATGGCGGCAATGCCGGTAGCAGGGTCGGGAGCGTGTAGGGCGGCTGCGGAGTCGATGATCTCCCCGGTGGAGAAACGCCAGCGCTCAGTGCCATCGGGATTGATGGCATAGAAGTTGCGATCGGCCGAGCCGATGTAGATGGTGCCGTCGGCATCGACGACGGGGGTAGAGAAGATACCTTTGCCGGTGCGAAAGGCCCAGGGCTGGTCCTCGTGATAGGCGGCGGAGATGGTGGAACGGCCGGTGTTGCGGTGGTCGCGGCGGAACATAGGCCAGGGCGCGTCCGGGGGCACGGGCACCTGGTAAGGAGCGGGGGTGAAGTCCATACCGCCCGGCGGGGCGGGAGAGGCTGCAGGGGAGGCCGGAGGAGTGCCCGGGGCAGCACAGCCAGCCAGCACCAAGGTGGCAGCTAACAGCAGGCTGGCCCAGGGCCGGGCCGGCGGGAGGAAGGGGAGCCTAGGCATAGGGAGACCTCATGCAGGCGGCGCAACGGTCCGAAGGAGGGTCAGCGTCAGAGCTGGAGTATAACATGGGAAGCGGAGCCTTAGCAAAGCGAGGCAAGGGAATCGGCAGAGGGGAAGAGGGCGGAAAGGCCTCCGTACGAACAGCAGAACCTGGGCCCATGGCTGATGGGCAACGCTACGGGGCCTGTCGTCTCAGAGAGCCGGGCTCGTGATAAGCAATTCGTAATGAAGGATAGCATTTGTTATTTATTTCACTTATAAGCCGGGATTCGCCAGCATACGAAGATTGGCTATATAATGGCCGGCGGGCACTCAGCGACTCATGCCACCGCAGCGACCGTATAGGGAGCACACCGGCCACAGCCAGGGCTCGCCCTGGCTAGCGTCAAATACCCCTTGCTCTCGAACGGGCGGCGGAGAGGCCGGGTCGCGATTCGCATTGCCCTAAGGGAACAACTATGATAACCTATGACCCCTTGACATTGGAGCAGCTCTCTGAGAACAGCGTGGCGACCGCCCTGCGCCTCTGGCATGCTGAGCCTGAGCTCGGCAGCCCACTGGCCGAGTTGGAGATGGTCAGGCACCTGGAGGCCCGGGAAGGGGCCGACGTCAGAGTTGCGACGAACCATGTGCTGATGCAGGCCCTGCAGGTGCTAGCCCAGACCGAGGCGGAGGAGGCTGCGCTGCTGCAGAAGCGCTATGCGGAGGGCAAGTCCGTCTATGTGGTAGCCAAGCAACTGGCAATGGCTGACGCCACCCTCTATCGGATGCAGCGTCGAGCCTGTCACCACCTGACCGAAGTCATCCGGCGGCAGGAGAGGCAGTTCTGCGTGGATCGAGGCAATGCACCCAGCAGGCGACTGCCCCAGGCCACCTATAGCGTGTTGTTGGGAGCAGAGGGGCACCTGAGCATGTTAGGCGAGGTGCTGTTGGCGCAGGGGCCGCCGTGGGTGGTGTCTATCGAGGGGCTGGGGGGGATCGGCAAGACTGCGCTGGCCCACCAGCTGGTCTGCCGGCTGCTGCGGGAGGAGGGAGCCTTCTTCGACCTGGGTTGGGTCAGCGCCCAGCAGCACGCCTTCGACTCCCACGGCCTGATGAGGCAGATCGAGGTATCGGCCCGGCGGACCAGCGACCTGGTGGAGGCGCTGGCCCTGCAGATGTTGGAGCCTGAGGCGTTACCCACGCCGTTCTGCCAGGACACCGCAACATCGGCGCTGCAATACCATTTCAAGCGTTGCCCCTATCTGGTGGTGGTGGACAATTTGGAGACCCTGGCGGACGTGGAGACCTTGTTGCCCCTGCTGCAGCGCTGGGCGAATCCCACCAAGTTCCTGCTGACATCGCGAGAGACCTTCCTGACCGACCCCGGCTTCTTCCATTTCCAGTTGCCGGAGCTGGACGAGGCCACCTCGCTGGCGCTGTTACGACAGGAAGCGCTGGTGCGCAACCTGAGTCACGTCGTGGCAGCCGACGACGAGATGCTGCGGCCGATCTACGAGACGGTCGGCGGCAATCCGCTGGCGCTGAAACTGGCGGTTGGCCAGCTCTATCTGTTGGACCTGCCACAGGTTGTAGCTGACCTGCGCAGCGAGGGTCGCGGGCAGGTCGAGGATCTTTATCGCTTCATCTTCTGGCGAGCCTGGAATCGGCTCGACGCCACAGCGCAAGATGTGTTGATGACGATGCCCCTGTTTGCCGAGTCTGGCGCTGACCTAGAGGCGATCGAAAGGGCCTGTGGCAGCCAAGGGAACGGCGTCGTCGAGGCCCTACGCCACCTGGCCAACATCTCGCTGGTCAACATTGGCGGCGACCTAAAGCATCGCCGGTACAGCATCCACCGGCTCACCGAGCAGTTCCTGGTACGCGAGGTGTTTCACAGGTCAGAGCCGGGGGCAGATATGCTGCCGCCGACTGCGCCGGCCTGCGCCATCCACGAAAGGGCAGGCGAATGAATATAGGAGATCAGGGGGAGGACTACCTGGCCCGGTATCGACAGCGAATCGACGAGAATGCCCGGGCCTGGCTGGCGGCCTTGAGGCCAGCCCGGAAGCCACTTAGCCTGGCCAAAGAACAGGACAACCTGGTAAAGGCGGCCTGGCAGGCACTGCGCGAGCCGGCGGCCTGGGAGACCGCGGTCGACTTGGTGGATGCTCTATTCCCCTACCTGGAAGGCTGGGGACAATGGCAAATCCTGGACGAGATGCTGGAGACGGCACTGGCCATTAGCCGGCAAGTCGGGTCGCTGGCCCAGGAGGCGGACATGCTACAGAATCTTGGCCAGCTGGCTCGCAGCAGGGGCAAGTATCACGAGGCGCGCGACCGGCTATATGGTGCCCTGGAGATCAGCCGCGGGCTGGGCGACCACCGGCGCGTATGCCGGGCGCTGGCCCACCTTGGCCCAACGCACCTGGCTCTCGGGCAAATCGACAAGGCGGACCTATGCACCACGGAGGCCACGGCCCTGGCGGAGGAGATCCATAGCTTCGGTGAGACTGGCCTGGTGCTAACCAGCACCGGGCTGCTGCACCTGCACCAGGGCTGGGCCGGTGGTGCGGTGATGGCGTTTGGGCAGGCCCTAGGGGCATATGCAGCAGCTGCCAATCAGCATGGCATGGCCCAGGCTCTCAACAACCTGGGCGAGGCCTACCGGCAGCTGCGGTGCCAGGACAAAGCGCTGGGATGTTGGCAGCAGGCACTAGGCCTCTTCAAGGAGGTTGGCGACGAACTCGGCGTCAACCGAACCCGGCTCAATCTCAGCCTCCTGTACCATGAGCAAGGGCGAACATCTGAGGCATTGGCCCTGGTGCGAAGGGTAGAGCCGGTGATCCGCCGTGTGGGTGATCTGCCGGCGTATGCCAGGATCCTGCACAACACCGGGCTATACCTGGACGCCCAGGGCAGGCCGACGGAGGCCTTTGCGGCCTATCGAGCAGCGGCCGACGTCCATCTGCACACGGGAGACCGGTTAGCGGCGGCGAGCGCTCTGAGCGGCGCGGCCCGGCTGTGCCTGGACAACGGCCTGGCAGCCGAGGCGCAAGACGCCCTGCAGTGGGTGCAGGCCATCGAGGAGGAGACAGGCCAGGCCGCAGCCAGGCTTGGGACGATCGCCCAGGCCTGGCTGGACATGGGGTAGAGGTGGAGAGGGGGGAGGCTGCAGTTGACGCCGGGGCGTGAACGTGCTACCCTATGGGCATCCGCGCATCAGGCGCAGTGAAGGTAGCCCATGACACCACCAGCGACTCCCGGCGCACTGTTCGCCGGGTTGATCGACGACGAGGCCGGCCGGCCGGTCGACGTGGCCTATGTGGGTGGCGAGGCCACCTATGTGGTCGACGACGACGGCTTTCGCCGCCACGTGCCGGCGCGCGACGTGGATCGCCAGGTCCTGCTCTATCTGCGCGAGCAGATGGAGCCGTACCGCGACGTGGCAGTGCAGGAGATGATGCGGATGCTCGGCCGCGACGATCTGTTCACCAAGGCTGCTATCGACGCATCCATCAAGAACATCGACCAGGCCCTGGACAACCCGCTCCCCGAGGACATGCGGGCCTGGTTAGGGATGTTGGGCTTCAAGATCGTGGTGAACGTCCACGGCGAGGTAGTGCAGATCGACCTGCCGGGACAGGAGGGTGGGTGGGAGGAGTAGGCCCGACGTCCGCGCCCTCGCCCTGACCCAACCACCCCCCCCAGTAGACCTCCAGGTGGTAGCCATGAAGAAGTTGCTCATTCTGTTTGTTGCCCTGGGCACGGCCGTAGCTGCGGTAGTTACCGGGGTCATAGCGTTTGCCCGGCGCTTCCTGCCAAAGACCGAGGGTACCATCCAGGTGCCGGGCTTGCAGGGGCCCGTAGAGATCCTGCGCGATCGCTGGGGCACACCCCACATCTATGCCCAGAGCGAGGAGGATCTGTTCTTCGCCCAGGGCTATGTGCATGCTCAGGATCGCATGTGGCAGATGGAGCTACAACGCCGGTTAGGGGCAGGCCGGCTGGCCGAGGTGCTGGGGGAAGCCGCGCTGCCCATCGATCGCACCTTTCGCATCCTAGGTCTGCACCGGGCGGCCAGCGCCGAGGTGTCCGCGCTGGAGGCAGATGTGCAGGCGGCGCTGTCGGCGTACGCGGCGGGGGTGAACGCATGCATGGAGCGGAGGCAGGGCCGGCTGTCGCTGGAGTTCTCGCTGCTGCGTTACCAGCCCGAGCCCTGGAAACCTCTGGACAGCCTGTTATGGGCCAAGGTGATGAGCTTCAACCTGGGTGCCAATTGGGGCACGGAGGTGATACGTCTGCGCCTGGCCCACAAGGTGGGCGCAGATCTGGCGGCGGACCTGGAGCCTCCGTATCCGGCCAACAACCCGGTCACCGTGGCGAGACAGGGTCGGGGGCGCAAGAAGGCCGCCCCGCCCAACGGCTGGGGCAGCGAGGCGTTACGCGATGCACTGCGCCAGGCCGTCGACCTGCTGGGCGTCCCCCACGCAGAGGGCCTGCCTGGTGGGCTGGTACCAGGAATCCCGTTGGGGGGTGGGGCCAGCAACCAGTGGGCGGTGGCTGGTGCGCGCTCCGTGACGGGCCAGCCGCTGCTGGCCAACGACACCCATCTGCCTGTGTCGATGCCCGGCATCTTCTACCAGGCTCACCTGGCCGGTGGACGCTACGACGTGACAGGGGTTTCCTTTCCCGGCATCCCCGGCATCGTCATCGGGCACAACGCGCACTGCGCCTGGGGCATGACGACGGGATGGCAGGATGCCCAGGATTTGTACGCCGAGAGGCTCAACCCGGCCAATCCGCGGCAATATGAGGTGGATGGCCACTGGGTGGAAGCCGAGGTGATCACCGAAGCCATTGGAGTCAAGGGACGGGCTGAGCCGGTCATGGAGGAGGTGGTGGTGACCCGCCATGGCCCGATCGTGAGCCAGCTGGTAGGGATCGACATGCCACTGGCGCTGCGCTGGGTGGCGCTGGATCCCACCAACCTAATCGACAGCGCCCTGGCCTACAACCGGGCCAGCAACTGGGAGGAGTTCCGGCAGGCTCTGAGCAAATGGGAGACCCCCGCACATAACTTCGTGTACGCGGACCGGGCGGGCAACATTGCGTTTCTACAAGCGGGGCGGGTGCCGGTGCGGAGGGAGGGCTATGGCATGGCGCCCGTTGCCGGCTGGACCGGCGAGCACGAGTGGCAGCGCTTCCTGGGCCTGGACGAGCTGCCACAGGCCCTCAACCCGGGACAGGGTTGGATTGCGGTGGCCAATAACCTGGTGGTGGACGAGTCCTATCCCCACTTCCTCAGCTCTGACCTGGAGAACCCCTCACGGGCGGCGCGGGTGGCCGAGTTGTTGGCCGGCACGGCCAGCCTGTCGGCGGAGGACTTCGCCCGTTTCCAGCTGGACACAACCAGCGCCATCGCGCGACGATTCGTGCACCACCTGGTGGGCCTGCAACCTACCAATGCCCGGGAGGCGGCGGCGTTGGAGTTGCTCAAGGCGTGGGACTGTCGCATGGAGCCCAATAGCGTGGCCGCAGCCATCTACCAGGTGACCCGGCTGCGGGCTATGCACGTGGTCTTCGACGAGGCGCTGGGGGAACTGGCCGAGGCCTACGTGGGTGGGGACAACTCCCCGGTGCGGGACACCACCCCATACCTGGGGCGCAGCATCGTGCGGATGCTGGATATGCTGGATGACCCAGGGGACATCACCTGGCTGGTAGACCCAGCCACGGGCGTACCACGGGCCAGGGCCGAGGTGGTGCACCGCGCCTTGCGCGAGGCGCTCAAGCTGATGAAAGACGAGCTAGGCGAGGATATGGACACCTGGCCGTGGGGCCGTGTGAACCAGGTGGTGTTTAGCCATCCGCTGGGCGCTGTGAAACCCCTGGATAGGCTGTTCAACCGCGGCCCATACCCTATGGGTGGCGACCACGATACGCTGCTGCGGGCGGTGACCAAGCCCCAATTCCCAACGGACCCGGTACATGTGATTGCGGCTATGCGCTTCGTGGCCGACCTGAGTGACTGGGATCGCTGCCGCATGATCGTGCCCGGCGGGCAGTCGGGCCACGTAGCCAGCTCCCACTACGCGGACCTGATCCCGTTGTGGCGAGATGGGCAGCTGCTGGCCATGCCCTATGGCCGGGAGGCGGTACTACGGGAAACCAAGAATCGGCTAGTCATGGAGACGCGGTAATGGTGCGAGTGTTATTCATCTGCCTGGGCAACATCTGCCGCTCGCCGATGGCCGAGGCGCTGTTTCGCCGGCGGGTGGCCGAGGCCGGCCTGGCGGGCGAGATCGAAGTGCGCTCGGCCGGCACTGCGGACTGGAACGTGGGCCTGCCCGCGCATCGCGGCACGCTGGACGTGCTGCGCCGGCACGGGGTTCCCCACGACGGACGCGCCCGGCAGGTGAGCCGCAGCGACCTGGACTGGGCCGACTATGTGATCGCCATGGACGGCAGCAACGTGGCGGACCTGCGCCACCTGGACCGCAGCGGGGCGCTCGACGGCAAGCTGTACCGCCTGATGGAGTTTGGGCCGCCCAATGCACCGTTGGATGTGCCCGATCCCTACTACGACGGCCGCTTCGACTACGTCTATGGGCTGGTGAAGACAGGTACCGCCAACCTGCTGGAGATGATCCGCAACGAGAACGGGCTCCAGGCAGGCGGCGATCATGTCGCTGCCTGAGGCTCTGACCGCGGCCATTACGGACCTAGCAGGAGCGCCGCTGGAGGCCGTACGGCTGCTGGGCGGGGGCGACATCAGCAACGCGGCCCGCGTCGAGGCCGGCGGGCGGTCGATCCTGGTCAAGTGGCAGGACCGGCCGCCAATGGTGCAGCCGGGCTGGCTGGACATATTTGCCGCCGAGGCTGCAGGCCTGCAGTTATTGGCCAGGGCTGGCGCGCTACGAGTGCCGGAGGTCCTGCGCACGGGTGCGGGCGGCGATGGGCCGGCCTACATCCTGATGGAGTGGATCGAGCGAGGGGATTCCGGGCACCAGCAAGCGGGGGTGGCATTGGGCCGCGGCCTGGCTGCGCTGCACCGGAACCTTGGACCCCGCTATGGGTTGGGCCATGGCAACTACTGCGGTGCCACACCGCAGGACAACCGCTGGTGCGCGTCGTGGGTCGAGTTCTATGGCACGCGGCGGCTGGGCTGGCAAATGGCGCTGGCGGGCCGCCGTGGCCTGCTGCCGGCCGCGCGGCGGCGGGGGCTGGAGCGGCTGATCGACCGGCTGGACGAGTGGATCGGCGACGAGGCGTGCCAGCCATCCCTGCTGCACGGGGATCTGTGGGGGGGCAACTGGCTGGTGGCCCAGGGGGGCGAACCGGTGGTGATCGACCCGGCGGTATACTATGGGGAGCGCGAGGCCGAGCTGGCCATGTGCCGGCTGTTCGGCGGCTTTACCCAGGCGTTTTACACGACCTACGACGCGGCGTGGCCGCCGGCGGCAGGGCGGGATGACCGCATTCCCCTGTACCAGCTTTATCACCTGCTGAACCATCTTAATTTGTTCGGGGAGGGCTATGGCAGCTCCGTGGACGCGATTTGGCGGCGCTACGTGGGCCAGTAGCCGCGCAGGGGCGAGGACAAGCTGGTGTGGCGGCAGACCAGTGGGCCAGAGAGAGTAGCTGGCGTGGCCAGCAGGTTGATATCCCTTTCCGGGACGGTGTGGCCGCCCCGTCGTTCATACCACGCAAAGGCCAATAGTCCACGACCCTGCCACCTTGTTGAGCATGCTGGCCGAGGCCGCAGCCCGGGAGGAGGTGCACCTTGGATCAGATTGGGGACCTGGCGCAGCTGAATTGGGGCGGCGCCATGTCGGGTCCCAGGCGAAACTCGGGTAGGCAACGACGGGGCGGCCACGGAGGGCACGCCCCTGCCAAGGGATAGGGCTAGGGAGCCATTAGGGGCCCCGGGATCGACGAGAGGGCAGAGGCAATCGATAGCGGCCCGGTGTGGACGGCGGGCCGACGAGAGGGCAGGTAAGGGGCAAGATTGGGTGGAACGGTGGCAATCTCGCCCCTGCCACGATGGAGGCTAGCAAGCCACAGGTCCCGCAGCCTTGACCGCCGCAGGCACCTCCTCCTCAAACTGCTGGAAGTTCTTGGTAAACATCCCGGCCAACTTCCTGGCCTGGGCGTCGTAGGCCTCGCCGTCGCTCCAGGTGTTGCGGGGCGTCAGCACCTCGGCGGGCACCCCAGGACAGGAGGTGGGCACCTGCACGCCAAAGACTGGATCGGTCACGTACGCCACGCCGTCCAGCTTACCGTCCAGAGCAGCGTTCACCATGGCCCGGGTATGGGAGATCTTCATGCGCTGTCCCACGCCGTACGGGCCGCCGCTCCAGCCGGTATTCACCAGCCAACAGTTGACCGTGTGCTCCTGGATCTTCTTTCCCAGCAGGCCGGCGTACACGATGGGCCGCTGGGTCATGAAGGGTGCACCAAAGCAGGTGCTGAAGGTGGCCTGGGGCTCTGTGACCCCTTTCTCTGTGCCCGCTACCTTGGCGGTGTAGCCGGAGAGGAAGTGATACATGGTCTGCTCAGGCGTCAGGCGGGAGATGGGGGGCATGACGCCGAAGGCATCCGCAGTCAGAAAGATGATGTTCTGTGGGTGCCCACCCTGGCCATCCCGGGTGGCATTAGGGATGTGGGAAATCGGGTATGCGCCGCGCGTATTCTCGGTCAGAGAGTCGTCGTCCAGGTCCAGCCGGCGGGTCTCGGCATCCAGCATGACGTTCTCCAGAATGGTGCCAAAACGCCGGGTGGTCTCGTAGATCTCCGGCTCGGCCTCTGCGGAGAGACGAATCACCTTGGCGTAACAGCCGCCTTCAAAGTTGAAGACACCGTTGTTGCTCCAACCATGCTCGTCGTCGCCGATAAGGGTGCGCGAGGGGTCGGCGGAAAGGGTGGTCTTGCCTGTGCCACTTAGGCCGAAGAAAAGCGCGGTGTCCCCGGCCGGCCCAAAGTTGGCCGAGCAGTGCATGGGCATCACGTCCTGGAAGGGCAGCAAGTAGTTCATCACGCTGAAGATGGACTTCTTGATCTCTCCGGCGTAGCTGGTGCCACCGATCAGCACCAGCTTGCGGGCGAAGTTGACGATGACGAACGCCTCAGAGTTGGTGCCATCCAGCTCCGGGTTGGCGTGGAAGCGCGGGCAGTTGATGACGGTAAACTCCGGGGCGTGGCTCGCCAGCTCCTCCGGGGTGGCCTGAATGAACATATTACGGGCAAACAGGTTGTGCCAGGCATCCTCGGTGATGACGCGCACGGGCAGGCGGAAGGCAGGATCGGCTCCGGCCCAGCAATCCTGTACGAACACGTCCTTGAGCTGCAGATAGGACACTAGCCGGCGTTGCAGGGCGTCGAAGCGCTCCGGTTCAAAGGGGCGGTTGACCTTGCCCCACCAGATGTGTTCTTCGGTGGTGGGCTCGCGCACCGTGAACTTGTCGTTGGGCGAGCGGCCAGTGTGCTGGCCTGTGCGAACCACCAGGGGGCCCAGATGGGCCATGATCCCCTCGTGGCGGCGGATCGCCTCCTCGTACAGAGCTGAGGTGGAAAGATTCCAGTAGATGTTGTTCACATTGGTAATGCCCTGGGCATCCAGGCCCACAGGGCTGTGGACCCTCCCGCTTTCGATTGGCATAACAAACCTCCTTGTCTAGCCTGAACATGGCGCTGGGGCCGGCCCATTGTGTTGGGACCGATCTGGTTGGCGCCCTCTCTGCTGGCATTATCGCACATTCTGCGCCTAACGGGTATGACCTGCGTCATGTCGGGCTTAGAATTGGCCAGATTTCTATAGTCTGGGGGTGCGCCCGGCGAGGCCAGCGATGCGGCTGTGCTGGGCACCAGCCCCTGCGGTGCAACTATCCAGTTTTCTTGCCAATTGCCCCCTTTGGCTCTATAATCACTTTTTGGTGACTGGTGGCAACGGTGCGGCCTTTCCCCACCGGCGTCTCTCCCGTCCCATCCAACCTCACAGGCATGAGCGATGACTTCCGCCGGGCAGCCCCGGCGGATTGTATGCTGTGCAAAGCGATCGTCAAGGAGTTACCCCTATGAGCAAGAAGTGGGTCTACCTGTTTGAAGAGGTAGACGAGGCAGAGAAGTACGTTGGCGGCGACTGGGAGGGCGTGCGCGCACTCCTGGGCGGCAAGGGCGCCAACATGGCCGAGATGGTGCGCATCGGCCTGCCGGTACCCCCCGGATTCACCGTGACCACCGAGGCCTGCAATGCCTACCTGGCCGAGGGCAACAAGTTCCCGGCGGGTATGTGGGACCAGGAGCTGGCGGCCATGAAGACCACCGAAAAAGCCACCGGCAAGACTTTTGGCGACCCCAGCAACCCTCTGCTGGTGTCCTGCCGGTCCGGGGCCAAGTTCTCCATGCCCGGCATGATGGATACGGTGCTCAACATCGGCTTGAACGACAAGACCGCCGCCGGGATGGTGGCCCTGACCGGGGATGAGCGCTTCGTCTACGATAGCTACCGCCGCCTGGTGCAGATGTTCGGCAGCGTGGTGCTGGGGATCGACGACGAGCCTTTCGAGGACCTGATCACAGAGAAGCGCGCCGAGCGGGGGGTCAAATCCGACACCGAGCTCAGCGCGAAGGACTGGAAGGAGCTCACCGAGGCCTTCAAGAAGGTAGTGCGGGAGGAGACGGGCAGCGACTTTCCCCAGGATCCCTACGCGCAGCTGAGGTTGGCCACCGAGGCTGTGTTCAAGAGCTGGAATGGCAAGCGGGCGGTGGATTACCGCAACGCGGCCGGCATCACGCATGACCTGGGCACGGCGGTGAACATCGTGACCATGGTGTTTGGCAACATGGGCTGGGACAGCGGCACTGGGGTGGCCTTCACCCGCGACCCTGCGGACGGGCACAACTTGATGTACGGCGACTACCTGTTGAATGCGCAGGGCGAGGACGTAGTGGCCGGCATCCGCAACACCAAGAAGATCCAGGAGCTGGGCGAGGAGATGCCCGAGGCCTACGCCGAGTTCCTGGCCATATGCGATACATTGGAACACCACTATCGTGAGATGCAGGATGTGGAGTTCACCATCGAGAACAAGAAACTGTGGATGTTGCAGACCCGCAGCGGCAAACGCACAGCCAAGGCGGCGATCAAGATCGCCGTAGACATGGCCAACGAGGGGATCATCAGCCAGGAAGAGGCGATCATGCGGGTGACGCCGGACCAGGTCGACACTCTGCTGCATCCCCAGTTCGACGAGGAGAGCAAGCGGGAGGCCAAGCACGAGGGGCGGTACCTGGCCAAGGGTGTGAACGCCTCGCCCGGCGCAGCGGTGGGCCGCGTCTATTTCGACGCGGACACGGCTGAGCAGAAGGCCAAGGAGGAGAAGCAGGCCGTGATCATGGTGCGGCCCTTCACCAAGCCCGACGACGTGCATGGCATGCTGGCTTCCAAGGGCATTCTCACCAGCGAGGGTGGGGCCACCAGCCACGCCGCGGTGGTGGCCCGCCAGTTTGGCGTGCCCTGCGTGGTGGGCGCGTCGGACGTGAAGATCGACCTCGAAGGGCGCAAGATGAGCGTCAACGGCATCGTCGTGGCCGAGGGTGATTGGGTGTCCCTGGACGGCGCGGCCGGCGAGGTGTATCTGGGCCAGATTCCGACGACCTTCCCCAAGTTCGAGGAGCAGCCTGACCTGATCACCCTGCTGAGCTGGGCTGACAAGTATCGCCGCCTCGAGGTGTGGGCCAACGCCGACTATCCGGCCGACGCCCGCCGGGCGCGCAGCTATGGCGCCCAGGGCATTGGCCTGTGCCGCACCGAGCACATGTTCTTCGAGCAGGAGCGCCTGCCCATCGTGCAGCGCATGATCCTGGCCGAGACCAGCGAGGAGCGCACGGCGGCCCTGAACGAGCTGTTGCCCTTCCAGCGCTCCGACTTCGCCGGGTTGTTCGCGGCCATGGACGGCCTGCCCGTCATCATCCGCCTGATCGACCCACCTCTGCATGAGTTCATGCCGAACGAGCGCGACGTGCTGGAGGAGGTCATCACCATGCGGGTGAAGGGTGAGACCAAGGGTTTGGCGGAGAAAGAGGAACTGCTGAAGGCCATCGAGGGCATGCACGAGAGCAACCCCATGATGGGCATGCGCGGCATCCGCCTCAGCATCATCATGCCGGAGATCGTGGAGATGCAGGTGCGAGCGATCTTTGAGGCGGCGGCCGACGAGGCGCTGAAGGGCGTGGTGGTCAAGCCCGAGGTGATGATCCCGCTTTCGGTGCACGTCAACGAGCTGAAGGTGATCCAGCCCAAGCTGGAGCGCATCGCCAAGCAGGTGATGCAGGAGAAGGGTGTCCAATTCGACTACAAGTTTGGCACCATGATCGAGGTACCGCGCGCCGCGCTGACCGCGAGCGAGATCGCCGAAGTGGCCGAGTTCTTCTCCTTTGGCACCAACGACCTGACGCAGATGACCTTCGGCTTCAGCCGCGACGACGCCGAGGCGCGCTTCCTGCTGACCTACGTGGAGGAGGGCATCCTGCCCAAGAACCCGTTCCAAACTATCGATCGCAGCGGCGTGGGCCGGTTGATGAAGATGGCCGTGGACGAAGGACGCAAGGTGCGGCCTGATCTGGAGGTGGGGATCTGCGGCGAGCACGGCGGCGATCCCAACTCGGTGGAGTTCTGCCACCTGATCAACCAGAACTACGTCAGTTGCTCCCCCTTCCGGGTGCCGATCGCGCGACTGGCCGCGGCCCAGGCCGCGCTGAAGCACGGCGGCAAGGTCGAGGTCACGGAAGACCTGTAGAGCTTAGCCTGTAGAATCCGGTAGGACTGTCAAGGGGACGTCGAGGGCAGTGACCTGTGCTCGGCGTCCCTTTCTTGTTTGCTTGCGATATGCTCTCCCCTGAATTCCCCGCCTGCTCGTGTGGTGCTCGCTAGAGCTTGCCCGCGGCGGAACTCCGACCAACAGCCAGGAAGATCTGGCCGGCGGTGCGCTCGGCGGCGGCGGCCTGGCGCAGCCAGTGAGCGATATTGGTGGCCGTAGCCTGATCGACGTTGCCCCTTCTGGAGGAGTCCAGCGCGGCCTGGTAGCATTGGGTGGCCTGATCGAAGAGACTGGCAGCATCGAGAAGCTCAAGCTGCTCAGCGAAAGTCTCGCGCAGATAGAGGGCGTTGTCCGGCCGCGTCGCCACGCCCACCTCCAGGCCGAGCTGGAGCTTGTCGAGGTCGAAGTGCTTACCGCAGCGCTCCACCTCGGCCGCCTGGAGCTCGGTGGCAACCGCGCCCCAGCACTGGCCCCAGCGCTGGCCGCCCACCAGGGCCTGGCCGTTCTGCCGCCAGACCGGGGCCAGGTCGTGATGATGGGCGCCGGGTTCGAAGAGGACGAATGGGTAGCGCCAGGGGTAGGCGAACAGTGCGGACTCGCTGGCGACTGCCTGCAGCAGGCGATCCGCGGTGACGTAGAGCCCCAGCTCCCCGGGGGGTAGATGGTCGGGCTGGCAGGGCGCCGGCGGCCGGCACGTGGGCTCGTAGTAGTAGAAGCCCTGGCTGTCGTAGCCTACCAGCACTTCGTTGTGGGGGAGCGCTTCCGGCTGGCCGTAAAGTGCGCCCATGTCCAGGGGTATGCGGATGGGGTAGCCTGCAGCGAGGCGCGCGCGCAGCGCGTGGAGGTACAGGGCTGAGTCGTCGGTGACATAGTAGCGGCGGGCCAGGCCGAGGTAGGGTGCGGCCGTTATCAGGCCGGGCTCCGGATCCGTGCCGATGGTGTTAAACAATCCGGAGTCTGGCCGCAGGGTGGCACCGTAGGTGAAGCCCATCAGGAAGTCGAAGTGCCGGCGGGGTTTTTCGATCCCGTGGTGCACGGCGATCATCTGCAGGGCTGTGGACTGGCAGAGTCCGGTCCAGGTGGAGATCCAGGGGATGGTTTCCAGATGCTGCTCGGCGGGGAGGTCACCGGTTTTCCCGGCGGCCAGCGGGGTGGGTTGGTAGCCGAGGCGGTAGTACCAGCGGGCCATGACGTGGAGGAGACGATCATGCATGGGAGGTGCTCCGTCGATTCCGCGCGCGACCGCTACCCGGATAGGCGCTAAAGACCTGGCTAAAGCCTCGACTCCGTACCCGGAGCGGCTGAAGCCGCTACTACGGCGTACGAGCTTTGGTGCGCTAGGTGCCGGGCGTGACGGCGGGCCGGGGCCCGGGTGGGGCCAGGCGCATGGGCTGGCGGTGGCCGTAGGTCAGGGTGCGCCATAGCCATTCCATGGGGCCGAAGCGGAAGTGGTGCAGCCACCAGCCGCTGAAGGCGATCTGCAGCAGGTAGATGGCCACGGTCAGGACGATGCCTCCGGCGATACCGATCATGCCATAGAGCCCCAGGCCGTAGCCATAGAACAGGGTGGTGCAGATCAGAGTCTGCAACAGATAGTTGGTCAGAGCCATGCGACCAACGTTGGCCAGGGGGCGGAGGCGCTGGCGCCAATTGGCCCGCTCGGCCAGCAGGGTCAGGCCGGCCATGTAGAAGAGGGCCAGGGCCGGGGCACCGACGATCTGGCCGGCGATGGAGAGGAAGCTGGCGGCCGAGGGCATGGCCCGGCTGCTATGCTCGCCGAAGTAGACGTACATGGCGTTGCCGACGAGGCCGATGACCAGGCCCCACAGCAGCACGCGGCGGATCATGGGCAGGTGGCCGGGGATATCGTCGAAGATATGCCGCTTGCCGGCGTAGAGGCCCAGGATCATCATGGCCAGGACGTTGAAGGCCATGAAGGGCCAGATGCTGACCATGAGGACCATGTCACGGGCGCGTTGGTTGGTGACCTCGAGGTAGGTACCGGTGGCGTAGATGCGATCGGCCTCGGCGGCCGCGGCGGCGTAGCCGGCGATCTGCTGTTGGAAGATCTGATCCATGGCCTCCGCGCCGGCCGACATCCGGCCCAGCCCGGCCAGGCCCACCAGGGCGAGGTTGAGGAGGAGGGGCACCATGAGGAAGATCACGGTCCAGATCAGCAGGGTGCGGGGCCGGGCCTTGCGCCACAGGAGGAGGACCATGCCGAGCACGGCGTAGAGGATCAGGATATCACCGGTCCAGAAGAGGAAGGCGTGGACCAAGCCGAAAACGAGCAGCACCAGCATGCGACGCAGCCAGAAGCGGCCGAAGCGCGCGTTGCGCTCTTCCGCGCGGCTGAATTGGATGGCCATGCCCAGGCCAAAGAGGAAGGAGAAGATGGAGTAGAACTTGCCTTCGGCGAAGAAGGCAATGAACCAGCGGGCCAGCTGCTCCAGGGGGGTGGCCGGCGGATTCAGGTCCGCCACCATGTTGAGGGCGGACGCGTGGAAGAGCTCCATGTTCACCAGGAGGATGCCGAAGATGGCGAAGCCGCGCAGGATGTCGATGGTGAGGATGCGCTGGCTGGGCCGCACAGGGGCGTCGATCCGGCCGGTGGCTGTCGGGGGTTGCTCAGCTTTCCTTGTGTCTACCGTAGTTCTCGAGACTGACATGGGCGGTATCTCCGGAGGCACGGAAGGTGTGCCGGTAGTGGGGCGATCCACGCCAGACTGGCCGGTCCGGGCCTGGTCGCCTCTATCTTGCCGCCACCGGCTGGCGCACCACGGTCTTCATCCTCTCAGGGGTGGTGCGGTTGGGATCGCTGATATAGATCTCGTGATGTTTACCCGCTGGTACGTAGCCCTGCTCCTGGAGGAAGGCATGAAGACGGGCAATGGTAGGACCCTCTGCGGCCCAGGGGCCGATGTGCATGATCTGGGCGGAGGGGCCCTCGTGGTAGACCTCGGAGCGGAGCAAGGGCAGGGCGGGGAGTGGCTTGCGGGCCGCAGTATCGTCGATGGCGGCCTGGAGCATGTCAGGAGTGATCCAGGAGGGCTGCATGATCATCATGGTCCAGTCCCAGGCGCTCTTGTCCTGCAGGGTAAACGCGGCCATGTCGGCTGCCCACCACAGTCCTTCGAGGGGTGGCACGGTGTAGTCGCGATCCAGCTGGCGCTTGCTCATGAACTTGAGCGCGTAGGCGACGGAATAGAGGGCCTCGATGGCCTCGCGATAGGCCGGCGCAACGTTGGGATCGCCGTGGCCGTCGACCATCAAGAAGTCCAGGGGCGGCACGTCGACGATCGCGGGGCGGGTGGAGGAGGGGGTGTAGAGGTGTTTGAGCTCTTTTTTGAAGTCGGTCTTGGTCATGGTCGTGGCTCCTGAGCCGGTGCGAGTAGCAGGCTACATGGTGGTGGGTGCCTCCTGCGCGCGAGGTGAGAGGGAGGCTTATTGTCATTCTCGCGCAGAGAGGGGGGCGTGTCAAGGGGGTTTTGGGGCGTGGGTGGAACGGGGTACGATGGCGGTGGGGTCATGTTTGCAGGGCTGCGGTGCGGCCTGTCTCATGGGACACGCGGCGATTAGGGGGCACCGGGTTATGGCACCAAATCCTGTGACGCGGCGGCCGGGGACGATGCGCCATGTGGCGCCCGATAATCGTGCGCCCGGGGCGTGGGCGTTGGGTTGGACGCGTTCGTCGTGATGCCGGACCATGTGCACGGGATTCTGTGGATCCTGGCAGAGACTGGCGATCAGCTGTCCAGTGCGGAACGCTGCTTTGCCCAACCCATCGCCGGGTCGCTATCGACTCCGATCGGAAGGTACAGGGCCGAGGTCAGCCAGCACGCGAAACGCCCGGGACTGGCTGATCGGGGGTGGGCGTGATACAATCGCCGGTTAGAGAGAGGAGGAGTCGTATGCCTATACTGGACGTCGAGATCGTATTGCGCCCTGGCGAGTGGTTGGAGCCCGGGTTGGCGCTGACGCTGGCGCGGAGCGCGGGGGCGGCCCTGGCGGCGCCGGCGGGCACGACCTGGGTCAGGCTGCGTGCGCTGGCGGCGGAGCACTACGCCGAGGACGGCGGGGTGCCGGAGGGGGTCTACCCGGTGTTCGTATCCCTGCTCAAGGCGCGGTGGGTGGCGCCAGAGGCCCGGCAGGAGGAGGTTGAGCGGCTGACGAAGGCCGTGGCTGGGGCCTGTGGCCGGCCGGCGGAGAATGTGCACCTGTTCTACCAGGCTGAGGCGGCGGGCCGGGTGGCGTTCGGTGGCAAGTTGGTTCCCGAAGCGTGACGGACGATACGAGGATCTCATGAAGCTCTCCCCCTTCAAGCTCGAGCGCTATTTTGCCCGCTACGAGTTCAACGTCGACTACGTGCTGTGTGCGTCGGACTGCGAGTCGTTCACCGTGGCGGAGCTGCTGGCCCTGGAGCCAGACGCGGCGCAGCGCTTCCACGGCCACTGGCTGGGCTATACGGAGTCCAACGGCAGCCCGACCCTCAGGCAGGCCATCGCGGGGCTGTACACGACGGTGGCGCCGGATGAGGTGCTGGTGCACAGCGGGGCCGAGGAGGCGATCTTCCTGTTCATGCAGGCGGTGCTGGAGGCCGGGGACCACGTGATCGTGCATTCCCCGTGCTACCAGTCCCTGGCCGAGGTCGCGCGGGGGATCGGCTGTGATGTCTCGCCTTGGATGGCGCGCGCGGAGAATGGCTGGGCGCTGCATCTGGCCGACCTCCAGCGCGACCTGCGCCCTAACACGCGAGCCATCGTGATTAACACGCCCCACAACCCTACCGGCTACCTGATGCCGCCCGCGGATTTCCGGGCCGCCATCAGTTTGGCCGAAGAGCATGGCGCGGTGCTGTTCAGCGACGAGGTCTACCGCGAGTCCGAATATCGGGAGGAAGACCGCCTGCCCGCGGCGGGTGACCTGAGCGCCCGCGCAGTATCCCTGGGGGTGACCTCCAAGTCCTACGGCCTGCCCGGCCTGCGCATTGGCTGGGTGGCTACCCATAACGCCCCAGTGCGGGAGCGCATGGCGGCGCTCAAGGACTACACCACCATCTGCAACAGCGCGCCCAGCGAGTTCCTGGCCGAGCTGGCCCTGCGCCAGCGCCAGGTCCTGCTGCAGCGCAACCGGGAGATCATCGCCAGCAACCTGGAGATGCTGGACGCGTTCTTTGGCCGGCACCCCGAGCGGTTCGCGTGGCAGAGGCCCAAGGCTGGCCCGATCGCCTTCCCCCGCTGGCTGCAGGGCGACGTGGAGGACTTCTGCCACGACCTGGTCACGAGAGCCGGCGTGCTGCTGGTGCCTGGCAGCGCGTTCGACGATACGGGCAATCACTTTCGCATCGGCTTTGGGCGGCGGAACCTGCCAGAGGCGGTAGCCAGGCTGGAGGCCTATCTGTCCGAGCAACGCTGAGGCGCTAAGGGGGGCCGGCCGGCCAGTCTGGAAAATTCGTCCCAGAATCGGTCATTTTGGGGCTTGACAAATCTAACTAAACGGTGTATATTTACAATGTAAATATACACCGTTTAGTTCATAGGAGCAGGCCTCATGGCACGACCAAGCAGGGCTCACCCGGATACCACCCGTTCCATCAGCATCGCGGCCATCAAGGACGTGGCGCACCGGCAGATGGCGGAGCACGGCACCGCCGGCCTGTCGCTGCGCGGCATTGCCCGGGAGCTGGGTGTAACGGCGCCGGCGATCTACAACTACTTTTCGCGGCTGGACGACCTGATCACGGCGCTGATCGTCGACGCCTTCGTGGACCTGGCGGAGGCCATGGAGGCGGCGGAGGCGGGTGCTCCGGCGGGTCGCTGCCGGCCGCGGGCCACGGCCATGTTGGAGGCGTATCGCCGCTGGGCGATCGAACACCCGGTGGACTTCCAGCTGATCTACGGCAACCCTATCCCCGGCTACGTGGCCCCGGCGGAGATCACGGTACCCCTGGCCCGGCGGCCCTTCATGAGCGTATTTCGCTGTTTCGGCGAGGCCCTGGCCAGCGCCGAGCTGGCGATCCCGGCCGAGTATGCGGCGGTGCCGCCGGCGATGGCCGAACACCTGGCGGCGTGGAAGGAGCAGTCCGGCATCGACATGCCCGATGCCCTGGTGGGCCTGTTGATGAGCGGGTGGGCGCGGATCCACGGGATGGTGATGCTGGAGCTGTTCCAGCACATCCAGCCGGTGGTGGGCGACACCGGGGCATTCTACCGGTACGAGATCGACGCGTTGATGGACCGGGCCGGCATGTAGGCTGGCTGGCCAGCGCGCAAAAGCAAGCAACTTAAACTCTTGAGGAGAAACCATCATGTCTGAGCTTCACGTCGTATTCGGCACCGGTCCCCTGGGCCGGTCGGTGATGAATGAATTGGTCCGCCGCGGCAAGTCCGTGCGCATGGTCAACGGCAGTGGTGCCTTGCCCGAAATCCCAGAGGGGGTGGAGCTGGTAGCCGGCAACGGCTACGATGCGAGCGTCGTGCGCGGCCTGACCCAGGGCGCCGCGGTCGTCTATCAGTGTGCCCAGCCGCCCTACAACCAGTGGCCGGAGAAGTTTCCGCCCTTGCAGGCTGCTATCCTCGACGGCACCGCGGCCAGCGGGGCCAAGCTGGTGATCGCGGAGAACCTCTACATGTATGGGGATACCGGTGGCCGGCCAATGGTCGAGAGCCTGCCCAGCAACGCCCACACCCGCAAGGGCAAAACCCGGGCCGAGATGGCCGCGGCCGCCCTGGCCGCGCACCAGGCCGGGAAGGTGCGGGTCGCCATTGGCCGTGGGTCTGACTTCTTCGGGCCGTGGGCATTGGGATCGACCATGGGCGAGCGGGTGTTCTACCCGGCGATGGCCGGCAAAGCGGCCCAGCTCACGGGCAGCCTGGACCAACCCCACACCCATACCTACATCGAGGATTTTGGCAAGGCCCTGGTGATCCTCGGCGAGCGCGACGAGGCGTTGGGCCAGGCCTGGCACGTGCCCAACGACCGGCCGCAGATCACCCAGCGGCAGTTCGCCACTATGGTCTTCGAGGAGCTGGGCCTGCCGCCGAAGATGAGCGGCATGGGAAAGACCATGCTGCGGCTCGGCGGGCTGTTCATCCCGGAGGCGCGCGAGACGGTGGAGATGATGTACGAGTTCGACAAGCCGTTCGTGGTAGACTCCAGCAAGTTCGAGAAGGCCTTTGGCGTGACGGCCACGCCGCTGCAGGAGGCGATCGCCGGCACGGTAGCCTGGTACGAGGCGCATCCCGAGGCAGGCAACCACTGAGGTTCAGTCTGTCGGTGAGGGATTTGGAACTAGCCGGCACCTGTGGCATACTGTTGTTATTCCAGGTGCCGAGGTAAGTCCGTTGACGAAGATGGTCACAGCCTAAGGTCTGTCCTCGCTTCCCAGGGTTTGGGAAACCTCCTGGCCGGCTGCGTTCACCCTGTGACGGGAGCCGGCGGGGCCATGGCGAGGACCACGCGCCTGCTGTGACCGGTTTGGGTTGAAAACACGATTGGGCTTTGCTCACGCCGCGGGCGCTATGCCGGCGGCGTTTTCTTTGCGGACACCGGAGAGGAGACCAGAGGAGAACCGCAGAGACGCAGAGAACGCAAAGCGGACTTTGGACCAGAGGAGACCGGAAGGGAACTGCGGAGGTTCTTGGTTCGGAGTGGAGAGCGAGTTGCCATGCTGCAAGTCCGAAATATCACCAAGTGGTTCGGCGATGTGAAGGTGCTGGACCGGGTTAGCTTCAACCTCGGCCGCGGGCAGCGAGCCGGGCTGATCGGGCCCAATGGATGCGGGAAGTCTACGCTGCTGCGCATCATCGCCGGCGAGATGGAGGCGGACCAGGGCAGGGTGCAGTTGGCGCCTACCTCCTTGCGCCTAGGCTACCTGCCCCAGGCGCTGGAGTTCCCACCGGCGGCCACGGTAGGGGATGTACTGGCGGCGGCCCAGGGCGAGCGGATAGGCGTCGAGACCAAGCTGGCGCTGCTGGCGGAGCGTATCGCCACAGCCGGCGACGGGGACCTCCACGCGGCGCTGGCCGATTACGACCGCGGCCTAGCCGAGTTCGAGGCCATGGGCGGCAGCCGCCTGCGGGCCGATGCCGACCAGGTGCTGGCCGGGCTGGGCCTGGAGTACGTCGACCAGGCGCGGCCAGTAGGCGGGCTCAGCGGCGGCCAGAAGACCCGGTTGGGCCTGGCGCGGCTGTTGCTGGCGGAGCCTGATCTCCTGGTGCTGGACGAGCCCACCAACCACCTGGACATCACCGCCCTGGCCTGGCTGGAGGAGTACCTGGCAGCCTACGCCGGCGCGATCCTGGTGGTCTCGCACGACCGGGCGTTCCTCGACCGCACGGCCAACCGCATCCTGGCGCTGGACGACGCGAACCACACCTTGAGAGAATACCCGGGGACCTACACCGACTATGCCCTGGCCGTGGATCGGGACCTGGAAAAGCAGTGGGCGGCCTACCAGGAGCAGCAGGAACGGATCCAGCGGCTGACGGCCTCCATCGGCAAGCTGGCGGGCCAGGCCAAGAACATCGAGAACGAGACCGTCCACTTCCACTGGCGGCGGATCGCCAAGGACCTGGCGCGGCGGGCGGTGATCCAGCAGCGGCGGCTGGAGCGGATGCTGGAGAGCGAGGACCTGGTGGAGAAGCCGGGGCTGACCTGGAAGATGAAGCTGGAGTTCCCCGATATGCCGCGCAGCGGGGAGGACGTGCTGGTGTTGGAGGACGTACGAGTGGGCTACGGCCAGCGAGTGGTGCTCGACGGCGTGAGCCTGCACCTGCGGTACGGCGAGCGGGCGGTGCTGATCGGGTCCAACGGCACCGGTAAGACGACGCTGCTGCGCTGCATCACGGGCCAGCTGCAGCCCTGGTCGGGCACGGTACGGCTGGGCCGGGGGGTGCGGTTGGGCTACCTGGCCCAGGAGCAGGAGACTCTCGACAGCGCGGCCACGCCTCTGTCACTGGTGCGCGAGGCTGCCCCGCTGAACGAGACCGAGGCTCGCAGCTTCCTGCACTACTTCCTGTTTACCGGGGACGCGGTGTTCATCCCGGTGGGCCGGCTCAGCTAC
>JAULUH010000471.1:0-2305 GCA_032111745.1 Anaerolineae bacterium | reverse complement strand
CAGGGCCGCGATGTCCGCGCCCGACATCGTGCTCCTCCTGGTTCACATCGCGAAATTCGAAATCCAACTCGACGACCGAGATATCGCTGCCTCCAACCCGGACAGGCCGCTAGTATACCCCCTGGGATCTCATCGCGCAAGCCCCCCCCTCTCTGCATCTTTCTTGCATCTTCAGGGCTTCTCAAAAGCCCTTCCAAGGTCACTTCCGGCGTCCGTGTTCCGCTCCGGCTCCTCCGGCCCTTGTTCCCCTCTGCGTCTCTGCGGTAAGTTCCGGCGTCCGTGTCTGTCCGTGTTCGTCCGTGTTCTGGCCCGTGTCTGTGTTCCGGCCTGCCTGGTCATAGCCCCGAGGCGCGACTTTTGAGAAGCCCTGAAGGCCCGTTGACAAAGCGGCGGCATTCTGTCATAATGGGGTATGGATAGGCGCGGCTGATTGAGGGGGTGACCGGCTGGTTTGTATCGTTTTCACCTGGCGCATAGGTGGCCGGGATCGGCGACCTGCTGCGGTGATGCGTGCAGGGAGGTGGAATCATGACAACCCGCACTGGCAGATATGGCCTGGCCGCCCTGGTGATCCTGGCGCTGCTGGCGCTCCCCCCGGCGGCCGGCTGGCTGGCGGCCGAGGCGCAGGAGTCAGCGCAGGCCGGCGACACCGCCGGCGAGACGCCACCCTATGTCCCCGGGGAGCTGCTGGTGCGGTTCCGGCCGCTGGTGACCGAGGGCCGCGCCAGCCGGGTGATGGCCGAGCAAGGTGCCACACCGCTGCGCCGCGTCGACGCCCTGGCGGTAGAGGTGCTGGCGCTGCCCGCCGGCCTGCCGGTGGAAAGAGCCGTAGCAACCTGGAACGGGCTGCCCGAGGTACAGTACGCCGAGCCCAACTACGTGCTGCATATCGCCCAGGTCGCACCGGGCGCGGACCCGGGCCTGGCTAACCAGTGGGCGCCGCAGCAGATCGACGCCGTGGAGGCCTGGCAGGTCGCCGTGGGGTCCCCGGCGGTGGCCATTGCCGTGGTCGATTCGGGCATCGACTACCGCCACGGCGAGCTGGCGCCGGCCCTGTGGCACAACCCCGGCGAGATCCCGGACAACGGCCTCGACGACGACGGCAACGGCAAGGTGGACGATGTGCATGGATGGGACTTCGTCAACGGCGACGCCGTGCCCCTGGACGACAACGGCCATGGCACCCACGTCGCCGGCATCGCCGCGGCCGTCGCCAGCGCCAATCCGAGCGGGCTGGTGGGCATATGCCCGGGATGTAGCCTGATGGCGGTGAAGGTCATGGACGCCAGCGGCAGCGGGGCCCTGGACGTCGTGGCCAACGGCATCACCTACGCCACGGACCAGGGCGCGCGCGTCGTCAACCTCAGCCTGGGCGCCACCTTCGGCGCGGCCACCCTGGAGAGCGCGGTGAACTACGCCTGGAACGCCGGCGCGGTGGTCGTGGCCGCGGCGGGCAACAACGGCGTCGAGCAGGCCTTCTACCCGGCGGCCTACGCCAATGCCGTGGCCGTGGCCTCCACCAACCGCGACGACTACCGGTCCTGTTACTCCAACTACGGCTCGTACGTGGACGTGGCCGCGCCGGGCGAGGGGGTCTACTCCACGCTGCCCCTGGATGCCGGCGGCGGGGAGCAGTACGGCGTGTACTCGGGCACCTCCATGGCCTCGCCCCACGTGGCCGGGCTGGCGGGGCTGCTCTTCTCCCAGGATCCCACCAGGACCAATGCCCAGGTGCGCAGCCTGGTCGAGAGCACCGTCGAGGACCTCGGGCCGGCCGGCGCCGATAAGTTCTTTGGCACGGGGCGCATCAACGCCCGCCGGGCCGTGCTGGGCGATAGCTCGCCCACCGCGGCGCCGGCCGTGCCGCTGGCTACCGATAGCAGCACCGCGTCGGGCTACGACAACGCGCGCAAGCTGGGCCGCGACGCCAGCGGCCGCCTGCACCTGGCCTGGCACAGCGGCGAGGCGGGCTCCTACCGCGTGCTCTACGCCACCTCGGACGACGGCGGGCAGAGCTGGAGCCCGGCCCAGGTGGTCTTCGCCAGCGCGGCCGAGACCTACCATCCCAGCCTGGCGTTGGACGGCAGCTATGTGTACGTGGTGTTTCCCAGTAAGGAGGGCACCGCGCGCTACCGGACCTTCTTCAGCCGCAAGCCCCTGGCCAGCGGCGAGGCGTGGCCGGCGGCTGTGCCCCTGACCGACGCGGGGTACGACGCGGTGCGGCCGAGCCTGTTCGTCGATCCGGCCACCGGCCGGTTGCACGTGGTGGCGGCCAGCTTCGACAACGCGCCGTACGTCTACTACG
>JAULUH010000470.1:0-4734 GCA_032111745.1 Anaerolineae bacterium | reverse complement strand
GGCCTGTCATTGCGAGGCGGCCGCCGATCATGAGGCCCTACAACGCCCATGAGGTGAGAAAGGCCGCCGAAGCAATCTCACGCCAGACCACCAGAAGCCGACGCGAGTGTACGTCTGAGATTGCTACGTCGCCAAGCCTCCTCGCAATGACGGGGTGGCGGACGCCTTCTCGCAATGACTGTGTCGCAGGCACCCAATTGGTGTTGAACCTGGAGCCTATCCTGCCTGTGTTTGACTGCGTGATCGGGCTCCATCCCAATCCAGTTTCGCGCACCGGCCGCAACTCCGCAGCCTGCCCTCGGCCGGGGCAAAATCTCTGGCTGCGCTCCAAGGAGGTGATCTCGCTACCGTGCGTCCGATCCCGTGATCTCGAGCCTGGCCGGCTCGCCTGAATCCGGCGCTCCCACTGCGCCGGGCCTCCGTTCCGCTGAATGGCATTGGTCCACTCAGTTCACGCTCTCTCAGGAGGAGACACCCTATGTCTGCTAAGAAGTTGTCGATCGTGCTGGGCGTCCTGGTGATCGCCAGCATGGTCCTGGCTGCCTGTCCGGCCCCGGAGCCGCAGGTGGTCGAGAAGGTCGTCGAGAAGGTCGTCGAACAAACTGTCGTCGTCAAGGAAGAGGTCGTCGTCACCGAGCAGGTCGAGAAGATCGTCGAGGTCACCGCCACGCCGTTGCCCGAGGGCAAGAAGCTGCGTATCATCTCGGGCACCGGCTCCTATCCCGACATCATCGACCCCCAGAAGAGCTCCTTCGTCAACGAGATCGCCCACCTGAAGCTGATCTACGAGGGCCTGACCCGGCTAAGCGACAAGTTGGAGACCATCCCCGCCGCGGCGGCGTCGTGGACCTACAACGACGACGCCACGCAGCTGACCTTCACCCTGCAGCCCGACCTGAAGTACAGCGACGGCAGCCTGCTGAACGCCGAGCGCTTCGCCTACGCCATCAAGCGCAACATCAACCCGGAGACCGCGGGCGAGTATGCCCAGATCACCGACGAGATCGCCGGCGCGCCGGAGTGGCGCGGCTGCGACCTGGCCGACGCCGCGGCCTGCGAGGCGGCCAAGGCCGTGGTGGACGAGAGTGTCAAGGCCTCCCACGCCGACGGCACGGCCTGCGAAGGCTACGAGGATGCGGCCTGTGATACTCTGACCCTGACCTTCTCCCGCCCGGCCCCCTACTTCCACACGGTGATGTCCCTGTGGGTGACCTATCCGGCCAAGGAAGAGAACATCGCCGAGGGCGGCGAGAACTGGTGGAACAGCTCCAAGTACCAGATCGGCAACGGCCCTTACATCCTGCAGAGCCTGGAGCCGTTTGTCCGTGGCTACTTCGTGCCCAATCCCAACTACTGGCGCGGTGTCCCCAAGGTGGATATCGAGTACTCCTACATCACCGACACGGCGGTGCGTTTGGAGGCCTACAAGAACGACGAGCTTGACATTGTTCAGGTTGGCGAGGAGGACTACGAGGTCGTCAAGGCGGATCCGGTGCTTAGCCAGGAGTTCATGCTCTATCCTGGCTCCTGCACCCAGGCCGTCATGTTCCACCAGCTGAAGGAGCCCTTCACCGACCAGAAGGTGCGCGAGGCTTTTGCCATGGCCCTCGATCGCGAGGCCTATGTGCAGGACGTGCTGCGGGGGTTGGCTGCGCCGACTCTGACCTGGATCCCGCCGGGCTTCCCCGGATACGATGCCGAGGAGAACCGCTGGGGCTACGATCCCGAGGCCGCCAAGCAGGCCCTGGCCGAGTCCAGCTACGGTGGCGTCGAGGGCCTGCCGCCGCTCACATACACCTTCGGTGACACCCCACGCAACCGGACCCGCGCCGAGTGGCTGGCGGCCAAGTTGAAGGAAGTCCTCGACGTGGACCTCGCGCTCGATCCCGTGGAGCCCACCACCTTGACGGCCCTGAGCAAGGACATCAATACTGCGCCGCTGATGTGGATCCAAGGTTGGTGCGCGGACTACCCTGATCCTCAGAACTGGCTCAGCGTGTACTGGAAGACCGGCGCTTTCGGCGAGCGCATCGGCTACTCCAACCCCGAGTTCGATGCCCTGGTGGACCAGGCCGACGTGGAGCTGGATCCTGCCAAGCGCGCGGACCTCTACGCCCAGGCGCAGAAGCTGCTCACCGACGGCGCGCCGGTGGCCTTCATGTATAACACTGTGAACCGATTCCTGGTCAAGCCGTGGGTCAAGGGTGTAGTTACCACGTCACAGGACGCTGACTGGGCCGGCAGCAACGACCCGTTGACTCTCGACGTCGACACGTCGATGATGCCGCAGTGACGGCGCGGCGGCTCTCCCGGAAACTAGCCGTTCCCAGGAGAACCGCTGTGCGCATAGGTGGCCGGCACTTCCGCAAGTGCCGGCCACCTGGCCCACCACCGCCAGGAGTGCGTCGATGAGCACTTACGTCATCCGCCGGCTGATCTTTGCAGTACCCGTCCTGTTCTTCGTGGCGCTGATCACGTTCACCCTGATGCACGCCGCGCCCGGCGGGCCGTGGGATCGCGACCTGAGCGCGCGGCAGGTGGATCCGCGGACCCAGGAGCTGTTGAACCAGAAGTTCGGGCTGGACAAGCCACTCTATTTCAACACCGAGGGGGGCAACCCGCTAGACAGCCAGTTCTTTACCTACGTCGGTGGCCTCCTCCGCGGGGACCTGGGTCCCTCCTACCGGCAGCGCGGCCAGAACGTGCAGGACATCCTGTTCAAGCCACCGGAGGGCAAGCCCTTCTGGAGCAGCCGCTTCGGCTACTCGCTGCGCCTGGGCCTGCTGGCCCTGACCTTCGCGACGCTGTTCGGCGTTCCCCTGGGTGTGATCGCCGCGCTCAGGCGCAACACGTTCGTCGATTACACCACCCTCTTCGTGTCCACCATTGGCATCTCGGTGCCCAGCTTCGTGCTGGGTATCTTCCTCATCATCGTCCTGACCAGGCAGAATGTGTTTGACTTCAAAATCGTGCAGCAGGAATGGACTAACCCCACGGCCTGGCTGGTGCCGGCGGTCATCCTGGGCTTCGGCACCTTTGCCTACATCACCCGGCTGACCCGCTCCACCATGCTGGAGGTGATGCAGCAGGACTATATCCGCACCGCCCGGGCCAAGGGCCTGAACGAGCGGGTGGTTATCGCCCGGCACATGCTGCGCAACTCACTGATCCCGGTGGTCACCATCATGGGCCCGGCCCTGGCCGGCCTGGTCACCGGCTCCTTCATCATCGAGCAAATGTTCGGTTTCCCGGGCAGCGGCCGGGCCTACGTGCAGGCCATCAGCAACCGCGACTATTCGATGATCATGGGGACCACGCTGATCTACGCCGTGCTGGTGGTCTTCGCCAATCTCACCGTGGATATCGTGTATGGTTTCCTGGACCCGCGCATCAAGGTGGGAAAATAGCCCATGACCACGCAAACGACCCCGGCCGTCTCCGGCGTGTCGACGCTCGACTCCGTCGAGTTCACCCTGTCGCGACCACCGCGTTCCCTGTGGCGGGACGCCTGGGCCCGGCTGGTCAAGAACAAGGCTGCGGTCCTGGGCGGCATCCTGATCATCCTCTTCGCCATCGTCGCCCTATTCGCCCCCTTGATCGCGCCTTACAACCCCCTGGAGATCCATAGCGGCAAGGGCTTCCTGCCCCCGATGTGGGTGAAGGAGTCACCTACGGGCAAGACCGGGTCGTCGGAGTTCATCCTGGGCACCGACAACCTGGGCCGCGATGTGCTCAGCCGCCTGATCTATGGCGCTCGCGTGTCCCTGGTCGTGGGCCTCGTCCCCACCGCCATCATCCTGGTGGTGGGCGTCAGCATCGGGCTGTATGCCGGCTTTCGCGGCGGCCGCACCGACAACCTGATGATGCGCTTCGCCGACATCATCTATGCCTTCCCCGATTTGCTCTTCTTCATCATTATCATGACTACGCTGCGCGCCACGGCTATCGGCCAGTTGCTCAATGGCCTCTTCCTGCTCTTTGTGGCGTTAGCCCTGGTCAACTGGGTCGGCGTGGCCCGCCTGACGCGCGGCCAGACCCTCTCCCTGAAGGAGAAGGAGTTCATCGAGGCCTCGCGCATGGTTGGCTCCAAGAACACCCGCATCATGCAGCGGCACATCCTGCCCAACAGCCTGGGCCCTATCATCGTCGCCGCCGCCTTCCTGATCCCCGGCGCCATCATCACCGAAGCCATCCTCGGCTACCTCGGCCTGGGGCTGCGGCCGTCCACCGACCCCAATGACATCTTCATTACCAGCTGGGGCTCCATGCTGCTGGAGGGGCAGAGCGCCATCAACAACCAGCCGTGGCTGCTCCTGGCCCCCGCCATCTGTGTGGCCCTGGTCGTGCTCTCCTTCAACTTCCTCGGCGACGGCCTCCGCGACGCCCTCGACCCCCGCCTCCGCGACCGCTGATCCCACCCGGAGAGGAACCGCAGAGGCGCAGAGGACGCAGGGGGGAGACTTTGGACCGGAGGAGTCCAGAGGAGAACCGGCAACGAACCGCAGAGGACGCCGAGAGCGCAGAGGGGACCCGGGACCAGAGGAGCCGGAAGGGGAAACCAGAGCGGAACCGCACGATGGCCGCAACGGCTGCCGAGACCTGTTCGTATCTGTTACCCTCGACCTGACGGCCGCTACCAGGGTGAAGGCCCCCATCCCGTCATTGCGAGACCCCCATACCGCAATCACAGCGTAGGGGCATGAACGGGGATGTGCAGTGCAGGCCGGGCTGCCG
>JAULUH010000469.1:0-2728 GCA_032111745.1 Anaerolineae bacterium | reverse complement strand
GCGTGTGTTTTTGATAACATGATTCAGGGCCACCCTGCCGGGTTTTGACAATTGAAAACAGGGCCACCGAGACAGATCTCTGCTATCATCTGAAGTGCTTGATGCAACTCCGATGGTAGTGGAGGGAAGGATGATCACGGTGGAGAAACGCGAGAAGATTCGATTGGCGTACTTTGTAGAGCACAAGAGCGTCCGGCGGATCGCCCGGGAGTACAAGTGCTCACGGGACACGGTGAACAAGGCGATTGCCTCGGCAGAGCCGGCGGTATACATGCTGCAGGCCCCGCGGGAGGCACCGGTGTTGGGGCCGTACCGGACCCAGATTGACCGGCTGCTGGTGGAGAACGAGAGCCTGCCGCGCAAGCAGCGGTACACCGGACACACGATCTACCTGGCGCTGCAGGCGGACGGGTACACCGGGAGCGAGTCGAGCGTGCGCCACTACGTTGCGCAGCGGCGACAGGAACGGCGACGGCCCAAGGTATACCTGCCCCTGGAGTTCGATCCAGGCACAGATGCCCAGGCGGACTGGGGCGAAGC
Organism: Anaerolineae bacterium; assembly: GCA_032111745.1. Taxonomy (GTDB): domain Bacteria; phylum Chloroflexota; class Anaerolineae; order JAAEKA01; family JAAEKA01; genus JAULUH01. Next base: position 2,188 of record JAULUH010000469.1, on the reverse strand, counting down.
CGTAGCCATCATCGGCGGCGAGCGGCTGACGGTGCAGGTGTTCTTCATGCGCCTGAACTACTCCCGCAAGCTGTTCGTGGCCGCCTTTCCGGCCCAGACCCAGGAAGCCTTCTTCGAAGGCCACGTGCGAGCGTTCCGTCACTTCCAGGGCGTGCCCCAGAGGATCAGCTATGATAACCTGAAGGCGGCTGTGCAGAAGGTCCTGCAGGGCTCGAGCCGGCAGGAGCAGCAGGCCTTCGTGGTGTTCCGCAGCCACTACCTGTTCGAGAGCCACTTCTGCACTCCCGGGATGGGTAACCAGAAGGGCGGCGTCGAGCACGGGGTGGGGTTCGGCCGGCGCAACTTCATGGTGCCCCTGCCCCAGGTGTCCTGCTTCCAGGAGCTGAATGCGCTGCTGATGGCCAAGTGCCTGGCCGATGACCAGCGCCGGGTGGACGGACAGGAGGTCACGATCGGCCAGGCCTGGGAGCTGGAGAAGCCGCACCTGCGGCCATTGCCTGCACGCGACTTCGAGTGCTGTGTGGTCAGACCGGCCACCCTCAACCCGTACAGCCAGGTGGTGTACGGCACCAACCGCTACTCGGTGCCTGTGGAGCTGGCACAGCCCCACCTGGTGGTCAAGGCCTACCCGTTCCGGGTGGACATCCTGAACCAGAAGGAGGTCATCGCCAGCCATCCACGCTGCTACGGCCACAGCCAGGACGTCTTGGACCCGCTGCACTACCTGTCCCTGGTCGAGGAGCGCCCCGGCGCCTTCCACCACGCCAAGCCCATCCGGCGCTGGCGCGAGACCTGGCCAGCGGTCTTTGAGCAGCTCCTGGCCCGGCTGAAGGAGCAGTGGCCCGACGGTCGGGGTGTGCGGGAGTTCATCGGCATCCTGAAGCTGTGCCGCCAACACCCGGCAAGCCTGGTGGAGCAGGCGATCGCCCAGGCCCTGGAGCACGGTTGCGTGCATGTCGACGGCGTCGAGCTGTGCCTGCGCCAGCTGCTCACCCCGGCTGTGCAGCCGTCAACCCTCGACCTGTCTGACCGGCCGTCGTGGGCCGCAGTGGGCGCACAACCGGTGGACCTGCGACGCTACGACCGGCTGCTGGAGAGGGTGTGACCATGGAGACCAACCTGCTTCTGGAGACCTACCTCAAGCAGCTGCGTCTGCCGGCGTTCCTGCAGAACTACCGGCAGGTCGCCGCTGACGGCGCCCGAGCCAATCTCACCTACGATCGCTACCTGTTGGCCCTGGCTGAGCAGGAGGTGGCGCAACGGGAGACGAACCGCCAGCAGCGGCGCATCAAGGCGGCGCGCTTTCCCATGCTCAAAGATCTGGCCCAGTTCGACTTCTCGGCCGTGCCAGACCTCAACAAGGCCCGAGTGCTCGACCTGGCCAGGGGCGAGTACATCCTCAAGCGCGAGCCGATCCTGATGGTCGGGAACCCAGGTGTAGGCAAAACCCATGTGGCCACCGGGCTGGCCGTGGCGGCGTGCCGCCAGGGCTACCGGGTGCGCTTCTACAACGCCGCCGGCCTGGTCAACGACATGCTCCAGGCTCAGGACGAGCACCGCCTGCCCAGGTTCTTGACCGCCGCCCTCAAGCATCAGCTCATCGTCCTGGACGAGCTGGGGTTCATCCCCTTCACACCCGCCGGCGCCCAGCTGATCTTCCAGTTCTGCTCGGCGCTCTACGAGCAGGTGGCGCTCCTCGTCACCACCAACCTGCGCTTCGCCGACTGGACCCAAATCTTCGGCGATGAACGCCTCACCGCCGCTTTGCTCGACCGGCTCACCCATCGGGCCCACATCCTGGAGTTCGTTGGCGAGTCCTACCGCTTTCGCCAGCGCCTGCAACAGGATGCAGGGCAGACAGGAGATGAGTGACCATGCCCTACGGTGACACACCCTGGATCAGGAAGGGTCAATTCATCACCGAGGACGGCAAGCGCATTGTCGTCGGCTCGCCAGCCTGGTTCGCCTGGCTGCAAACGGCAACTTCCTTCTGTTACCAGCCTGACAACAGCGTTGATCGCATGACGGCCAGAAAGGAGAAACGGCGCCACCAATTCTACTGGTATGGCTACGCCAGAAACGCCTCACAGTTACACAACGTCTATCTCGGCAAGTCGGAGCAACTGACGCGCGTGCGCCTCGACGAGGCATGTGCCCAGTTGGTACAAAAGGTCATGCGACAGTCGGG
>JAULUH010000468.1:0-12227 GCA_032111745.1 Anaerolineae bacterium | reverse complement strand
GCGCTCAGCCAGGCCCGCCACTTCAAGGACGCCGTCAACGTCACTGGGGTGGTGCTAACCAAGCTTGACGGCACGGCCAAGGGCGGCATCGTGTTCGCCATCGCCAGGGAGCTGGGTGTGCCGGTACGATTTGTCGGCACGGGCGAGACCGTGAGCGACCTGGCGGCCTTTGACCCGCGGGCGTTTGTCGACTCGCTGTTTGTATAACTAGATCTAAGGAGAACATAGCATGATTGAGGATATCAAGACGCAATTGGCGGAGCTGAACGACCGCATTACCGAGCTGCGGAGGCGTCTTTGACTTAGCCGGCAAAAGCCAGCGCGCAGCGGAGCTCGAGGAAATGACGGCCAGCGCGGGCTTCTGGGATGACCCCACATCGGCCCAGGCCCTGATTCGGGAGCTCAACGAGCTCAAGGAGGAGCTGGAGATCTGGAACCGCCTGTCCCGGCGCATTGGCGACAGCCAGGAGCTGCTGGACCTGGCCGAGGCGGAAGAGGATGCCGACACCGCCGCGGCAGTGGCGGATGATGTCGAGGCCTTGGCTGCGGACCTGGAGAGGTTGGAGTTCCGGCTGGCCCTCGGCGGGCGCCACGACCGGAATGGGGCCATCTTGTCCATCCATGCTGGCGCCGGTGGCACCGAGGCCCAGGACTGGGCCGAGATGCTGCTGCGCATGTACCTGCGCTGGGCCGAGCGCAAGGGCTATAGCACCGAGCTCACCGATCGCACCGACGGCGAGGAGGCCGGCATCAAGAGCGTCACCGTGGAGATCGACGGCCCCTGGGCCTATGGTTATCTGGGCTCGGAGCGGGGGGTGCACCGCCTGGTGCGCATCAGCCCCTTTGACTCGTCCTCGCGGCGCCACACCTCCTTTGCCCTGGTGGAGGTGCTGCCCATGCTGGACGACGACATTGAGGTTGAGATCAAGCCTGATGACCTGCGCGTCGACGTCTATCGCGCCGGCAGCGCTGGCGGCCAGAACGTGCAGAAGAACGCCACGGCCATTCGCCTTACCCATCTTCCCACAGGACTCGTGGTCCAGTGCCAAAACGAGCGCAGCCAGCTGCAGAACCGCCAGTCTGCGATGCGTGTGCTGCGCGGCAAGCTATATGACCTGGAGCTGCAGAAACGTGAGGAGGAGCGGTCTCGTCTCAAGGGCAAGCACGTGGAGATGGGCTGGGGCAACCAGATTCGCTCCTACGTGCTGCAGCCTTACCAGATGGTCAAGGACCTGCGTACCGACTTCGAGGTCGGCAACCCGGTTCGCGTGCTGGACGGCGACCTGGATGGCTTCATGGAGGCCTGGCTGAAGAGCCGCCTGGGCGAGAACGGGGACGAGTAGGGGCATGCATGCCCCTGCATTCATGATCGCGTTTGGTGGTTAGCGAACCCGGATGGGCACGGCCGGGACGAAGGACCGGAAGCGATAGGTCACCACAACCGGAGACGCCGACGTGGGGTAATGGTATCCGATATCCACGGTGCCCTGGTCCGGCACGCCGTTGGTGCGCGTCGTCCGGGTGTGCAGCCCCAAATCCGCCGCCGTGCTACTCCCAGCATCCACCAGGGGGCTGGTCACACCCTGGCCGGCGCTCGCCTGGCTCAAATAGTACCCGCTGACGAACTGCGGATCGACGCTCAGGTCACTGCCGTCCGGCGTGAAACCACTGTAGTTGGCCTTGGCGTTGCCGTACACGTCGTTGCGCTGGGAGGTGGCAGGCTTGCCGTTGCGAATGCCAAAGCCATTGCCATAGACGATGTTGTTGGTCATGTGAACGGCCGCGCCGCTGACCAGGATCAGGCCGTCGCCCCCCCCGTTGGGGTCGTTGTGCACCACCGAGTTGTTGGTCAACGTCACAGTCGAGCCGGCCAGGTACAGGCCATCGCCCTCGAGGGATGAACGGTTGCTGGCGATCAGGTTGTTCTTCAGCTCGACTACGCTGCCATCAGTGGCGATCACGCCTCCTCCCACGCCACCGCTCTGGTTGGACTTGATCTGGCTTCCCTCTACCCTCACCTGCGCCCGGTTGATGGCCCACAGTCCACCGCCATTGTTGGCAGCCTGGTTGTTCTCGATCACGCTGTCCGAGATGGTGACCGAGACCCGGTCGTTGAGGACCAGGCCCGCGCCGTAGCGCGTGGCGCGATTGTCGCGGATCTCGCTGGCTATGATCGTCGCCGTTCCCTGGGTTTCGACATAGACGCCGGCACCGTCGGCAGCCTCGTTGCCGATTACTTTCACCCGCTGCAAGACGGCCTTGGTGCCTGGATCGTAGATCTTGAAGCCACCCCCACCGCCCGCGATGGGGTCGGTGCTGTTATTGCGGACCACGCAGTCCTCCAGGGTGGCCTGCGTCCCAGTCTGAAAGGTCGCACCCCCCGCCTCCGTGCCCGCGCGGTTGTTCTCGATCACCGCGTTGCGCAGGGTGATCTTGCTGTTGTTGACGCCATTGATGCCGCCGCTGAACTTGTCTGCGCTGTTGCCGCTGATCACGCAGCCCTGGCAGTCCAGCACCGAATTGTTCACGGTAATGCCACCGCCGTCCAACGATCGGTTGCCGGCGATGGTGGTGCCGTTGAGCGTCAAGGTGGACCCGTTTCCGATGAACGCACCACCGCCTTGCTCAGTGGCGCGGTTGTTCTCCAGCCGGCCTCCGGACACGGTCGCCGTGGAGCCTTTAATGGCGGCCAGGCCACCGCCCAGGCGCGCTGTCGTCCCTGAGATCACGGTGTTCTCCAGCGTGATGGCGGATTCTTCTGCATACACTGCGGCCGCAGCCGCGCCGCTGGGCCCCTGGGCCACGTTGTTGACGAGTGAGCTGTTGCGCACGGTCGCTCGCGCCTGCCACATCGAGATGGCCGCTCCCAAGGAGGCCTGGTTGTCGCGTATCGTGACCCCTTCCAGTAGTGGATCTGCACCGGCAGCCACGTAGAGGCCACCGCCCAGGGCGCCTCGGTTCACCGCGTTGTTTCGGATCAACAGGTTGCGCAAGGTCGGGGCGGCGTGGTCGTAGACGAACATTCCGGCACCAGACTCGCCACCACCACCGGCGATAGTCATCCCCTCATAGACGGCGCTGCGCTGGATGGCGCTGCCAATGGCCCGCACGGCTGGCTCGTTGCCGTTGCCCTGGATGATGGTCTGCTCCGGACCGGCGCCGCTAATCCCCACGCCTCCCTTCAGCTTCAGGCTTTCCCGATAGGTTCCTGGCCCCACCCGCAGCGTGGTGCCCGGTGTGGCCGCGTCGACAGCTGCCTGGATCGAGCTATACCGGCATCCTGCAGGACAGACGTCGAAGGCATTCTCCTCAGCCTGGGCCGCCGGCAGTAGCGCCAGGCCACACAGCATGGCTGCGCACAGGCTGCCAAGCAACAGGCGACGCAGGGTGCTCATTGCGCCAGGGCCAGGTATTCGTGTGGGACGATCCATGGTAGGCCTCCTTGGGGATCAAGTGATGGCAAAGAGATGCCCGCGCTATCAGCTCTGCGATGGCTTGCCTCGGGGATGATGGCGCTATGGGTGTGGGGAACCGGGCCGGATGGGTCAGCTGCCAGGCGTCGCCTCGGCTGTGGGCAGCGGCGTCAGGACCGGCGTTCCCTGCTCGGAAGGAGCTCCGGGTTCCGGGACTTGGGGCGGCCAGGGGGCAAAGCGCTCGCTTCGCTCGACCTGGCCGCGCAGATGGTCGCGTACAGCTACCAGCAGGGCCGTGGCGCCCTCCGACGCCTCGCCCTGCCAGTTCAGCGGATCAGTGAGCTGCTGGAAGAGCGCCCAACCTTCATCCCGCTGCCCGCGGGCATCGTAGGCCAGGAGGATCAGGACAGCCTGGCCAATCACCGCCCCGGGATCGAGCGCTGTCCCGTAGCCTGCCTCAAGGCTGGCCCGGGACGCGCCGATCTGGCCTTCGAAGTACCCTGGGAAACGGGTCGACGCATCGACATAGCGCTCCCCATCCCAGTCAAAAACCCGGTACAGGCCAGGGGATTGGTCGCGCGATAGCCCAAAGCCGAACTCGAAGGTGCCATCAAGCACTTCGATCTCCAGCTGGCCATCGCCGTCGAGATCGTTCAGCCGTTTGGGGATCATGGGATTCCTGAGCAGATTGACGGCGGGCAAGGCCCCGGTTATCTCTCGGAGGCGCTCGCCGCCGCTGGCCTCGTCGCCGGTGGGACGCAGCTGCAGCACGTAGGTGCGGTTGCACGCCCAACAATCACCGCCGTTGAAGGCCCGGATGGCCAGTTCCAGCCAGCCATCGCCGTTGATATCGCGCCAGCCCAACGGGACGTCCGGGCTGGCGCCGGTGCCGGCAAAGGCCAGAACCACGTCGTTGCCCTCATCCCTGAAGATCAGGTCCGGGGCCATGCCGGCCACGAAACGATAGACGAGCAACCGGGGCACAGAGTTCCCCACCGTGGAATCCACCGCTGGCTTCAGGAGCATGGCTACCACCCGGCCGTCGCCATCCGGGGCTTCCTGGCGCCCGGCCAGGCTGTAGCCCGCCGCCTCCAGCTGCTCTATTAGGGGGTCGCGCACGCCCACGGCCATGGTTAATGGCCCCGGCGTGGCGGTGGGCGTCGGCACAGCGGTAGGTGTGCCGGTGGGCGTGGGTGTGCTGGTGCCCGTGGCCGTCGCTGTGGGCGTGCGAGTGGGTGAAGGTGTGTCAGTCGGTCGTGGCGGTAGCTGCACTTGGGAGGACGGCGTGGGCTCCGTGGGCGTGGCCGTGGGCAGGGTCGCCAGGGCGCTGCGGTCCGGCGTCGGCAGAGCCCCAGGCCCGCAGCCTGCGGCTACGAAGACCAGGGCCGCCAGCAGGCCGGAGGCGCACTGGCGCCTGAGGCAACGGCTAGACAGCGTGGGGTGGCGGGCATTCATAGGCGAGGATCGCGCGGCTGAGTCGGTCAGGCTGAGATTGTAGCATCCGGCCAGACGGCTGTCAAAGCCAGCCATGACCCGCCCCGAAATGGCCGGCGGCCCACCAGGCACCCTGTGACCAGGGCGTGGCAGGCCGCCATTGCGTAAGGATATTCTATACGATTGTTGAGAGTCTGTGCCGGACGTTCAGCCTACGCTCCCCTGACGTTTTATCGCCGTCCTAGGCCGCCTCATCCATCTCGGCGTCATCTTCCTCGTACTCGGCGCCGAACTCTTCCTCGTCCGCCTCATCGTCGATAACCGGCCGCGACACCGGATGGGCCGCTGGGGTGGAGGCCTTGGGCAGGCTTACGATCTTGCCGGCATCCCCTTCCGGCACGAAGGTACGAGGCAGGCCCACCTGCTCCCGCATTAGGCCGTCGATCTCCCACAACATCTCAGGCGATTCCATCAGGAACTGCTTGGCGTTCTCCCGGCCCTGGCCCAGGCGGGTATCCCCAAAGGTGTAGAACGCCCCCCGCTTGGTCACGATGTCGTGCTCTACCGCAAGATCCAGCAGGTCACCGGTCCTGCTGATGCCCTCATTGTACATGATGTCGAACTCAGCCTGGCGGAAGGGAGGGGCAACCTTGTTCTTCTTGACCGTCACCCGGCAGCGATTGCCGATGACGTGGCCCTGGTGCTTGAGGGTCTGGATGCTGCGCACATCCAGGCGCACGCTGGCGTAGAATTTCAGTGCCATCCCACCCGAGGTGGTCTCCGGGTTGCCGAACATGATGCCGATCTTCTGCCGCAGCTGGTTCGTGAAGATCATGGCGGTGTTGGATTGCTTGATCGCCCCTGAGAGCTTGCGCAGGGCCTGGCTCATCAGCCGCGCCTGCAAGCCCATGTGGCTGTCTCCCATCTCCCCCTCGATCTCCGCCCGCGGCACCAGGGCAGCCACCGAGTCGATCACCACTACATCCATGGCACCCGAGCGAACCAGGGCCTCGGCAATCTCCAGGGCCTGTTCGCCCGTGTCTGGCTGCGATACGTAGAGCTCGTCGACGTTTACGCCGATGCGCTCGGCGTAGGTTGGGTCGAGCGCATGCTCCACGTCGACGAACGCGCACGTGCCGCCCATCCGCTGAGCCTCGGCGACCACGTGTAGGCAGATGGTGGTCTTGCCCGACGCCTCCGGACCGTAGATCTCCGTTACCCGGCCGCGCGGGATACCCCCCACGCCCAGGGCCAGGTCAAGGGACAGGGCGCCCGTCGGGATGGCCTCTACCCGCATGTCGGCAGCTTCACCCAGCTTCATGATCGCGCCCTCGCCAAAGCGCTTCCTCAAGTTGGCCATGGTAGTCTCCAGGGCCTTTTCTTTGCCGTCGCCGCGCATTGCGTGCCTCCTAAATCATTTTCCGTGCCCCTATCTCAGGGCGTACGGCCATTGGGATGAGAAGCTGGCGAAGTTGGCCCTCCACCAGCGAGGTAGGGCAAGTGTAGCACGAATGTTCTGATCTGTCAAATCGCCATCACCCTTTCTCTCTTAACCGGGCGGAGCGGCCGGCAAATTGCCACGCCGCGCAGGACATGCTATAATGCCCCCATTCACAGCTCAGGCCTGGCCTGGGCCTAATCCCTATTGTTCTCGCCACAGGCACTGTTGCGCCATGACCAAGACGATGCGCCGCGATAGCCTGCACCTCAAAGAGCCCATCGCCATGCCAACGTCCCCGGCGGACGATTCTCGCAGCGGCCGTCAGTCCTGGTCTTCCCCCAGGACCTCCCTGGACAAGCTCCACTGGGATATGGTACAGGTCGTGCGCAGCGTCCCGCTGTTTGCCTCCATGCGGGAGCGGGATTGGGATGAGATCGCCGGCCTCCTCAACGGCGTCTGTTTTCATCGTGAGGCCTACGTCTTCTTCGAGGGCGATGCCCCCGAGTTTCTCTACGTGGTCTGGATGGGGCGAGTCAAGCTGCTGCGTCACTCCGTGGATGGCCGTGACGTGGTCCTGGATGTGCTGGGCCCCGGCCGCCTGCTCGGCGAGCTGGCGGTCTTCGAAGGAGCTCCCTACAGCCAGACCGCCCAGTCTATGGAGGATGTGGCCCTGGTGAGCATCAAACGCCAGGATTATCTCGACCTGCTGCAACGGTATCCGTCGCTCTCCCTGGCGGTGATCAATGAGCTGGGACGGCGTCTCCGGGTGGCTAACGACCTGGTGCAGAGTCTGGCTGTCGATCGGGTGGATCGCCGCATTGCCCGCGCTCTGCTGCGCCTGGCCCTTTATAATGGCCTGCGCACCGACGATGGCCTGATGATCCAGATGCGCCTGACCCGTCAGGACCTGGCCGACATGACCGGCACTACCGTCGAGACCGCCATTCGCGTCATGAGCCGGTTTCGCAAAGAGGGTTGGATCACCACCCAGCGCGGCCGGGTGATCATCAAGCAGCCGGAACAGCTGAATCTGGTCGCCAACCAACGCTAGCCGTGGACCGCGGAGCTGCCCTTCCACAGCGTACCCCTTGCCTCTACCGTGATCCGGCTCGAAACCACCAGGTGGCTACCCCCTCTCCCGCCTTCACCATGGCTGGCCCGCCATGACCGCGTCGCGTGCCGCGAGGTTGGCACCGCTCTTTGCCGTGCTGGCCTATGGCTGGCGCGAGGCCTTCGTGCCCTTGGTGGTCGTGGCGCACAACCAGCATGGGGCAGTCCTGGCTACTGCCGGCCTGGCCGTGGCTGCCACCCGCATCGGCTCCTGGTTGTGGGCGCGCTACGGCAGCGGCATCACCACCCAGCCGGCACCGCGCGCCGCCCTGGTAGCGGCCCTGCTACTGGTGTTTATTGGGCTGGCCCCGGAGGAGGGGCCCCTCAGCCTGCTGCTGTGGGCGGCCTTCGGCCTGACCTGGCCCATCGTGCAACAGGCACTCTTGCATCCCAGCCCATCTCTCCCCACCGCGCTGCTGTGGTTACTCCTCGGCCTGGCCCTGGCCGGCCCCAGCGCCGTGGGGCCGGGCGCCTGGCTCATGGCCGCCGGCTACCTGTTCTGGTCTTGGCAGCTTGGCCGCGGCCCGTCCACCCCACCCGGCCCATGGTCGCCAGCACTGGCCAGCCTCACCGCCCCGCCGCTCTGGGCCATAGCACTGCCCGCCATGGCCATGTCAACCTGGCTGTGGCTGGTCCCGGCCCGGCTCCTCGCCAGCGGGGTGCCGGTAGCCTGGTGCGGCGTGGCCCTGGCCCTGGGCTATGCCCCCTTTGCCCTGGTGACTCTGGCTCGCCCGCCCTGGTTGGCGGCCCGGCAGCCCTATTTCCCTGCGCTGGTGGCGAGCCTGCTGGTCCTGGCTGTCCTGGCCCTGGCCCTGTCCCGGGACAGCTGGCAGATGGTGGCCCTCATGGCCGCCTGCAGCCTGTTGGCCGGCCTGCTGCGGGTCGCCCTGGACCCCACCTCCCTCCCCTGGACACCGCCATCGGAGGGCCAGGCTCTGGGCGAAGTCGCCGGGCCCCTCCTGGGGGTGCTGCTCTTGGTCGTTGCCGGGCCCACCGCAGTGTTCGGCGGCGGCGCCGTGGCCGCAGCCTCCGCCGGCCTGCTGGCCACCCGTAGGCCCTCCCGCCCATGACCATCGGCCGTTGGCCTGTCTCTTACGCTACCAGGCACTTGGTGCTACACTGAGATGCGCGCACTTGTGCAACGCGTGGCCCGGGCCTCGGTCGAGGTGGATGGCCAGGTGGTCGGCGCCATTGGCCAGGGCTTTCTGGTCTTGTTGGGCGTGACCCACGCCGACGGCCCCGGCCAGGCCACCTGGCTGGCCCGCAAGGTGGCCGGCCTGCGCCTTTTCGAGGACGCGGCCGGCAAGATGAACCTGGGCCTGGCCGACGTGGGCGGCGCCGTGCTGGTGGTCAGCCAGTTCACCTTATACGGCGACGCGGCCCGGGGACGGCGGCCGAGCTTCACCGCGGCGGCCCCGCCGGCGCAGGCCGAGCCCCTTTGCCAGGCCTTTGTCGCCGCGCTGCGCGCGGAAGGGCTACCCGTGGCCACGGGCGTGTTTGGCGCTATGATGCAGGTGCACCTGGTCAACGACGGCCCGGTCACCCTGTGGCTCGATACCGCAGAGTCAATGGCCTGACCCGCTCACATCGCCGGTGGCCCGCGCCACCCTGTAGTGCTGGTGCACGCCAACCATAGCCATCATTGAGGAGTTTGCGATGGACAAGGATAGGCTCGAATCACTGTTGCTGGTCACCGAGGCCATGTCCGGTGAGCTGACCGACTATTTGATGGGCGATAACCTGTATCGCCAGATGATCGTCAAGACCCCCGAGGGCACGAAACAGCCCAAGATGACCCTCGGCGCCTTGATGGAGAACATGGAGCTGCTCAAGGCGGCCACACCCACCATGACTCCTGAGCAGCAGGCGCGCCTGCGCGTGGTCGAGGACCAGGTGGACCTGGCCCGGGGGGCCTTCGCCGGCCAATGGCAGGAATGGCTGCGCCGCGAGGCCCGGGCCAACCTGGGCTCCTGGCGCTGGTACATGGACGACATGGCCCGCAGCAAGGCGGCCAAGGAGCGCTACGCCAGCGAGTCGCGGGTCCGCACCAGGCTGGCCCTGGTGATGCAGCAGTTGGCCAGCGACCCGGACATGGCCGCGGACCGCCGCGAGCTGGCCGAGCTTGATGGCCAGCTGCAGGGCATGTTCGAGGCGGGCGCGTACGTGGGCCCGCGCGACGAGGAATCGCTGCTGCCCCCCGACGAAGCCTGGTGGCTGTACGGCAAGCCCAGGCCAGCGACGGAATAGGCAGTCCCTTAACCTGCTGGTGCCGGCGCCTTGAAGTAGGGCCGCAGCGCCTCCCTGATCCCGGCGTCTGCTACCAGCTGCTCGAAATGTAGCCAATCCACGGCGTTGATCAGGCCCTGGTGGTGCGGTGTGTCCATGGCCCCCTCTCTGGCCAGCTCCAGGTTGGTCAGGGCGGCCTCAAGGTTGCCCTCCATGGCCCAGCCCAGCGCCAGGGCGATCGCCGTGCGCACAGAGTACGTCCGGCTGGCCTGGTAGTCCTCAAGGAGTTCCGCCAGGGCCAGCCGCGACTCGCCCAGGTGACAAAGCACCATGGCGCGTAGGGCCGGATTGACATACTCCTCATCCTCGTCGATCGCGGCCAGGGCCTGGCGCCAGAGATGCTGCGCCCGCACCCGGTCCCCCCGCTGATAGGCGATCAGCGCCTGGTAATACAGCACCAGGTTCTTACCAAGGTCGGCCTCGTCCAGGTAGCGCTCGGCTTTTTCCGGCAGGCCGGCCTCCAGGTACATGAGCATTACGATCTCCTGGTTTTCGGCTATCTCGGCATCTGACGAAGCCGCCAGTCTCCAGGCCTCGCCAGCCTCGTCCCAGCGCCCCTGTAGGCGATAGAGATAGAAGCGCCAGACGTGAACCAGGCCCGGGGCCGAAAGGTCATCTTCAGCCGTTTCGACCCGGCCAGCCAGCCTTTCCGCCTGCGCCAGCGCATCCTCCACGTACCTGGTCTGGTCACGCATGAGGCTCTCCTGGGCCAGGGCCATCCAGTGCCAGAAGCGGTCGGGCTCCGCCGTGGCTATTGCCAGCAGCCCTTCCTGGCCCGCCTCCACGTCCCCCCTCTCCATCTCCAGGACGTGCACCTGGCGGCGCCAGTGATCGATAGTCTCCTCATCCCATTCCTGTAAGTGCCGGCAAAGTTCTGTCGCGCCCTCCCAATCACCCAACTTGGCCAGCGCTGTGACCAGCGAGCTGGCGGCCAGGTTCCGGAACTCAGCCGGATCTGAGTGCGGCAGTCGCCGCTGCTCGGGCAACCCGTTGATGCGTTGGACTACCCGCTGCAGGATCGTTGCTGCCTCCTGCCACTCCTGGCGGTCCATGTGGCGGCGCGCCTCGTCGATGCGGTCGAGGTAGCTGCCGGGGAACAGCAGGGGTAGCGTCTGGTATCTCGACATCTCGTTGCCCATGGGGGATTCCTTGGTTTACGGGTTGAGTGATGGCCTGGCTGGCCGGTAACGGCTGGGGAGCTCGCCCGCGGGGAAGCGCCGGCGGTTTTGGGCCATCTTCTCATCGATGGCGGCGCTCACGTCCAGATTCACGGCGTTGGCCAGGGCCAGGCAGTAGATGACCACATCAGCCAGCTCGCCAGCGATCGCGGCGGCCACCACGGGCGCCTGCACGGCCTCGCGCGAGGCGTCATTGTCGAGCCACTGGAAGTGCTCCATGAGCTCTGCGGCCTCGATGGCGATGGACATGCTCAGGCTTTTAGGCGAGTGGTAGCCCTGCCACGCCCGCTCGTCCACGAACTCCGCTACCAGCCGGCGCAATTCGTCCACGGTCACCAGGTGGTCGGCCATCGTTATTTACCTCAGCAGCTCCGCGGCCAGCATGCCCGCCACGATCAGCGCGCAGCCCGCGATCTGGCGTGGCCCTAGGACCTCGCCGATCAACAGGAAGCTGAAGATCCCCGCGAACACCGGCTCCGCCGCGAAGATCAGGGCCGTGTGGGTGGGGCTGGTGGCCTGCTGGGCGCGGCTCTGCAGAAAGAAAGCCAGCGACGTGGCCAGGAGCCCCGTGAAGACCGCCGCGAACCACACATTGCCCGCCGGCCACCCCAGGGGCCGGTCGAGGAGCAGCGCCATGCTCCCGCTCAGCACGGCCACCGTGGCGATCTGCACGAAGGCCAGGCGCACCGGCGCCCAGGCCGGCGCAAACCGCCCTACCAGCAGGATGTGGGCGGCGAAGGCGATGGCGCAGCAGAAGACCAGCACGTCGCCCAGGCTCACGGACAGGCTGGCGTCCAGGCTGAGCAGGGCCAGCCCCACGGTAGCCAGGGCCACACCCACCACCGGGCCGCGGCCCGGCGCCCGGCGCAGGAAAAGGGCCTGGCCTATCGGTACCATCACCACGGCCAGCCCCGTGATGAAGCCGGCCTTGGCCGGGGTGGTATAGCGCAGCCCAAAGGTCTGGAAGGCATAGCCGGCGAACAGCGCCAGCCCGACCAGGATGCCCGGCAGCCAGGCGTCCCGCACCCGCTCCAGGGCCGAGGGGCGATCCAGGCGCATAAGAAACGGCACCAGGACCAGCGTGGCCAGGGCAAAGCGCAGCGCCAGGAACGAGAACACCGGGTACCCGCTCACCGCATCCTGCACCATCACGAAGGTGGCCCCCCAGATGGCGGTCACGAAGAGCAGGGCGGCGTCGGCGGCCAGCTGCTGCCGCCGGATGGATGAACTGGCCCCTCTGGTTTCCAGTGCCATGGTGCAGGCGGCCCCGGGCTAGGTTCCCGCCAGGTTGAGCTCCCCCTGCACCGTGCGCAGGAGGCTGTCGGCCTGCAGGTCGGGGATACAGTAGCAGGGGGCCCCCATGGC
>JAULUH010000467.1:0-6267 GCA_032111745.1 Anaerolineae bacterium | reverse complement strand
CGCTTCTTCATGACACGGCATTAGATAACGTCCTGATTTGTAGATGCGAATAACTGCAACAGCAAAGATTATACACCAACTAGTCCGGGAAGCAAATCTCCAGGTGAACGTGGGCGCTCAGGTCACGTAGAGACGCAAAACCTTGCGTCTCTACGGCGCGTGCAGACCGCATCGTAGAGACGCAAAACCTTGCGTCTCTACGACTGCACGCCCAGAAACCAACTGCCGCCAGGAACTCCCTGGCGGCTCGATCTGTGTGCAGAAACCCCCGGTTGGGACGGCTACGCGCCGACGATGTCCTCACCCCCATCCACGAAGATGACCGACCCGCTCACCCACGTTACCCGCGGATCGGCCAGCGCCGCAATGGTGCTGGCGACGTCCTGCTCTGTGGTCATACGGCCGGCCGGGTTGAACTCGGTCGCAAACCGGATCAGGCGCTCGTGGCCCGGGATCTTGCGCAGGGCCGGGGTGTCGGTCACGCCGGCCTGGATGGCGTTCACCAGGATGCCCTGCGGCGCCAGCTCATAGGCCAGCTGCCGGGTATGGGACTCCAGGGTCGCCTTGGCCGCTGACACCGCCCCGTAGCTCCGGAAGATGCGGTGAGATCCCGAGCTGGTCATGGAGAAGACGCGGCTGCCCTGGGCCAGCAGGTGGCGGCGCATCAGGTCCTGCACCCAATACACCAGGCTGTGGGCCATGACGTTCAGGGTCATGTCCATCTGGGCCTCGGAGACGGCTTCCTCCGGGTTATCGCCGATGAAGGGTAACAAGGTGCCGAAGGCCAGGGAGTGCAGCACCAGGTGGATGGTCTGCGGCCCGCCCTCGCTGGCCAGCTTCTCCTGGACTGCATCCAGGACTCGCCCGCGCTTGGTGGAGTCGGCGGCGTTGGTGTTGAAGAACACCGCTTGCCGTCCCATGGCCTCGATGTCCGCCACTACCTGTTTGGCCTGGGGCAGTGTAGACTTCAGGTCCAGGTGCACGCCAAAGATGTTCATCCCGCGGCGAGCCAGCTCCAGGGCGTTGGCCTTGCCGAAGCCGCTGGAGGCACCTAGAATGAGCGCCCAACGGCCTGTAAGGTCGGTATCGTGTGTCATGCTGCTCCTCTGGGAACCGCCGCTGGCCGGCCGTCCCGTGGCTTGATGGGGTGATTGAAGACATAAACACCGTGCCGCCCCATTGGTCGCGCCCTCCCATAGTCCCATTAACCGTTTCTTTGGGAAAGGGTTCGGTATATGGGAGCTTCACCCTGGCCAACCAGATCCAAAGGCACCCCAATTCAATAGAGACGGCCCACCGGGCCGTCTCTATTGAATTGGGGTGCCCTGTGCTCAGGCGATCAGCTCGAAGATGCCGGCTGAGCCCATGCCGCCGCCAATGCACATGGACGCACTGCCGTAGCGTACCTGGCGCCGCTGCATCTCCTTGATCAGGGTCAGCACCAGCCGCGTGCCGGTGGCGCCCAGGGGATGCCCGATGGCGATGGCGCCGCCGTTGACGTTGAGAATACCCGTGTCCATGGTCAGGTCCTTGGCCACCGCCAGGCACTGGGCGGCAAAGGCCTCGTTCACCTCGAACAGGCCGATATCGGCCATGGACAGCCCGGCGCGTTCCAGGGCAATGCGAGTGGCCGGGGCCGGGCCGATGCCCATGACGTCCGGGTTGACTCCGGCGATGCCCCAGCTGACCAGGCGGGCCAGGGGCTTCAAGCCCAACGCCTCCGCCCGTGCGGCCGATGCCACCACCACGGCCGCCGCGCCGTCCACGATGCCGCTGGCATTGCCCGCGGTCACCGTGCCGTTCTTGGGGATGAACCTGGCCGGCAGCTTGGCCAGCCCCTCCATGGTCGTCTCCGGCCGCAGGTGCTCATCCTGGGTCACGGTCACCGGCTTGCCGCGGCCATCGCGCCCTTCTGCCGCCACCACTTCCTCGGCCAACCGGCCCTCTTGCCACGCGGCGGCCGCACGCTGCTGGCTGTGCAGCGCCATCCGGTCCTGCTCCTCCCGGCTGACCTGGTACTGCTGGGCCAGGTTCTCGGCCGTGATGGCCATGGGCATGTCGTTATAGCTGTCGGTCAGGCCCTGCCACAGGGAGTCCTCCAACGTGATGCCCTCGCCCAGGCCGGTACCCCAACGCACGTTGCGGGCCACCAGAGGGGCCTGGCTCATGTTCTCCGTGCCGCCGGACAGCACCATCTGCGCTTCGCCACACTTGATCATGCGCGCGCCTTCAATGATGGCCTCGAAGCCGGAGCCGCACAGGCGGTTAAGGGTGAGGCCGGGGACGTGCTCGGGCACACCGGCGTACAGCCCCACATGCCGCGCCAGGTAGGCCGCATCCCGGCTGGACTGGATGACGTTGCCAAACACCACATGGTCGATCTGGTCGGGCTGCACCCCGGTCGTATCCAGAGCGCCCTTGGCTGCAGCCACGCCCAGCTGGGTGGCGGTGATGTCGCGGAACGCACCGCCGAATTTACCGAACGGCGTCCGTGAACCGCCGAGGATGACGATCTCGTCGTTTTTCATAAGGGCTTTGTCCTTGCCGATCGGAGTGGTGGCTTCAGGCCACAGGCTCTGGCAGTGCCGGCTGAATTGCCGCCAGCATTGCCTCGTTGGAGTCGTACTTGAAGAACTCCTGGTGCAGCCGCTCCGCTTCCGTCCGTTCCGCCGCTTCCAGGCGCTGCAGGTCGGCCTTGGTCACCACCAGATGGGGCAGCCGCGCCATACGATCCCGCGTCTCCTGCACCAGGCTAGCGACCGCGGGCAACGACGACCGGCTGCCCAGGTATTGGATCACCGCCTGCGCGCCCTGGATGCCATCCTTGCGGGCAACGCCCACCAGGCCCTCGCTGGCCTTGCGGGCCCAACCGGCTACGAACACGTCCGGAATAGCCTGGCCCGTGTTCGGATCAAACGCCTCGTAGGATGTGTTGTCCACAGGGAAGCGCGGTTCCGGGCTCTTCACAAACTCATTCCATTGCACCGGCAGGCCAAATTCCTCGTCGACCCGGTCGCCGATGCAGAAAACCACCGTGTCGACGTCCAGCTCCCGGAAGGTGCCCAGGCCCCTGGCCTTGGTGTCCCCGTTGCTAGGCAGCAGGGTCGTATCCTCCACCAGTAGGCCGCACGCCCGTCCCTGCTGATCGCCCAGGATGCGGCTGGGCGAGGACAGGAAGTCGAAGTAGAAGCGGGTGTCGGACTCCCTGGGCAAGGCGTTCTTCTCGGCCGACAGGATGAACTCGCGCGCCTCCTCGGGGCTCTGGCCCAGGGAGTGCATCAGCGGCTCCACGCGCGCCAGCTCCGCGTTCAGCGCCGCCACGTCGAGGTTGGCGGCGACGGTTTCCATCTCTTTCTTGGTGAACTTGACCTCGGCCGGCCCCCGCCGCGCCACCGCCACCACTTCGTCGATCTTGAGGTCATGCACCATCCAGTGGGCGATGTCCATCATCACGTTGCCCACGCCGATCAGTGCGGCCCGCCGGCCGATGTGGAACTGCTGCTGGCTGTAGGGCGGCAGCCTGTTGTAGTGATACACCAGGTCCTTGGCGTGGTAGACCCCCAACAACTCCTCGCCGGGCAGTCCCAGCCACTTGGTGGCCTGCGCGCCCACGGCGACCAGGATGGCCTGGAAGCCGAGTTGGCGCAGATCGTCCAGGCTCAGGTCGCCCTGCTCGCCCACGGTCACATTGCCATAGTAGTCGATGGCTGGCATCTCCAGGATCTGCCGGAATTGCCGGCGCAGCCCCTCCTTCATCTTATATTTGTCGTAGTAGATGCCGTACTCGGCGAGCCCCCCAGGCTTGATGTCACGGTTAAGCAGGGCCACCCGCGCGCCGTTGTCGGCCAGATACTTGGCAGCGTAGAGGCCGGCGGGACCGGCTCCGACGACCGCTACATAGGGCTGGGCTTGCTCCGTTGCTGTCACGATAAACCCTCCTTGGTTGGTGCTGAACAGGGCCGCCAGCGGCGACGGCGAGGCGTGGCTGAGCTGACCAGGGACGGGATAACTCAGGTCATTATAGCCGCAGCCAGGGGATCACACAAGTTCATGACGCGTCGCGACAAAAAAACGGCGACCCATCACCAGGCACAGGCCACCGTTCGTGTCGATCCCAGGCGAGGGATATCCCCGGCCACATCGTTCTCAGGCGTGTTGCGATAGCTCGCCCACCTGGCGCGCGATAGAGAACATGGCTGCGCCCAGGGTCAGAAAGTCAAAGGGGCGCAGGTGAACCTCCTGCGGTGCCTCTTCGGCGGTGGCGGTGTATACCCAGCCGATGATGGCACCGAGAACGGCCCCGGCCATGGCGCCAAACACAATGCCGCGCACGGTCTGGTTCTGTGTCATGCTAGCCTATCCTTCCTTATAGATCATTGTTAGTCCAGGGTTGCGCAGTTGCGGCAAAATCCGCGGCCGCATCCGCGGCTGAGTCGCGACGGATCGCCTGCCTGAGGCGCGTCCAACGGCCTTCCCAGCGCGCGGCTTGGGCATGGGCCTCGATGAGGGGATCCGTGATGCGCTCGCTGATCTGCTCGGTGCCGTCTGCCATCTGCTGGGCATACAGCTGCAACGTGGGCATGACCTCGCGTATCTTCTGGTTGGCCAGCATCATGCCCCGGGCCAGAAGGGCAAAGATCACCAGGGGTATCGCCACCACCACCAGTGTTTCCAGGGCAATGAACAGGAGGGCGACATCGGCCCAGGTTCCGAGGCTCATACATGGGTCCTTCTACGTAGCGTCGACACTGTCACGATTGTAGCCGAAAAACCATCTGACGCCAAGTAGGGACGGGATGGGGTGGCACCTACAGGGCATATCGCACCGGCGGTGGCAAGTCTACCTCCGGCGGCAGCACCTGGCGGGTCTCCAGGTCGAATCGGTGCGCCGCAGGCACCGTGAACATGCGCAGGCCGGGTGCCTCGAAGGCCTGGCCCGGCTGCCACTCTGCCAGGTTGGTGGCCGCCATCTCCTGCCCATCGACCACAGTCACGTCGGCCAGGCCGACAACCTCCAGTGTCGAGTCCGCCCGGCGGATAACGGCCGCAGCCTCGGGCAGTCCAATGCCCACCAGGTAGGGGTTAGTGGCGACGGCCATGCGCAGCAGTTCGCCGTGCACCTCGACCTCGAAGTGCCCCGCCACCACGATCCGATTGCTCAGGCCCAGGCCCGGCGCCAGGTGTGGATAGCCAGTCCCATAGACCAGCACATGGTTGCCGAGAAATGCGGCGGACCCACCCACCGCCCCCACGGTCTTGCCCACGGCATTGGCCCGGCGGATGGCCGTCGCCAGCGGCGTGCCCCCGATGCGCGTCGACCAGCGAAGCGGATGGCCACCGGAGAGAAACACGCCGGTGCTGTCCTGGATGGCCTGCAACACCTCTGGTGCCCGTCCTGCCGCCCGGTTGCCCACCACGATCAGCTGGGCGCTGGCCGCCTCGAGCCTGGTGAAGGCCCTGGTGTAGCCGTAGTCCGCGTCCGAGGCATCCTCGTTGGCGGTCAACACCACGATGCGCGCGCCGTAGCCCCCGGCCAGGTTCCAGAAGGCGTTGCGGGCGTAGTCGTCGTAGAGGCTGTAGTCGGCGCCACCGTCGAAGAAGATCGGGCCTCGCACATAGCCCTGGGGCACTGGTGAAGGAGACATGATACCTGCTTTCGACTAGCGGAGCAGCCAGTTCAGGCAACGGATCCAGAAGGCCGGGTAACGATCCCAGAACACGAAATTGCAGCCCCAGTGCGGAGCAGGGTCAGAAAGGTAAGCCAGCACCCGTCCCTCCCCGAACTGCCCCGCCGCCACCAGCGGGTCTCCCGTCTCCCGCACGGCCAACAAGACGTCGCAGCCCTCGCGCGGCCGCACCTGGTTGTAGCCCAGGATGGGCGGAAAAGTGCCGAAGTCGATCCCGGCAAAGGCGGCATCCCCGGTCCCGGTCACGGTGGCCGTGAAGCCCTCGGTGCTCTCCACCAGGTCCTCGTAGTCCAGGCAGCTTACCGGCAGGATCTCCCGCAGCCGCGTGCGGTTCCAGCCGCCCTTGCCCATCTCGCCGGTGAAGGATAGCCACCCGCCGAGAAACATCATGTGTTTGCCGGCCCGCACCGCGTCCACGGTCAGACGCACGCGGTCCGGGAAGGTCAGCACCTCGGTGCCGAAGCGCTTGCGGTCGAAGAAGCTGGGCTCGAGCTGGAAGTTCTTGGCCTCCACGTCGCTGAAGATGACCACGTCATAGGCATCTAGGATGCGCTCGTACTCGCCGGGCGCCAGGCGATAG
>JAULUH010000466.1:0-3392 GCA_032111745.1 Anaerolineae bacterium | reverse complement strand
GTCGATACTGACGACCAAACAACTGCCAATCTGGGCTGAAGAATTCGCCCAATCAGTGGCCTCGACTTACCATCCGGATTGCGTTGTTCTGTTTGGTTCGGTAGCGCGCAACGCGCAAAAGCAGGACAGCGACATCGACATCCTTGTCATTGGTGGTGACCTGCCAGCCAACCATCGCGAACGTTTTCGCTTGCTGATGCGCCTGCGCCCACGTCTCGCCCCGATACAGGTGCAGACCTATACACGCGCCGAGTGGGAGCAGATGCTGGTTGACAAGCATGTCACCGTTCTGGAGGCTCTTCGAGATGGCCGGGCGCTGCATGGGCAGGAGCTATTTGCCCGATGGCGCTGGCAGTTTCAGCGCTGGCAGGACATGGGATTGCGCCGCACCGAATGCACCTGGGTGATCCCGCCAGCGCTGCGAAGTGAGTCGAGAAGCAAGCACAGAACAAGGCATAGCGCTCGTTCACTTGAACGTGACGCTTCGAAGCAGTAGTCGCTGGATGCATTGCGCGGCGAGACGGTGTCCGACGTGGTGCGCCAGGCGCTGGCGGACTACATCGCCCGCGTGGAGGAGGAAGATGATGCGGCCTACGCGCGCTACGTGTTAGAGCGCATCCGGGCAGGCGCACCCACGTATACCATGGAAGAGGTATGGGAAGAGCTAGATCAGCTCGAGGCGGCCGGCGAGCTACCGGCTTGACGACGTCGAAATGTCCCAGCTACGGTGACCTCATCCCATGTGCTCGGGTTGGCGCTGCGCGCCGAGTTCGCCTGATTGCCCGCGCCAGCTGCGCCGCCCGGCATCCTTGAGAATGCCATGGATGGTGTGCTACAGCTCGGTCATCCCCACCCCGGCCTTGACCCTGGCAATCGTGGCCTGTTGGCCCTCTTTGAGATTCTTGTTATGAGATTGGATTGAAGGTGCCCCAGGCCACGTTTTCGCCACGCTGGTGTGCTTCAATGGGGTAGATATTGGGACGAAGCAGGTTGCCAGCAGCGAGCCAGTGCTGCCCGGTGATGTCCCAATACGGGGTTTGCCAGGTTTCGCACGTGCATAGGAGGTCTTGAAATGTTCGAAGTCCTTCCCCAGTCCACTGCGTCTACCCTCGCGGTCCACTTCAGTGGCAAGGTCTCCGGCCAGGAGTACCAGCAGTTTCTCGATACGCTCGAGCCGCGCCTGAAAACCGGCGATAAGGTCAACGTCGTGTTTGATCTGGCCGGGACCGAGTTCTACGGCGATGTCGACGCCGTCAAGAAGGATCTCAAGTTCTCCTTCGGCGAGTACGAACAGCTGCGACGGGCAGCCTTCGTGGGCGACCAGAAATGGATCGAGCTCTTTACCCGCCTGAGCGGCCCGCTGACCCGCGTCGAGGAGAAGCACTTCCCCGCTGGCCAGGTCGCCGAGGCACTGGCCTGGGCCTCTGGCTGATCAGGATCGCTGCCGGCGGGCTGGCAGAGCCGGCGCCGCAGGCGTGCTCGACCGCATCGACCACCTGCTCCCCGCGCCCGGCCAGCCACAAATCAAAGCGACACCCATCTGCCCCTGGTGCTGCTCCGCTGAGCTGTATTGCCAACCTTCATGCCTAACAGGCTGATGGTCATGACCAGCCGCTGCCTGGCCTGCTCTTCCGGCAGGTTCTGTGTCTATGGAGGAAGCCATGTCCAGCGTATTGACCCGTCGAGACTTCTTGAAGGCGTCCGGCGTGGCTCTGGCCGGCCTGCCGCTCGCGGGTGCCGTGGCCGGTACTGGGATGGGCACGGCGCCTCCGCCCCAGCAATGCGACGACAACGCCTGCCACTACCCGGTGAATCCCAGATCCACTCAGCGGTACAGCTATCCAAACAGGCTGAGGAAGTTCAGGCCCGACATGCAGCCGGATCTCGCGGCCGACGAGATGCGGATCACGTTCCTGGGCACCATGGGAGGCCCGCCGGTCCGCAGGGCCCAGCAGCAGATGAGCATCTTCGTCGAGGTCGGCCCATGGCAGGAGGATCCCGGCGGCGGGTTCGGCAAGGCGACGGACTCGTTCGTCTTCGACTGCGGCGCCGGGTGCCTCGCCAACTACGCCGCGATGGGCATCCCGTACAGCCGGATGGACAAGGTCTTTCTCGCGCACCTGCATGCCGACCACATGGCCGATCTCACGAACCTCTACTGCTTTGGGCCGGTATTCGACCGCAAATGGCCGCTGTACATCTGGGGCCAAGGGCCATCGGGCGTGGAGAACCCGGGCGGCAGCCCGGAGCTCTACGACGACGGCGTCTCCGCCTTCTGCAGCCACTTCCGCGAGGCGTGGCGCTGGCACACCGAAGGACAGAGCTACCTGCCGACCACCTACCCGGGGTACCAGGTCCCCACCCAGCAGGATTGGCACACGCCCGTCGAGCTGAAGCCGGTCGGCGACGACGCCCCCAACGACAGCTACGCCATCGTCCCCATCGAGCTGGACTGGACGAAGACCGGGCTCGACGGGAACGGCGACCCCGACTACAGCAACATCGCCTACCAGGCCAACGGCGTCACGATCACGCACTTCCCGGTGATCCACTACCGGAAGGGCTCGATGGGCTACAAGCTCGAGTGGAACGGCCTGTCGCTGATCTACACGAGCGACACCAGGCCAGAGACCGTCAGCATCCAGCAGGCCCACAACGGCGGCCAGGGCGTGGATGTGTTCATCCACGAGATGGCTCCCGCGCAGGAACTCGCGGTCATGAAGACCATGGGGCTCACGTTCCCGGACCGCTCGGCCCCCGGCTTCGACCAGGCTCTCGACCAGATGAATGCCATCGTGGAGTCTGCTCACACGCCGCAGGGGGCGTTCGGGACCATGCTGAGCCAGATGGACCCCCGGCCGCAGCTCGCGGTCCTCGCGCACTTCCCGGTAAACGATGACATCGTGGCGTGCGCTCTGCACAGCGTGCGCCAGCACTTCCCCAAGGGCAGCTACCCCGCGCTCGGCAAGGACATCGTCTGGTCGACCGACTTGATGGTGCTCAAGGTGAAGAAGGGCACGAACGGCCAACCGCCGCAGATCGAGCAGTTCATGGGCGAGGTCTCGGCTTACACGTGGGGCCCGCTCCAGAACGTATACGGGCCGATGGCTGAGCCGAAGTACGAGACCCCGACGGCGCAGCTCGACACGACGAACCTGATCGAGCCCGGGGACGACACGTACTGCGAGAACGGGTATTGATGGTCCCGACTTGCGGTTGGAGAGCATGAGAACTTTCGCCCCATCCAGAAAACAATAGAGTGCATTTGAAACTGGTTGGCCCCGTCACACCTGCCCTGGCGGGCGTGACGGGATCAACCAGTTTCAAACACACCCCATTCAATTGTCCCTCTCCCTGGCCTTGGGCTGCTCGACCCGCGCGATCCAGTAGCT
>JAULUH010000465.1:0-5385 GCA_032111745.1 Anaerolineae bacterium | reverse complement strand
GAGCTTGAGATAACAGGCTCACAAATCAGGTACTTCGTCCCGTTAAACGCAGATTGTATACCGTTAGTGTCACGGATGCAAGGCAATTTCGCACCGATCACAACTCCACCCGAGCATCCCAGATAGCGCTGTGATGCAGCCAGCAGGAGGTTGCCATAAACATGTATCCACCTGCATCGAAGAAGTCTTGAGGCACGACCACGCAAGGCGCGAACAGACACTGGGACATTAACACTATGGGTAACTCCTATCCTGACTGAATGTAGTGGAGGAGGTGAAGCGATGTAAACGAGGACGGCATGGCTAGCGACTACGACGACTGTCTAGCGATGAGAGGGAATGACCGGGCCAGGCTCAACGCGGGCCATAGAGGTCAGCCCAACAGAACACGAGAGTAAGGTCCTACCAGCAGAGACAGACTTGCCAACAAAGAGGAGGTGGTGGTCCTTGAGTGACGGAAGGTCTTGAACGGAACGGATGAGTCGAGACGTACAGCGGTGTCCTGGTCCTTCAGGCCACCATCAGGAACCTCAAGTGCAGACAAAGGAGACACACAATGGTTGGCATACGCTCGAAAGTATGGCATAGGTTGCGATCTGTAACCCTGGCCATCCTCGTGATTTCGGCTGTAATTAGCCCATCGACCATCACCTCGGCCCACGCTCTGACCGTTTCACTGAACTCTGCTTCCAGCAACGACTCGTACGCTGTCACGTATTGGCATGCCATTGCGGTAGAGACGCTCGCGACCTCTCCGCGTCCCGGCCCGGTCATGTTCCTGGACATGGCCGTGGTCCAGGTAGCCGTCCACGACGCGGTGCAGGCCATCGACCTGCAGTACGAACCATACCACATGAGCATCCCGGGAGCCTCTGGCTCGCCGGCGGCGGCTGCCAGCAAGGCTGCACACGACGTGCTCGTCAGCATCGTCCCGGGCCAGGCTGCCTCCCTCGACGCGCTTTACCATAACTACTTCGTCACTCACGGGCTTTCTGAGACCGACCCTGGGGTGAGCGTGGGCGCAACGGCTGCCGCCGGCATCCTCGCCCTGCGGGCCAATGACGGGCGCGTACCGAACCCGCTCCCGCCCCCCTTCGTCGGCAGTACCGAGCTCGGCGCCTGGCGCCCGACGCCGTCCTTGCAGCCCGGACCACCTCCCTCCGAAGCTCCGATGGCGGCTCCGTGGTTGGGCACGGTTACGCCCTTCACGCTGAAGAGCGGAGACCAGTACCACGCGAAGGCTCCGCCTCCACTAAGCAGCAAAAGGTACGCCCGTGACTACGCGGAGGTCAAGGCTTTGGGCGCCCGCTTCAACAGCGCGCGCACCCTTGAACAGGACCAGCTCTCTTACTTCTACGCCGGCAACCTGTTCATCCAGAACAACCGGGTGCTCCGGGACATCGCCGCGCAGCACACGGACAACATCGGCGACAATGCGCGTCTGTTGGCCCTCGGCAGTCTGTCGATCGCCGATTCGATGATCACCGCCTGGGACAACAAGACAGCCTACAACTTCTGGAGGCCGATCACGGCCATCCGCGAGGGCGACAACGACGGCAACTCCGAAACGGCCGGCGACCCGGCCTGGGAGCCACTGCTCAACAATCCGAACTATCCCGAGTACACCTCGGGCGCCAACAACGTCATTGGGGCGGTGACTCGCTCGGCCCAGCTCTTCTTCGGAACCGACGAAAAGACCTTCACGGTCTACAGCCAGCACCCGATGGCGGTTCCCAACACGCGCACCTATCACCGCTTCTCCGACCTGGCCCAGAATATGGTCGACGTGCGCATCTACCAGGGCCTCCATTTTCGCGCCGCGGATGAAGAGGGGCGGCAGCAGGGCAGGCACGTGGCCCAGTGGGTGTTCGGGCACTACCTGCGGCCACTCGACGACTGATAGGTTGCAGATCACGTTGTGAGGTGGGCCGGCTATCAAGCCGGCCCACCTGCCGCCGTCCGGCTTTCCATTCTTGTACCCACTGGCGCCAGACGGGTAGCCACATGCGCCTGACCACGACCCAGGGGGGCGAGCATCACGTCACGATGCCAAGTCACGGATCGCTGCGGGTTGGCACACTGAGTGCTATCCTTAGGGATGTCGCCGAGCGTCTGAACTTCCCGAAGCAAACCCTTGTGGAAACGCTGTTTGGCAAGTAGATCGTAATCCAAATAGGATCACACAAGATTACCTTCCGGAGGGTGGAGCGACCAGGGCCGCCGAAGCGTTCGCCGCAGCCGCGGTCCGCAACGGCGTCGAGATGCGCTATGGGGAGCGCGTCGAGCGCATCGTGACGGAGAAGAGCCGGGTCCGCGGGGTGGCGCTGGAGGATGGCGAGATCGTCGCCGCTCGCAGCGTCGTCGCGGCGGCGGATATCCGGCAGACTTTCCACCGCCTCCTCGACCCGGGGCTGGTGCCCGCCGATTTCCGCCAGCTTCTGGCGGAAACGCCGGTGTCGGACACGTTTGTCATCCTCTCCCTGGTGCTGGATCGAGACCCGGCAGCGTGGGGCTTCGACCGGATCGACGCCTACTACACGGAAACGCCAGACATCGACCGCGCGCTGACGCCCAACGACCCGGAGCACTCGATGATCTCGTTGCAGTTCCCGGAGTTCCACGCGACACGCGGCGACACGCGGCGACACGCGGCTGTTCGGGCTACAAATCGTGGCGCCCGCAACCTTCGAGTACCGGGATCACTGGGAGACCGGGCCGGGCTATGCCCGCACCGAGGCATACCACCGGCTCAAAGAGGAGTTCGCCGGGCGGCTTATCGCCCAGGCCGAAAGCTACATGCCCGGGCTGCGCGAGCATATCGTCTCGCTGGACATCGCCACTCCGCTGACCATGTATCGCTACACCCTGAACGACTGGGGGCGCCGGCCGGGTGGAGCTACACCAGCACGCAGCGGTGGCAACAGCGGGTCCCGTTCGCCCGGGGCCTCTACCTGGCGGGGCATTGGGTCGGCCCGTCCGGCCTCTACAATGTGGCGCAGTCCGGCAAGAACGCGGGCGAACTGATGCTCAGGAACTGATGGCGGCGATCCAGAGGATGAACTGGTCGTCGCCGACGAAGCATTTTTGGGTTTTGAGGCGGGCGAAGGCGTGGTGGGATAGCAGCGTTTCCACGTAGGCGGGGGTGTGGGAGAAGATCTCGAAGTCGCCCACGATGTGCTGCTCATACGGCTGGTGGTGGAGCCCTGGGGAGGCTGGCAGGCGGGTGGTGAACGCAAAGAGGCCACCCGCCACGAGCAAGCGGCGCGCCTCAGCCACAATGGCCGTTAGCTCGGGGATGAAGTGCATCACTCCGCAGCAGACCAGGTGGTCGAACCATTGGGGAGGATAGGGCCAGGGAACGTGCTGGAGATCATGCAGCGTCAGGTCCGCGGCAAATCCCTTGGCCCGGCAAACCTCCACCATGCAGGGGAGAAATCCATGCCGTAGACCTCCAGGCCGGCCCGGGCGAAAAGCTGCGCCGACAGCCCGCTGCCGATTCCAGCGTCGAGCAAGCGCTGGCCGGGTTGGATGTACTCGTAGCACAGGCCGAAAAGCACTTCGGGCAGGTAGCAGGCGTAGGCCTGCATTTGGGCATCGTAGTCGGCGGCGTAGGCATCGTGCAAGGAGGCAGCCATGGCCGGTTTCTCCTGGTAAGGATCAGAACACCAGGACCTGATTAGCGGCCGCCGTCCACGCCGCCAGAAGCTGCATGCTACCCGCTTCTGTCCCTTCAACTGAGCAGGTCCCTCAGGTGGCGACCGGGCCCTGCCGGGCGATGGATTTCAGCATGCGCTCGATGCTGTAGTAGCCGTTCGGAGTCTGCTGGCCGCTGATGGCGCAGCTGACCCCATCGCCGATCAGGAACACCTGCACACTGGCCTCCGGCTGTTTGGCCAGGGCCATGGCCAGCCGCAGCGCGTTGTAGGGTTGCTCGTTGCCGTAGGGCGCGTCGTTGATGATAAACAGGTAGTTCCGTTTGCCGTTCTCAGTCATAGCGCTCTCCTTTCAGGCTGGGGTGAGTTGCCTGTCTTTGCGCCCCTGCAGGAACATCAGGCCCAGGATCACCAGCCAGACCGCGAGCCGAACGGTCATCGCCACGATGCTTTCCGTGGCCACGGCGTTGCGGCTAGCGGTTAGCAGGATGAGCATCACCACGGCGTGGGCGCCGAAGGTGGCCAGGGCAGCCGGCAGGGCGTAACGGCTCCCGCGCCAGATCAGCGGGGCAGTCACCAGCACCGTCAGCACGCCTACGACGAAATTAAAGACCGGCAGCCAGTTGATCACAAAATAGCCGGGGTCCGTACCCAGCAGAACCCGGCCACCCGCAACGACGGCCATGGCCCCGATGATGAAGGCCAGCAGAGCGGCGATTCGAGCAAAGATGCGGTTCATGGATTTCTCCTCTTGGCAGATTATGTTCATCTGGCATGCCACACGACGTGACCGCCAACCCTGCCGGCTCATGCAAGCACCAACAGGCCATGCATGGCCGGCCGTTCTGCCTCCAGTATTACATCATGGATGAAACCCTGTCTTCGACTTTTGTCGGTTTTCGGGGGGTTCTTCCTTGCCCCCTGGATAGCCCTAGTCGCCCGCAGCCAGTTGATCGCGCAGCGCTTCGATCTGGGGCAGGTGCGTCAGCTCGTGGGATGCGAAATAGCTCACCTGCTGCCCCAGGGTCACCGTGCCAAACTCCTGGTGGTGGCCAGTGCGCCACCAATCCGCCAGGGGGAGCTCCGCCAGCCTGGTGAGCAGTCTGGCACGCGTGGCCTGGTAATCCGCAAAGATCTCAAGAGTGGTAGGCGGGCGCTCAGCTTCCCTGGTCGCCCATTCGAAGACCGCCTTGGACTCCAGCACCGGATGCTCTTCTTTCAGGAACAGGTCCAGGCGAAACTCCAGCACGCCCTGCGCGTCCCGCAAATGGGCCAGGATGTGCCGGATCGTCCAGCCGGCATCCTGTGGCTGCCGGGTCATGTCCCGTTCCGACAACCCCTCCAGGAGGGCGGCCACCTCCAGGGGCGTCTGGCGCAGTTTTGCCAGGGCCGCAGGAGGATCGAGGGCCTCGAGCCAATAGACGGGAGGAAACCACTGAAACGTGTCCGGCCACGCCCCACAGGTGGGGCATTTCTCCGTGACGGCGCCCAACACCAGGGTGCCGCAGGTCCGGCAGGCGTAGGGGTGAGGTGTCTCGTCGATCAGGGGCAACCGGCCCTCGGAGAGCGCCGCGGCACCGCGCCGGAACGCAATTAATAGGTCCTCGTCTAGCTCCAGCCTGGCCAGTGCCTCTGTGATCCGCTCGATCTCTGCGACCAGGTCGTATCGCTCAGCCGATATGCGCTGATAAGCGGCCCGGCGACCCAGGGCGTCGGCTGTAGCACGGGCCAG